>NZ_CP019445.1:2478398-2788198 GCF_001975225.1 Kosakonia cowanii JCM 10956 = DSM 18146 | reverse complement strand
ATTGCCGTATCGACCACGCCAAGCAGCAGTTGCTCCGCGAGACCCGGTTTTGCTTCCGGGCAGATCTCAAAGTTGCGGTGGAAATCGGCGCAGAAGATCCAGAACTCGGCCGCCTGCGCGATATGCGGTTGTCCGCCCGCTAACGTCACCAGCTGCTCGCGCATGGCCGGATCGGTGATGCGGATAATGGAGCTGCACTGCAAAAAGCTGGAGGTCGATGCCGCCTGTGCGCTGGCGATAATCGCCTCGCGCTGTGCGTCCGTAATAGGCTCATCGGTAAAGTGGCGAATGGAACGATGGGCGCACAGCAATTCAATAGTAGGTGTCATGTTGAATAATCCCCCAGTTAAACAAGTCGTTCAGTATAGGCTAAGCCGCTGCGCTCGTTGTAAGCGGAAGTTGCGGAGAACCTATCAGATGCGCCGTCGCGCGCGCGCAATCCGGTAAACGAAATCGCAGCCAAGGCCGCCGAGAGCGCACCAGAACATGGCGCTAAAGAGCCAGGCCACCTCCTGCCAGAAGGTGCGTACCGGGGTGAATAAAATGTGAATCAAAATATAACAAAGGGGTGCGGCGAGCAGCGCGCCCACCAGCGGCACGATGGCGCGGCGTCTACGGGAGACCAGACCGCCGAGGATGCCTGGCAGGGTAAAGAGCAGCAAACCGGTCGCCGGATCGCCAGGCGCGGGCAGTTTGCCCTGCATATTCATCACCAGAGAGAGGCAAATTGCGATAAAAAGGAGACCACAGCAGATAACGCCGAACCAACTACGCCTGTTCTTCAAACACGCCTCCTGACTTTTTCTCTATCGACGTTTACACCGTTTTAAAGAATGTCGGACGGATAAAGCGTTGCGGCAATTATTGCCTGAATGGCACCCGTGCAAACAGACGATTGTCACTAGCCGTTGTTATGCAATGAGATTAAACTAACGGCCAGTTTATGTTTTGTGCGGGGTGTCTGGTGTTGCACGGCTTTAATTTATCCGCCAGCGCATAGGCAAAACACTAGCTCAAATCACCATTTCTATCAACAGCTTACAAGTAAACAAGAAGTTAGACTCCGTGAATATAAACGTCGCAGATTTGTTAAATGGGAATTACATACTGTTATTGTTTGTGGTTCTGGCGCTTGGGCTTTGCCTTGGAAAATTACGACTGGGATCTATCCAACTGGGTAATTCTATTGGCGTTTTAGTCGTTTCTTTATTATTAGGCCAGCAACATTTCAGCATTAACACCGATGCCCTGAACCTCGGCTTTATGCTGTTTATTTTCTGCGTTGGCGTCGAAGCCGGACCTAACTTTTTCTCAATTTTTTTCCGCGACGGTAAGAATTACCTGATGCTGGCGCTGGTATTAGTCGGTAGCGCGCTGTTGATTGCGCTCGGTCTCGGCAAACTCTTTGGCTGGGATATCGGCTTAACCGCCGGGATGCTCGCCGGCTCGATGACCTCGACGCCGGTTCTGGTTGGCGCGGGCGATACGCTGCGCCACTCGGGCATGGAGAGCAGCCAGCTTGCCAGCGCGCTGGACAACCTCAGCCTCGGCTACGCCTTAACGTATCTGATTGGTCTGGTGAGCCTGATCTTTGGCGCGCGCTACTTACCGAAGTTACAGCACCAGGATTTGCAGACCAGCGCCCAGCAGATCGCCCGCGAGCGCGGGCTGGATACCGATGCTCACCGCAAAGTCTATCTGCCGGTGATCCGCGCCTATCGCGTCGGGCCGGAACTGGTGGCCTGGGCAGATGGCAAAAATCTGCGCGAGCTGGGGATCTACCGCCAGACCGGCTGCTATATCGAGCGTATTCGCCGCAACGGTATTCTCGCCAACCCGGACGGGGACGCGGTGTTGCAGATGGGCGATGAGATCTCGCTGGTCGGCTACCCGGATGCCCATGCGCGCCTCGACCCGAGCTTCCGTAACGGTAAAGAGGTGTTTGACCGCGACCTGCTGGATATGCGCATCGTCACCGAAGAGGTGGTGGTGAAAAACCACAATGTGGTCGGCCGCCGCCTGGCGCAGCTGAAGCTGACCGATCACGGCTGCTTCCTTAACCGCGTGATCCGCAGCCAGATTGAGATGCCCATCGACGACAATATCGTGCTCAACAAAGGGGACGTGTTGCAGGTAAGCGGCGATGCGCGACGCGTGAAAACTATCGCTGACCGCATCGGCTTTATCTCCATTCACAGCCAAGTGACCGACCTGCTCGCCTTCTGCGCCTTCTTTATCGTCGGCCTGATGATCGGCATGATCACCTTCCAGTTCAGCTCCTTCAGCTTCGGCGTCGGTAACGCCGCCGGTCTGCTCTTCGCTGGCATCATGCTCGGCTTCCTGCGCGCGAACCACCCGACGTTTGGTTACATTCCGCAGGGTGCGCTAATGATGGTGAAAGAGTTCGGCCTGATGGTGTTTATGGCCGGGGTCGGTTTAAGCGCCGGGAGCGGCATCGGCAACGGCCTTGGTGTTGTGGGCGGACAGATGCTGATCGCCGGATTACTTGTTAGTCTGGTGCCGGTGCTGATCTGCTTCCTGTTCGGTGCCTACGTGCTGAAAATGAACCGCGCCCTGCTCTTCGGCGCGATGATGGGCGCACGCACCTGCGCACCGGCAATGGAGATCATCAGCGATACCGCGCGCAGCAACATCCCCGCGCTGGGCTATGCTGGCACCTACGCCATCGCCAACGTGCTGCTTACCCTCGCCGGGACATTGATCATCATTATCTGGCCAGGGCTCGGATAACTCCGAAGCTAAGAAATATTTCGCTTATACGCAGAACTTTTTTGTGGGGTGTCAGTCATAACTAGTGCCACTGCTTTTCTTTGATGTCCCCCGATTGTGGAGCCCATCAACCCCGCCGCTTAGGTTCAAGGTTGATGGGTTTTTTGTTGCCTGAAATTTACTGCCACATTAAATCAAACGCTTTCATAGCATCGCACAAACGGTTTACAGATTTCTGCTCATCTTCAGCACCATTACATGCTCATCCGGTGACGGTCACCACCATGTGCGCCCACCACTGGCGCGCAGCGTCAGCCAGGTAAGCCAGGTAAGCCAGGTAAGCCAGGTAAGCCAGGTACCAGTTAGTTTCGAGTAGCCCGGCACAACCTATTTTGCCGGTCCATATCGTTCACGGTGCTGGTGCGAATCAGATTGGTATTAGGGCGCATGATTTTGATACTTTGTGCATTCATATTAAAAACAGTGCATTATTATCAAGTCAGCATACCTGCCCTTTTATTTTATGAATGACACAAACCTTAATAAACAGGAGTAACTTGATGAGCTATCGTTTCAATCTTCCAAAGAGATTTTATTTTTCTCTTATACTTGTTCTTCTTGTCATAATTTATGCATGTAACCAGACTGATGATAAAACATTTAAGTTCACCATCAAGTTAATATCCGGGGTGTTCTTCCTCTGCTGCATTTTTAGCGCACTTAAGTTAAGAAATAAGAAAGACGAACCATATAAAAATATATTAAATACAATATGGAATATTGAAACTGCATTCGTATTCATATATGCAATATCTTTAATTTACAACAACATAATACATGGCACAGAGCCAGTTAAAAATTTTACATCATGGGCAAGCAGTCATCCATTATCATTTGTTTTACTAACCCATGTATTAGGTTTGGTAGCCATTGCAAGAGCTGCTTTTTCATTTACTGATATTTTCAAAAAACCAATTTTGAAGCTGCATGAAACAAAACCAGAGATACAACCTCCTGCTCCTGGATGCCAAACCGACGCTAACTCCTGAATTAATATATCTTGTGTCAATTTTTTAAATTCATGGCTTATACCTAATAACAAAGGCGTTATGGATATTGACCATTACGCCTTTGTTATTCATACACTCTTGCAGCCCGTAATTATGACCCCTTGCAATGCGTTACGCACACATTGCTTTTGTTATTCTTGAAGCCGCGCTGCATCTCAATATATTTATCAAGATGAATAACGAATAAATATAATATTAGTATGAATATGATAAAGATAAATGATAACATGTGTGTATATTCCGACTTAGCAGCGTCAATGTTATTTTTTATTGGTATTTATGATGCAAATGTTAAAAACAAAGACTCTCAGTTATTTAATCCTAATATTTTCGGCTTTGTTCTCCCTTTGTGCATATCCCAAAGGGGGAGGCGTTCATGTTAATGGATACTTTCGAAGTAATGGAACCTACGTACAGCCTCATTACCGCTCTGCACCGGACCATAATTTTTATAATAACTGGAGTACGAGAGGGAATATCAATCCCTATACAGGAAAAATGGGGACAAAGGAATACCCTAAAAATTCAAATAGTTACAAATATACCACCAAACCATCTCGCCGTTTCAGCACATCTATTCCCACTGCCACCGCACCTGCTTTTGTGGGTTCAAACTCGCCTACTAAACAATACGCGTATCCGGGCGAAGACTTTATGGAAATTCAAAAAAAGAAGGACATTCAGCGCGCTTTGTACTGGAAACGGAAGGGTTACAATTTTGATCCCAACTATACAACTAGCTTTATGATGGATCAGAAAGTCAAAGATATTGAGAGAGCTAGGTATTGGAAATCAAAAGGTTACGATTTTGATCCAAACTCTACGACGAGCTTTATGATGGATCAAAAAGTCGAGGATATACAAAGAGCAAATTATTGGAAGACAAAAGGTTACAACTTCAATCCTGATTACATGACTGGTTTTATGATGGATCAAAAAGTCAGTGATATTCAGAGGGCTGCGTACTGGAAAGCTAAGGGTATGGATTTCAATCCAGACTACATGACCAGTTTTATGATGGATATGGAAGCCAGCAATAAAGGTATCCACTAACAATACTCAATGGCGGCAAAAGTCGGCATTGACCCTTAATTGCCGCCCTAAACTTCAAAAACTCATCCTAAACCACATCGCCCACAGCATATAAACCCCACCTATCAGGAAGAACCCTCGGTAGACGTTAACAAGCCCTGACTGGTTGCGCAGGTAAAACTTGAGCGGGTTACGGTGCAGGTTGGCTGCATTATGGGTGGTGTGAAACTGCGTCATTTTCTCTGCGCCTTTGCCCGCGAGTGCGATAAAAAAGCTCAGGGCCATAATCGCCATCAGCACCATATAGCTTTTCAACAGGATCGTCATGGCTGTGACCGTCATCGCGCTGGAGTGGTGTTTAACCAGCACAACCCCATGCTTGCTCAGCGCCATCGCACCGATATTAAGCGCCAGATGCACCACAATAAATATCCCGAAGTATTTCGCATTGGTTTTAAAGGTGTTTTTGAGGGTAACGTTGAATACCCACGCAAAAAGCGCTGCCGTCGACGCTAACCACATGACTGTGTTGATAATCATCCCTTCCCTGCCTGCATCACTTGCTCAATTCATAAAAAAGGGCCGTAGCGGCCCGGGAAGCGGGTATCCTGCCATCAATCGCGCAGCGTGTTAAAAACTTTTTCGTCTACGCCTCTGTCACGGCATAACAACATCCCCTCGTGTGAGGTTCGGCTGAGACTGAAGTGTTGACCATCAAAGTAGAGCCCGAAGCCTTTTGTGCCGCAGGTTGATGCGTCTTTAACTCGCCAGATCTTCTGCTCATCCGCCGTAAGCGGGTTGCCGAGAATGATAAACAGCGCCTTAATGCCGTCTCGCGGATAGGCGAAATGTTTAGGTTGCGTTCCCGCGCCGTACAGGAAGTAGCATGGCGAACGGAGGTCAAGCCCGTAACGCTTTATCGCCCCATCGGGTGAAGTGACGCTTAACTGGCACTTTTCACCCTCGTTCTGCAACGCCAGGGCGTGCGCTTCATAGGTGAAGCTGTCGGTGGTAGTGGATTGCGCATAACTCACATTGCTTGCCAGCAACAATGCAACTGCGGTTTGCATGATAAATTTCACTTTTATTGCTCCCTCAATAAACTATTACCCCAATGTATCATTAACATAACCGTATGCATTTTCTTAATTATATTGATTAACCTCATGGCTGTTATTCACCTCCTGCCACCGTAACCACGCAAAAAATGCTAGTGTTACTTCACCTTACTTTTTTTGATGTGAATCTATGACTGAAAACGCCTCCCGAAAAGCCCTGCGCCATCGCTTATGGGCGCTGTTCACCTTCTTCTTTCTCCCCGGATTATTAATGGCCTCATGGGCATCGCGCACGCCAGCGATCCGCGATGTGCTCTCGGTCTCGACGGCTGAAATGGGCGCGGTGCTGTTTGGCCTGTCGGTCGGGTCGATGAGCGGCATTCTCTCATCGGCCTGGCTGGTGAAGCGCTTCGGGGCGCGCAAAGTGATCCGCGCCAGCATGTCCTTCTCGGTGCTCGGGATGGTGATTTTAAGTATCGCCCTGTGGTTCGCCTCGCCGCTGCTCTTTGCCGTTGGTCTGGCTTGCTTTGGCGGCAGCCTGGGCGCGGGCGAAGTGGCGATGAATATCGAAGGCGCGGTGGTTGAGCAGGAGATGAACAAAACCGTTCTGCCGATGATGCACGGCTTTTACAGCCTTGGCACGCTGGTTGGCGCAGGCGTCGGCATGTCGTTAACTGCCCTGGGCATCAGCGCGAATCTGCACATTCTGCTGGCGGCGCTGGTGGCGATTGTGCCGATTATTCTGGCGATCTCCGCCGTGCCGGAGGGGACCGGGCAAAACAGCGCCGAAGAGCACGCCAACCGTCAAAAAGGGATGCCCTTCTGGCGCGATACGCAGCTGCTGTTAATTGGCGTGGTGGTGCTGGCGATGGCGTTCGCTGAAGGCTCGGCTAACGACTGGCTACCGCTGCTGATGGTGGATGGTCACGGCTTCAGCCCTACTTCCGGCTCGCTGATCTACACCGGTTTTACGCTCGGCATGACCACCGGGCGCTTCTGCGGCGGCTGGTTTATCGACCGCTACAGCCGCGTCGCCGTGGTGCGCGCCAGCGCGATAATGGGCGCGCTGGGTATCGGCCTGATTATTTTTGTCGACAGCGCCTGGGTGGCGGGCTTCTCGGTCATTTTATGGGGCTTAGGCGCATCGCTCGGCTTCCCGCTGACCATTTCGGCGGCCAGCGATACCGGGCCGGATGCCGCGACGCGCGTCAGCGTGGTGGCAACAACGGGTTACCTTGCTTTCCTCGTTGGCCCGCCGCTGCTCGGCTTCCTCGGCGAGCACTACGGATTGCGCAGCGCGATGCTGGTGGTGCTTGGCCTGGTGCTGATTGCCGCGCTGGTGGCGCGCGCGGTGGCAAAACCGGAACCGCAAGCCCAGGCGGAACTGGGTTAACAGTGCGGCGGCGGCCTGCGGGCTGCCGCCCTATCCCTCCAGCGAATTTCCCATGCGCTTATCGCGCAGAAACACCACCATCAGCCCCAGCCAGATAATACCGTTCAGCAGGTTGAACAGGCTGAACAACCCGTTGCCGCCGATCAGCCAGGCATGTTTACTCACCTCAATGCCGACGGTGAAGATAAACATCTGCAACATGCCCATCGCCGCTGACACCGTGCCCTTGCTCATCTCGCTGGCGAACAGTGTCAGGCGCACCAGCCCGGCGTTGGCAAGGCCAATGCCGAAGGCGTAAACGCTTAACCCGGCCGTCATCCACAAATAGGCGTGGGAAGAGGCAAACGTGGCAACCGCCGCCAGTAGCAGACCGGCCACAATCGGCCAGCCGCCAAGAATGATCAGCGCGCGCACGGTGCGCCGCGAAGTCAGCCGCGCCAGCACCAGGTTGCCCACAATCAGCGCGCCGAAAATCGGCACCTGCAACAGGCCGTACTCATAGCTGCTGAGCTGCTCGCCGCTGATGATAATAATCGGCGACTGGG
Organism: Kosakonia cowanii JCM 10956 = DSM 18146; assembly: GCF_001975225.1. Classification (NCBI taxonomy): domain Bacteria; kingdom Pseudomonadati; phylum Pseudomonadota; class Gammaproteobacteria; order Enterobacterales; family Enterobacteriaceae; genus Kosakonia; species Kosakonia cowanii. The sequence continues at coordinate 2,780,370 of NZ_CP019445.1, read as the reverse complement.
CAATCCACGCCAGCAGCGGCAGGCTGACAAAGCCGATAGCCAGCGCGCCCGCGACAAAGCGCACGTTTTTCAGCACCTCGGCGTAATCGCGCCACAGGGATTTAAACGACAGCTTCTCGCCGAGTCGCGTGGCGGTCTCCGGCATCGCCCGCTGCAGCCCGAAGAAGGAGAAGGCCGCCAGCAGCGCAAAGAGGACGAACATCCCCTCCCACGGCGCGGCATGCACCCAGGCGGCGCCCACCAGCGGGCCAAGCAGGGGCGCAATTAACGCGACATTCGCCATCAGGGCGGTGATCTTGATACAGACCGCCTCCTCAAACGACTCCTGAATCGCCGCGTACCCCACAGCGCCAATAAAGCAGAGGCTAATGCCCTGTAAAAAGCGCAGCAGCGTAAACTGCTCAATGTTCTGCGCCAGCAGTGTCGCCAGGCAGGTGACAATAAACCACACCACGCCGGTAAGCATCACCGGGCGACGGCCGATGCGGTCGGAGAGCGGCCCTAACAGCCACTGTAAGAACATGCCGCCCGCCAGGTAGGCGGTCATCGAGGTCGGAACCCACTCAATGCCTGCGTTATATTGCTCGACCACCGTTAGCATACCGGGCTGAATCATATCGTTGCCGATATAGGTGGAGAATTCGTAAAGCACCAGACAGAGGGGGAATAACAGCGCCCGTCGTCCCAGACGTTGGCCGGAAAGGGTATGGTTTTGCATGCAATCTCTTCCTTTGAAAAATCGCGCAGAGTGTAATCAAAGCCATCGCGCGACGGTAGTGAATTCTCCCGCAAAAACAGATAAAGCACGTATTCACTCGTTTAAGGTTTGCTTAAGTGACAGGGCGTACTCTGAGACCAGGAATCGTCTAACTCTCTACGGAGTAAGACAAAACCCCTTTACCCTGTGCCGCACCGCTTTTATGGTGAGCGCTTTGATCAATCCGGACTGTCATCAAAGAGTAATCTGTCTATGTTAGAGAGCCTGAATCACACCCTGTTCTACTGGATTAACGCCACGCCCGACTCGCCCGCCTGGCTCCTGACCGTCGCCCACGTTGTTGCCAAAGATCTGATCAATATCGTGCCGCTGCTGGCGGTTGGTCTCTGGCTATGGGGGCCGCGCAGCCAGGTCAGCGCTCAGCGTCAGTTGGTGATCAAAGTGGCGCTGGCGATCGTCGTCAGCCTCTCGCTCTCATGGATTTTAGGCCATACCTTTCCGCACGACAGGCCTTTTGTCGATCATGTGGGTTATAACTTCCTGCCACACGCAGCGGATGACTCCTTCCCGAGCGATCACGGTACGGTGATCTTCACCTTTGCCGTTGCGTTTCTTGCCTGGCACCGTTTCTGGTCCGGCGCAGCGCTGATGGTGACGGCGTTCGCTATCGCTTGGTCGCGCGTTTATCTTGGCGTCCACTGGCCGCTGGATATGCTCGGCGGTTTGCTGGTCGGCATCTGCGGCTGCCTGAGCGCACAAATTCTGTGGCAGGCGTTCGGCGAGAAGATTTATCACGCCGCGCAGCAGATTTATCGCCTCTGTTTTGCCTTCCCGATCCGTCGCGGCTGGATGCGTGACTAAGCGCCAGGGCGCAGGTAAGATAAAGGCCCCGCTTATGCGGGGCTTTCTTTTATTCGGGTGAATTATGGAAACAAGACGTGACGAGCGGATCAACCAGCTGCTGGCGGCGCTCAAGCGCAGCGATAAGCTGCATCTGAAAGAGGCGGCCGCCCTGCTTGGCGTTTCTGAAATGACCATTCGTCGCGATCTCAGCACCAACAGCGCTCCGGTAGTGCTGCTCGGCGGCTATATTGTGCTCGAACCGCGCTCTGCCAGCCACTATCTGTTAAGCGATCAGAAAAACCGCCTCGTCGAGGAGAAGCGCCGCGCGGCAAAGCTCGCCGCTGCCCTGCTGCAACCGCACCAGATGGCCTTTTTTGACTGCGGCACCACCACGCCGTGGATCATCGACGCGCTGCCTCAGGATCTGCCCTTCACCGCCGTCTGCTACTCGCTGAACACCTTTCTGGCGCTGCAGGAGAAACCGTTGTGCCGCGCCATTCTTAGCGGTGGGGAGTTTCACGCCAGCAACGCCATTTTTAAGCCGCTGAACTTTAATGAAACCCTGAGCAACCTGCGCCCGGACATCGCTTTCTACTCGGCGGCGGGCGTACACACGGAACAGGGCGCGACCTGCTTTAACCTTGAAGAGCTGCCGGTAAAACACTGGGCGATGAACAGCGCGCAGCGTCATGTGCTGGTGGTCGATCACAGCAAGTTCGGCAAAGTGCGCCCGGCCTGCATGGGCGCGTTAAACCGTTTCGATGTGATTGTCAGCGACCGCCGGCCGGATGATGGCCTGGTCAGCGCGGCGAAAAAAGAGCAGATCACCCTTCTCTACTGACCGCGCCCGCCGGGCACGGTCACCACGGCTACGAGAACCAGCTACCAAACCACTGGTGGAACTTCAGCAGGACAAAATCCCACATCCGGCCAACGAAGCCCGCTTCATTCACCGCTTCCATCACCACCAGCGGGCGCTGCTCAATGGTTTTGTCATTGAGCTGGAAGTTGATGGTGCCCACCACCTGGCCCTTCTTCAGCGGCGCTTCAAGCTCCGGCTGGTTGAGGGTGAAGCTCGCTTTCAGGTTTTTAAACTGCCCTTTGGGGATGGTGATTGAGCCTGCTTCGCCCGCGCCAAGCTTCGCTTCGCTGCTGTCGCCAAACCAGACGCGCTGGCTGACAAAGGTGGCGTCAGATTTCACCGGCGTCACCGTTTCGAAAAAGCGGAAACCCCAGGTGAGCAGTTTTTCTGACTCATTAAAGCGGATGCGGTCGGTTTTCGCCCCCAGCACCACGGAGATCAAGCGCATGTCGCCCTGAGTTGCCGAGGCGACGAGATTGTAACCCGCCCCCTCGGTGGTGCCGGTTTTCATGCCGTCCACGTTCATGCTGGTGCTCCACAGCAGCCGGTTGCGGTTGGGCTGGCGGATCTTATTGAAGGTGAACTCTTTCTCTTTATGGATCGCGTACTCGTCCGGCACGTCGTGGATCAGCGCTTTGCCGAGCAGCGCCATATCGCGCGCGGTGCTGAACTGCCCCGGCGCATCAAGCCCGTGGACGGTTTTGAAGGTGGTATTGGTCAGGCCGAGCTTTTGCGCATAGCTGTTCATCAGGCTGACGAAGGAGTCCTGGCTCCCAGCAACATAATCGGCAATGGCGATGCTGGCGTCATTGCCGGACTGAATAATGACCCCTTTATTCAGGTCCGCCACAGATACATGGTCGCCCGGCTTCAGGAACATCAGCGACGAGCCGCGCAGCGCCGGGTTGCCGGTCGCCCACGCATCTTTGCCAACGGTGACGGTATCGGTCAGGTGAATTTTTCCCGCTTTCAGCGCCTGGCCGACCACATAGCTGGTCATCAGTTTGGTCAGGCTGGCAGGGTCGAGTTTTTCGTCGGCGTTGCCCTCGGCCAGCACTTTGCCGCTGGCGTAATCCATCAGGATCCACGCACGGGCATCGACCGGGGGCGCGGCAGGCGTTTGTTCCACTGCATATAACGAAGGGGAGAAGAGAAACAACAGCGCGGATCCTGCTGCCAGGCCGCGAAGGGATAGAGAGAACTGCGTCATATAAGCCACCCGAGTATCCTTTCAATAAAACGTCACATCACCGTGCCGTAACAAACGGTGAGTAATAACGCACAAACGAAACGAAAAAAACCGCTACTGGGTAAAGTTTTTAAAGTTTACGCAATAACAGCCTGTTGCGCGCCTGTTGTGCATTATTTTTCTAAGTCGTTGCCAGAACGTTAAGTTTCGCCCACGATAGATTCACTGAAACACACTTTTGCACGGGGGTAAAAATGATCACGCTGTGGGGACGGAATAATTCGACGAATGTCAAAAAAGTGCGCTGGCTGCTGGATGAACTGGAGCTGCCATATGAGCACATTCTGGCGGGCCGGGAGTTCGGCGTTAATCACGATCCTGAATATCTGGCGATGAACCCTAACGGACTGGTGCCGCTGCTGCGCGACGACGAAACCGGTGCCGTGCTGTGGGAATCGAACACCATTGTTCGTTACCTGGTCGCGCAGTATGGTCAGAGCCGCCTGTGGCTGGAGTCACCAGCCGCGCGGGCGCAGGGTGATAAGTGGATGGACTGGTCGCTGAGTATGCTGGCACCCAAGCACAGCCCACTGCTGATGAACCTGGTACGAACGGCACCAGAAAAGCGCGATCAGGCGGTGATTGCGTCGTCAAAAGAGGCGCTCGATGGTGCGTTACAGCTGCTTGATAATGAACTGGCCAATACGCCATGGCTCTCGGGCGAAGCGTTTGGCTGTGGCGATATCGCCGTCGCCCCGTTTATCTATAACCTGTTTAATATTCCCGGCCTGAGCTGGGCGCCGCACCCGCATTTGCAGCGCTGGTACGCGCAGCTTTGCGAGCGCCCGGCGTTTCGCCATAACGTGATGATCCCGGTAACGTGACGGCTTGATTGCCGGATGGCGGCTCCGCCTTATCCGGCCTACGCGTGCACCATGCTTTCGTAGGCCGGATAAGCGTTAGCGCCATCCGGCACTCACCCGGCGCGATTACGATGCCGGACTCACCTTCCACAACTCGCCATTGCTCTCATCGGTTAAGACATACAAATACCCATCCGGGCCATCGCGCACATCGCGAATACGGTGATTGCGATCGCGTAGGCCGGATAAGCGCCAGCGCCATCCGGCAAAACAAACCGCACCAGGCCTACACCGGATAACTGCGCGCCATCCGGCAATAACACGCGCGATTACGATGCCGGACTCACCTTCCACAACTCGCCGTTGCTCTCGTCGGTTAAGACATACAAATACCCATCCGGGCCAACGCGCACATCGCGGATACGGTGATTGCGATCGCGTAGGCCGGATAAGCGCCAGCGCCATCCGGCAAGACAAACCGCACCTGGCCTACACCGGATAACTGCGCGCCATCCGGCAATAACACGGCGCGATTACGATGCCGGACTCATCTTCCACAACTCGCCGTTGCTCTCGTCGGTTAAGACATATAAATACCCATCCGGGCCAACGCGCACATCGCGGATACGGTGGTTACGATCGCCGAGAATGCGGCCATCTTCGCTCACCTTGTTGCCATCGACGCTCATCACAATGACATCCTTATCCTTCAGCGCGCCGATAAAGAGTTTGTTCTTCCACTGCTTGAAGGTGTCCGAATTATAAAAAGCCATGCCGCTGACGGCCGGGGATTCCTTCCAGTAGAAAATTGGCTGTTCGGTCCCCTCGACAATGCCGCCTTTCGCTTCCGGGATCTTCAGCCCGCTGTAGTTGATGCCCCAGGTGGCAATCGGCCAGCCGTAATTTTTACCCTTTTCAGGCACGTTGATCTCATCCCCGCCGCGCGGGCCGTGCTCATTCAGCCACAGCGCCTGGCTCCACGGGTTGATCGCCATCCCCTGTGGATTACGAATGCCGTAAGACCAGATCTCTGCCCGAGCACCCTGCTTGCCTGCAAACGGGTTATCCTCCAGCACCTTGCCCTGATCCGTCAGCCGCACCAGCTTGCCCTGCAGCTTATCCAGCTCCTGCGCCGTCGGCCGCTGATTGTTCTCACCCAGCGCTATCCACAGATAGCCTTTGCCATCAAACACCATGCGGCCACCAAAGTGATTACCGGTCGAGAGTTTTGGCTGCTGGCGGAAAACGGTCTGGAAGTGCTCAAGCTGTTTACCATCGTCGCTCAGGCGACCAAAGCCGACGGCGGTACCCGCTTTGCCATCCTGTCCCGCTTCGGCATAGCTCAGCCATACGCGCCTTGATGAGGCAAAATCAGGTGCCAGCGCCACATCCAGCAAGCCCCCCTGACCCTGCGCCCACACTTTTGGCACGCCGCTTATCGGATCGGAAAGCCCCTTGCCCGCCTGCCAGTGGCGCAGCTCGCCGCCGCGCAGGGTGATGAGCATTCCGCCGTCATTGGGTAAAAAGGCCAGGGCCCAGGGGTGCTCGAGTTTTGTTTGCAGGACATCGACGTTGACCACAGCCGGGGCGGCGAGCACAGAGGTTGAGAGAAAAAGTAATGACAGGGGAAGATGGCGCATACGGCACTCCTTTATTAAGCGGTAAGCCTGGATAAAGGTTAGCCATCGATTTCGCGGCTGGGTTTGCTTTTACAAAAGCTTAAGCATAAAGGGGAGCGGGCTCCCCTTATGATTCTGGGTGCGGAAGCGGCTCACGCTTCAGCCAGCGGAGAGTGCTCATTCAGGTATTGAAGACTGTAATCGAGAATGTTGAGCGAACGCTCCAGCTTGTCGACGTTCACGGAGATGAAATTGGCGCAATCTCTTCGCCCGGTCATCAGTGAAACGGCGGCGGAAGAGAGCGCCTCTTCAGCACTGTACATGGCGCTGCGCGTATCGCGATCCTGTATCTCTTGCAGTCTTTCGCTTTTATCGCGGATCTCCAGCGCCAGGGCAAAAAACATCTCACGCAGACGATCGTTTTCGTTGACCGACATATACCCTTTCGCTTTGCGCATCTGGATATAGGCCGCAAGGTCTGTTCTGGCAGTCATCAACTTCATTAATAAACGACGAGCGAGTTCATCAGCGGTCATACTTTTACCTCCCTTGTCAGCCATTGGGCAGATCAATAGTATGGCCGCTTTTTGACCAAAAGCATGGCTTTGGTCAATAATATTATTCTTTTGACGATCTTTTACACAGGCCGCGCCAGCACTGGGCTGGGCTGCCGTTTCGCTTGTTATAAAAGCGCTTCGCGACGTCAGGAGATAAGGAGAATGAAAGCAGTCTCTTACCCGCTGCAAACCACCGTAAAAGTAATCCGTGACTATCGCTCGGCCTATCCCGATCCGCTGACTATCCGCGAGGGGGAAAGAGCACAAATTAGTCACTGCGATTTGCAATGGCGCGGCTGGATTTGGGTGACATTAGAGTCGGGAAAAGCGGGCTGGGCGCCGCAGCAGCTCTTTACGCCAGTCAGCGCCCATCAAGGTGTCTGCCAGCAGCCCTACTGCGCACACGAACTCACCGTGCAAACCGGTGAGCAACTTACGGTGCATCAGAGCCTTAACGGCTGGTATCTGGCAGAAAAAGCGGACGGCGACCTCGGCTGGGTACCGCAGGAGCACGTCGCGCCTGTGTAAAGCTGGCGGTTTACCAGCGCGTAGCCTGCATATCGATAACAAAGCGGTATTTCACATCGCCTTTCAACATGCGGGCGAAAGCGCTTTCGATCGCTTCACCGCCAATCATCTCCACATCCGCCGTGATGCCGTGCTGGCCGCAGAAATCGAGCATCTCCTGCGTCTCACGGATGCTGCCAATCGACGAGCCGCTGATGCTTAAGCGGCGAAACACCATCGGCGTGATGTTGGGTGACGCATGGGGCTGATCGGGAATACCCACCAGCACCAGGCGGCCGTTGGTTTTCAGCGTCGCCAGGTAGGGGTCGAGATCGTGCGGTGCCGCGACGCAATCGATAATGAAATCCAGCGAGGTGTGGCAGGCAGCCATTTGCGCGGCATCGCGCGAAACAACCACGCGTTTTGCGCCGAGACGGCGGGCATCTTCGCCCTTCTCCGGCGAGGTGGTAAACAGCGTTACTTCGGCACCCATCGCGCTCGCCAGCTTAACGGCCATATGCCCTAACCCGCCGAGGCCGACAACGCCCACCGCATCACCCGCTTTAACGTTGAAGTGGCGCAGCGGCGACCAGACGGTAACGCCTGCGCAGAGCAGCGGCGCAACGCCCGCCAGCGGTAGGTTGTGCGGCACCGAGACGACAAAATCCTGATCGACAATGACGCTCTCGGCGTAACCGCCCCAGGTGCTCTCGCCGGTGTATTTATCAATCCCGTTATAGGTGGCGGTAAAGCCCGCTTCGCAATACTGCTCTTCATGCTGTTTGCAGAAGTGGCATTCACGGCAGGAATCCACCATCACCCCGACACCCACAATATCGCCGACCTGAAAGGCCGACACGCCCGTGCCGGTGGCGCTGACGCGGCCGACTATCTCATGCCCCGGCACCAGCGGATAGCGGCTTACCGCCCACTCATTGCGCGCCATATGCAGATCGGAGTGGCAGACGCCGCAGTAAAGAATGTCGATTTTGACATCCTGGTTTTGCAGCGGGCGAAGGGTAATGTCGCCGGACGTCAGCGGTTTTGCGGCATCGACCGCGACCAGTGCATTGATTTTCATAAGGCCTCCAGGTTGGGCTGGCGTTAATAGCGTGAAGGCGGCAGACTATAGTCCGCAAGGTTCACAATTGATAGTAGTTACCATTTGGTGACCACAGATGAGGGCTTTTTATGCCAGCCTGGGTTGACGGCAAACTCTTTTTCTACGCGGATTCGCCGCCGCGCCGCCTGATGGACCTCTTCTCGGTCAAGTGGAGCACGATGGTGCTGCATGCACTCTACCACTGGCCTGATGAGCGCGCCCGCACCGGCGAGTTGCAGCGTAGCCTGCAGGGGATCTCCAAAAAAATGCTCTTCCAGACGCTAAAAGAGCTGGAGCAGCGCGGCCTGATCGCCCGCCACGTTTATGACATTGTCCCGCCGAAAGTCGATTACCGCCTCACGCCGCTTGGCAAAACCTTCGCCGGGCCGATTGAGCAGATGTACCAGTGGGGGCTGGAGAACCAGGCCGCGCTGGATGAGATGGAAGCCCATTACCGTAAAGCACAGGGCTAAAACGCACAGGAGCGTAAATGGAGATAGTTTTAATGCGTCATGGCGAGCCTGAATTCAGCGCTCAGCAGGGTTCCGCACGGGTCAAAGCCACGGACATGTCCGGCTGGATTGCAGGCTATGATGCCTCGGGCGTCACTGGCGAACCCGATTGCCACGCCGTTCTGGCGGATAAACGCCACGCTTTTGTTATCAGCAGCCCGCTGCCGCGCGCCCGTGCGTCGCTACAGGCGATGAACCTCACCCCCGATCTGATTGCCGACGATCTGCGTGAAGCGCCCTTGCCGGTATTTAACCTCCCCTGGCTTCGCCTCTCGCCGCAGGCGTGGCTGGTGCTGTTTCGCCTCTGCTGGCTCAGCGGCGCGCTGGCCGGGCCGGAATCCAAAAAGCAGACGATGCAGCGGGCAGAGAAAATGGCGCTTACGCTGATCGCCCATGCGCAGCAGCATGAGCGCGTGCTCAGCATGGGGCACGGGGTGATCAACCGGCTGATTGCGCGCGAGCTGGAAAAGGCAGGCTGGGCAAAACGCGAGCACACCGGAAACGGCTACTGGTCATCAGTAACGTTCACTGCCGCCGGGCGCGATAACCCGGCGGCATAATCAGAGCGGCTGTTTCTCCGCCTGCGAGAGCTGAAGTAACGCCGCCTGTAGCGAGGTGGCGAACATCGCCCCGTGCGTCAGGCCGGGGAATAAGCGGTAAGTAGCCGGGACGCCATGCTGATCAAGCTGCGCAAGGGTGCTGCGAACGCGCGGCAGCACGCCAGACTCGCTGTTCTCATCCTGCGCGCGGCGATCCCCGTCCCCCTCCATCAGGTAAAGGTGCTTGCCCACCGCCTGCTGCGGCGAGACCGCTTCCATCGTTTTCAGCAACTGAAAATCATTGCGCGCCAGCGAAGGCACGGCGGAAAAAGTAGTGGTGAAAAAGGAGGAGGAGAGCCAGCTCTCCAGCACGAACAGCCCGCCGTAGGAGTGCCCCCACAACCCGCGCTGCGCCGGGTTAATAGCAATCCCCTTTTCAACCGCTGGCGCGATGCTCTTTTCCAGAAGCTGGCGAAAGGCGTTACTGCCACCGCCTGCTCTGCCGCGCAGCTGCTGCGTGTCGGTGCCCGGCGGCGTGTAATCATACGCCCGGCTATCGAGATCGAATGGCAGATCGGTTTGATACCCGACCGCCACCAGCACCGGCGGATTGGCAGCGAAGAGTTGTTGTAAAAACGCCTCCGAAAGCTTATCCATCGCCGCGTTGCCATCCAGCATATAGAGCACCGGGAACCCGCCGGGCGGTGCGCTTTTATTGGGTACGCCTGTCCACACGTTGTAGTGACGTTTACCATCCCGGGAATCGAACTGTTTTTGCGTAAAGTGATAGTAAGCAGAGCCGCGATCGGCGATGTTGGGCCCGAGCGGCGCCATATCCGGCCTCGCATAAGCTGTTTGCCAGGCAAGCAGCAGAAGCAGCGCCGCCAGGCGCACGGCGTGAAAACGGTAAAGCATGAACCCATTCTCCCTGTACATCAGCCGCGCGGGCTGAAGATAACATCAGGGGTGAGACGTTAATGGGAATCATTATTGATTGCAACAGGGAAGCGGCAGCGGATGTTGCTGCCCTGCCCTTTTACGACTCCGGGTGGCTCCCTGCCACCTCCTGTGCGAGCCGCCACTGCTCCTCAATCGGCGTCACCGTACGTTTGCGTTCATTAACCGAAAGCGTTGGCTCGGTCCAGAGGAAAGGAAAGAAGGCGTAAACCTGCTCGCCGCCGAGCGTTCGCACCTCTTCCCGCCAGTTGGGCCAGCGCACCGTCTGGTAGAAGAGCGCTAGATCGCCGCACAGCGCCCACTCAACAAACGCGGAGTAGCCCACTTCCAGCCCTTCCCAGGCCAGCGCATCCGGCGCGAAGTAGTAGACGTTGCCGATATCCTCTCCAAGCCCGCCGCCGTTGAGGGCAAAAAAGCCACCCGACGCATCATCGGCAATCAGTAAGGCAGCGAAAGATCCCGCGTCTGTCGCCGTTTGTGTCCAGCTCATCGGGTCACGCGCCAGCCGCGCACTGCCGGAGCCGAGGATACGCAGCCAGCCATCATCAATCAGCAGCCCGCCGGTTTCATACACCAGCGCTCCCAGCGGCGAGCGGGTGGTGACCTGCAGTTGCAGCAGCGCCTGTTCGGCGCGGGCCTCATCTTTCGCCAGCACCTCGTAAGGGTTGCTGGCCGCGTTAAGCCACTCCTGCACCACCACCCAGCCGGGATCGTGCACATCGATAAGTTCAGTTAAGGTCTTCATCCGCTCTCCTGCAGGCGAGGTAAAAATCTCTGCCATCATACCGGAAAGCGACGCGCCAATAAGGCTGCGAGGCCGCTTTGCACCCTACCAAAATCTGCCTTGCCGCGGCGCATTTTGAACAGAAGCTCTACGTTCAGTGCAGCAGTGAAAGGGCGGAGAAGATGAGTAACAGCGCGCCGCCCACCACATTTACCCCTTTTTTGAGCCGTGCCGGATTGGCTTTTTTCGCCGAGAAGACCAGCATGTTGCTCAACGCAATCAGCCATGCGCCCATCACCAGCACATGCACGGTGGCCAGCAGCAGATAGTGGCTGACATCGCCGCGGCTGCCGGCAAATTGTGACACCACGGTGAGATAAAAAACGATCGCTTTCGGGTTGAGCACGTTTGCCAGCCACGCCTCTTTCAGCGTCACCGTCGGTCCGTCCGCGCGTAGTGTCATCTCACTCGTCTTTAACCCGCTGCGGATCAGTTGCACGCCAAGCCACATCAGATACGCCGCCCCCGCATATTTCAGGACGTTAAACAGCGCAGGAGAGGAGACAAGGATCGCCGTCACCCCAAGGCCAATCAGCAGCGCATGGGTGTAAATGCCGAGCGCGGTGCCCGCCAGCGTGCGCAGCAACCCACCCCGCCCGCCGGCCAGCGCGCTGTTCATCGCGAGGGTAAAACTCGCGCCCGGAGAGAGCGCGACGGGTAAAAGCACGGGGATAAACCCCATGATGTTGATTTCCATTACATCCCGTTTCGTTAAGCCGGAGATGACTCCCGCGTTTCGCCAGCAGGGATCTCATCAACGGCGCTGTAAATGGTAAGACCCCGCTCGCGCCCGATGCGCACATCGTTATCGGCACCCGCTGAGTCGCCGGGCAGGCGTAAAATGGCATCGCAGTGTTGAATCAGGCGATGGGCGACGGGGTACAAAAAGGTCTGGCTAATCTCATCGCCAATCTTCTTCGACCCTGCAGCTTCCGCCAGCGGCATCGCCAGCCATTCGCCAATCACCGGCGTATGGCCTTTTTCGAACACCTTCGCGGCAACTCGCGTCATGGCATCCAGATTCTGTTTGATTAACGCATCATCACCGTTGGTGCCGCTGCGTACGGGTCCGGCAATTAAAATAAGCATGGCGTGCATGGTTTCCCCTGTAAACTGCGTAAAATTAGGATCGTCAGGCTGACAACCGGCACGCTAACATGCATAATCGTGCAAGATCAAGATCAACCGTGTAAGGGGAAAACGTGTTATCCAGTCAACGTAAGCAGAAGATACTTGAGATGCTGGCGCGTGATAAGCAGGTCTTGTCCCGTGAATTAAGCCAGCACTTTGCTATCTCTGAAGACTCTATTCGCCGCGATTTAAGGGAGTTAGCGGCAGATGGCCTGCTGCAACGGGTGCACGGCGGCGCGCTGGCGGTGTCGGCGGCGATTGCGCCATTTGAAGTACGCAAAAGCGTGAACATTCATGCAAAACGCGTCATCGCGCAGAAAGCAGTCAATCTTATTCAGCCGGGCAATATCGTCATCATCGACGGCGGTACCACCTCGGAAGAGATGGTCACCCTGCTGCCACCGGATCTGGCCTTTACCGTGGTCACCCATAGCCCGACCATTGCTGCCGGATTGATTAACCTGCCAAATGTGGACGTGATCGTTATCGGCGGTCAGTTATATAAACACTCGATGGTCACCGTGGGCGCATCGATGATTGAGTCCATTCGCCGCATCAATGCTGACCTCTTTTTTATGGGCGTCACCGGTGTGCATGAGCAGGCAGGCTTTACCACCGGCAACTATGAAGAGGCCTGCGTGAAGCGCGCACTTTCGGAGCGCGCGGCGGAAACCGTGGTGCTGGCGTCGCCGGAGAAGATCAACTCCGCTTCGGCTTTTGGCATCGGTGATCTGACGCTCGCCAGCACGCTGCTGGTCGATGAGCCGCTCGATGAGAAGATGAGCGCTCTGTTCAAACAGTTGCAGATCAGCGTGCTGTAGCGGAGGCGCTTTCGATGGTTGATGCCGACGGCTTTATCGCCTGTTTACCCGACACCCCGCTGCAACCGGCGTTTCGCCCGGTGGTCGATGAGGTGATCGGCCTGCTCCACGCCCGGTTCGACGCGCAGGTGCACAGCATTTACCTCTACGGCAGCGTGGCGAAAGGTGCGGCGGTGGCAGGGGTCTCGGATCTCGACGTCTGCCTGATTACCCGGCGCGCGCTGAACGCGGCGGAACGCGATAGCCTTCGGGCGATTGCGGAGCATGTGCAGACGCAGCATCCGGTTATCAGCAAAGTCGATTTTGATTGCGGCACGCTGGCAGAGGCGCTGGCCGACGAAAACCGCTTCAGCTGGGGTTACTGGCTTAAGCACCACTGCCGCTGCGTGTCAGGGGAGGATCTCGCGAGCCGTTTTTCACCGTTTACCCCCTCGCGCGAGATTGCCGTGGCGGTAAACGGTGATTTCATTCCCGTCCTGCAAGGCTACCTTCAGCAGCTGGCAGCGGCGAGCGATGCACGGCTGCTTCAGCGGGCGGCGGCGCGTAAACTGCTGCGCGCAACCAATCTGTTACGCCGCGCAGAGGATAACGGCTGGCCCGAGACGCTGGAGGAGTATGCCAGCCGTGTTGTACAGCGCTTTCCGCAGCAGCAGCAGGCCATCGGCTGGCTGCTGCAACAGTGCCATACGCCAGAGGATGACACGGCGCACTTCACCGCCAAGCTTAACGCGCTGATGCGCTGGCTGGAGGAGAGTCGCCGCTAGCGGCTCGCTTCATACTCTATCGCTTCGCGGATGGTCAGCAGCGCTCCGCGCAGGGTGTCGATAGCGACCGAACCGAGGGCTACGCGCAGCGCCTGCGGCGTCGATGCCGCCGTGCAAAAGGGTTCCGCAGTCGAGAGGGAGATGTTGTTATCCATCAGCTGCTTGACTACCCGATCGGCGCGCGACTCCTCAGAGAGCGGCAGCCAGGCAAAGTAAGAGTCGGGGTGGGTTACGCACGGCAGACCGGCCAGCGTTTCTCGCAGCATGCGCTGGCGCAACCGGGCATCTTCCCGCTTACGTTTTTCGAGATCGCCCACCGTCCCCTCCTCTATCCAGTGGCTGACCAGTGAGGTCATGAGCGACGGCGCATTCCACGTCGTAGCACGGATCGCCCGTTCCAGCGCAGGCCGCAGTTCAGGCGGGCAGATCACCGCTCCGACCCGCAGGCCGGTCGCTACATTTTTTGAAAATCCGCTGACATAAACCGTCCTTTCCGGCGCAAAACAGGCGAGCGGCGGCGGCGCGCGGCGAACCAGCCAGGCGTAGGCGGCATCTTCAATGAGCAACAGATCGTGAGCACGGGCAATAGCGGCGAGCGTTTTGCGCGACGGGCTGTTCATCACCCAGCCCAGCGGGTTATGCATTGTCGGCATGGTATACACTGCGCGAATACGCCGCTGCTGGCAGAGCTGGTGCAATGCGGCCAGATCCGGGCCATCCTGCGCTGCCGGAATTGCCACCAGCTCCAGATGATAAAGCGCGGCCAGCGCCTTAAAACCGGGATAGGTCAGCGCGTCCACCGCCACCACATCGCCCGGTTTAAGCAGCCCCATAACCGTAATGGTCAAGCCGTGCTGCGCGCCATTCACCAGCAGTAGATTTTCAGCCATCGGGCGAAACGCGCCCTGCGTGAAGTGCGCGGCGAAGACCTCTCGTTCGGTGATCCGCCCGCCATGAGGCTGATAACGCAGATGCGCCTCAATATTGCCCTCCACTGCCGTGCGTTTGAGAGCCTCGCGCAGCAGCTCGCCCTGCCCGCTCACCGCCGGGTAGTTGAAGTTGAGATCCAGCACGTCGCTGGCGACGGCAAGCTGATCGATACCGTGACCGGGAGGAAGGGCAATCTCTCTGACAAAGGTGCCGCGGCCGGTTTCACCGCTGACCAGCCCCATCGCTTCCAGCTCGCGATAGACGCGGGTGGCGGTCGCCAGCGAAATATGTTCCTGCCCGGCGAGGCAGCGGTGCGTTGGTAAACGCGTGCCGGGCGGCAGCTCGCCGGTACGGATCTGCACAGCGAAGCGATCAACCAGCTGTTTGTAGCGCGCTTTCATCGAATGTATCCATGACAATAATTTGATTGTCGTAAATGCCTCAACCTACCATTCAGCCCATCAATGCTCAAGCTCCCACTAATCAGTGATAACGAGGTCAAGATGGCAAATTCCGCGCTAAACAAACCGACGCACTCTGCGCTGGCAGGCTGGCTCAACGGCCTGCTGGGGGTAGTGATTTTCAGCGGCTCGTTACCCGCCACGCGCATCGCCGTGCTGGAGATGTCGCCCTTTTTCCTCACTTTTCTGCGCGCCTCGCTCGCCGGATTGCTGGCGATTCTCCTTGTTTGTGTTTTGCGCGAACCGCGCCCGCAGCGCGCGCAGCTTTTCCCCCTGCTGATCGTCGCCTGCGGCGTGGTGATTGGTTTTCCGCTTCTGACGGCGCTGGCGTTACAGCATGTCACTTCCGCCCACTCGATTCTCTTTCTCGGCCTTCTGCCGCTCTGCACGGCGATTTTTGCGGTGCTGCGCGGCGGCGAGCGGCCAAAGCGCGCCTTCTGGCTCTTCTCACTGCTTGGCAGCCTGCTGGTGGTGGCCTTCGCGCTGGCGCAGAGTCATGCCGTTTCGCTGACCGGCGATCTGCTGATGCTGGCAGCAGTGGTAGTGTGCGGGCTGGGCTATGCCGAAGGAGCAGCCTTAACCCGCACGCTTGGTGGCTGGCAGGTGATCTGCTGGGCGCTGATCCTGTCGCTTCCGGTGATGCTGCCCGCCGCCTGGCTGACGCAACCCGCAACGCTTGTTGATATCAGCGCGCAAGCCTGGTGCGCACTAGGCTACGTCTCGCTCTTCAGCATGCTGATCGGCTTCATCTTCTGGTACAACGGCCTCGCCCGCGGCGGGATTGCCGCCGTCGGCCAGCTACAGCTGTTGCAGCCCTTTTTCGGTCTTGCCCTCTCCGCCCTGCTGCTCAACGAGCGTGTCAGCCCGCTAATGTTACTGGTGACGCTGGGGGTTATCCTCTGCGTAATTGGATCGCGAAAGTGCGCCCGCTAATTCAGGCAGCTTATGCCGGGCGTCGATGATGGGTATAACGGTAGGGAAAGAGGTATACACCAGGAGAAGTAAATGATTTCAAAAGAGAATGCCGAGCACTATAACTGGGGCGAGGGGTGCGACGGCTGGTACCTGGTGAAGCGGCCAGAGATGATGATCATTCATGAGAAAATGCCCGCAGGGACACAGGAGCAGCGCCATTATCACTCCGTCTCGCGGCAATTTTTCTTTGTGCTCAGCGGCGTGCTGACAATGGAGCTGGAAGGTGAAAAGCAGCACATTGCTGCCCAGCAAGGGATTGAGATCCCGCCATTAGCGAAACATCAGGCGCGAAATGATTCTGATGCAGCGGTTGAGTTTATTGTCTTCTCTCACCCGACCCCGCGCGGTGACCGCACCGATGTCGCGGAGCAGTAAAAGGGTCAATGATGAACCAGAGCGCGGAAGCGATACGTATTCTTACTGCAAATATTCACGTGCAGTATGGCATTTTCAGCATCATTGACGGCAGCGGTTACTTTCCCCCGCAGGCCTTTCTGAATGCGTTCTTTTTACAAGGCTGCGATCCCTGCGACCAGGATTGCCGGATGGGCACCTGGCGCCCCTTTGCGCTCACTTCTGAGGAGTATGCCACCGTTAAAAAGTGGTGGCTGGAGACCAATGAAAACGCGGTGGTCGCAGACCTTGGCTGTGCATGCTGGGATGACTGGGTACAGGAGATTCTAAATAATTGAGTGTTTGGGTTACTCTTTTTTCAAGTTAAGGTATAAACATGATACGGAACTGAAGAGTAAGTGACCACCAGGAATAATAACGATGCTTGAACCGAAAAATATCAAATACATATTAACCGTCGGGCTAATTATTATTCTTACGTTCGTTATATTCCGCTCAAATACGTCCTCTAACAACAGCCAAATCATGGCTGTATTCAATGGTACTGTATTTATAAAAAACCCACCAACCACAGCAAAATCCAGGCTGGAGTGGTGGAGAGAAAATCAAACTAATCTTAAAGAAAAATATAAGGTAGTTCCGCAGAGCGGATTCTTCAGAGTTCCAGTGATGGATTTTGGCGAGGGTTACGTTGAATTACCTCATGCTAATTTCATAACCGGCGAAAGCGAAGATGATTATATTTGCAATAACGAAATCAAAACGGCTAAACGGTGCATAAAGAAAAATACACTCTTTGCAATTTCAGGAGATAGTAAAAATAAAATATCTTTCGATGTGGATGATGGCGGCCAATCTAACTAAAAACCATATAACCTTCCATTTAGGAATGAGCAAACCACGCACAGAGTATTATTTATAGAAATTAAATATCACATAATCACAGCAATGTAAGACTACTGTGATTATATTAATGGTTATCGGAGCTGCTTTATTGGGTAACTGTTTTCAGTAGCTGAACCATCACCATAGGCCTCTGTGATAGTTATGTTTTTTCCTTCAATAGAATATTTCACTACACTATCTAAAGGATCATCACGCCAGCGACCTGAGCTGTCCGGATTATCAGAAGCCCACATTACCTGATCACCGATTAGCTTGCACTTGATCGCCCAACGCGAATTGTCTTGCGGTCGAAAATAATGAACGTAGGCGATACCTGATTCAATTTTGTCGAGCTTCATGATTTTGTGATCGCGCCCAAACATCGAAGCCGCTGAGGCTTTACAAATTTGACCGACATCAACTTCTGCTGCATATACTGATGAACAGAACAGTAATGGTAAAAGTAGAATTCTTTTCATATCCCATTCCTTTTTATCTAGGTTTCTCCTTTATCGGCAAGTTGCTCGAAAACTTTATAGGTAGCGCATCTAACTTATATATTGCTAAAATTTAAAGTCATCCCTGATAAGATCCAAATAAAAAACATTATATATAATATATACATTACCTTCAATTTTCCGATCAGTAAGACAAAAACCATTACTATAGAGACCGGCATGTAACACAATTATTTTCCCTTTAAAAAACAAGAAAAACATATTCATTATGAAAAATGTAAAACCTGACAGATTCTTCTTATCTAGAACTATTGGTTTAAGCGTAAAAATGGAAACAATAAATGAGGCTATCGAAAATAAAAATTAAATAGAGAAAACATTGCCGCGAACTGCAAACAATGAGTAATTCCAAAAATCATTAACGCCATGCAAGTCAGCTACTCATCTCTGCTTATACCTCTATAAATCCCGCCCGGAACTCTGTACAATCCCTCGCCTAAGATCCTATAACTGATTACTTTTTGAACTATGAGCAATGTGAACCTGCAGCCGAAAATCGGCTTTGTCTCTCTTGGCTGCCCAAAAAATCTCGTCGACTCCGAACGCATCCTTACGGAGCTGCGTACCGAAGGTTACGATGTTGTCCCGAGTTACGATGATGCCGATATGGTGATCGTAAATACCTGTGGTTTTATCGACAGCGCCGTGCAGGAGTCGCTGGAAGCGATCGGCGAAGCGCTGAATGAAAACGGTAAAGTGATTGTCACCGGCTGTCTGGGCGCGAAAGAGGATCAAATCCGCGAAGTGCACCCGAAAGTGCTGGAGATCACTGGCCCGCACAGCTATGAGCAGGTTCTCGCCCATGTTCATCACTATGTGCCGAAACCGCAGCACAACCCCTTCTTAAGCCTGGTGCCGGAACAGGGCGTGAAACTGACGCCGCGCCACTACGCTTACCTGAAAATTTCCGAAGGCTGTAACCACCGCTGCACTTTCTGCATCATTCCGTCGATGCGTGGCGATCTGGTGAGCCGGCCGATTGGCGACGTGCTCTCCGAAGCGAAACGCCTGGTCGATGCTGGCGTTAAAGAGCTGCTGGTGATTTCGCAGGACACTTCCGCTTACGGCGTTGATGTGAAGCACCGCATGGGCTTCCATAACGGCGAGCCGGTGAAAACCAGCATGGTTGGCCTCTGCGAGCAGCTGGCCAAACTCGGCGTCTGGACGCGTCTGCACTACGTTTACCCCTACCCGCACGTGGATGACGTGATCCCACTGATGGCGGAAGGCAAAATTCTGCCCTACCTCGACATCCCGTTGCAGCACGCCAGCCCGCGCATTCTGAAGCTGATGAAGCGCCCTGGCGCGGTCGATCGCCAGCTGGCACGCATCAAGCGCTGGCGCGAAATCTGCCCGGAACTGACGCTGCGCTCCACCTTTATCGTCGGCTTCCCTGGCGAGACCGAAGAAGATTTCCAGATGCTGCTCGACTTCCTGACCGAAGCGCGCCTCGATCGCGTCGGCTGCTTCAAATACAGCCCGGTTGAGGGTGCCACCGCCAATGAGCTGGCGGATCAGGTGCCGGAAGAGGTGAAAGAGGAGCGCTGGAACCGCTTTATGCAGCTGCAACAGCGCATCTCCGCTGAGCGTCTGCAGGAGAAGATTGGTCGCGAAATCCTGGTGATGATCGACGAAGTGGATGAGGAAGGCGCGATTGGCCGCAGTATGGCCGATGCCCCGGAAATCGACGGCGCGGTCTACCTGAACGGTGAAACTAACGTCAAACCGGGCGATATAGTTCGCGTGAAAGTAGAGAATGCCGACGAGTATGACCTGTGGGGCACACGCGTTTAAGCGATAAAAAAACCCGGCGCCCGCCGGGTTTTTTGTGCTTATTGCCAGCGAATGGCTCAACGAACGCGTAGGCCGGATAAGCGTTTACGCGCCATCCGGCATTTGCCCACTTGTATCTGATGTTGCGGGACGTTCTTCGTGCAGGGAGATAAGGCCGAGGGTGAGTACCATGAGAGTCTGGTTTATGTCGGAGATGGACATTGTTGGCTTTGTGTTATGGTGTTAATCGAGGGTGGTTAGCGCGATGTGGGAGCTGCCTGATATCAATCAATAATGGGGAAGATGAATGACAAATGATGTGATCGCGCTTTCTGCTATTGGTGTAGCTATCTTGTTTGGCGCAATGAGCCCAGGAGTGAGCTTTCTTCTTGTTGCCCGAACGGCCATGTCCAGTTCGAGACGAGCCGCATTATCTGTTGCTGCAGGTATGGGTTTTGGTGCGTTTGTTTTTGCTGCCATCGCGTTAGCGGGTCTTCACACCCTGCTGACGTTGATCCCATCACTGTACACAGGACTGAAGGTTGCAGGCGGATGCTATCTTTTATGGCTGGCTTTGAAAATGTTTCGCCGTCCTTCAAATCGTTCTAATGATTTTACCGATGCCGCAGAAGTAAGCGCCTCAAAAGCTTTTATGACTGGCGTATTTACGCAAATCAGCAATCCCCATACGGCACTGGTATTTGCCAGTATTTTTTCTGCAGCGCTTAGCAAAAATATTCCGCCTGTTATGTACATCATCCTGCCAACAATGGCATTCGTTATTGATGTGCTCTGGTATGCCGTCGTTGCATGCTTATTATCAACTCACGGGCCACGCCTGGCTTACATTAAATACCGTAAGTTTATAGATAAACTAAGCGGAGGGATTATGGCCTTGCTTGGAATACGACTGCTGTTGAAGTAGGTCAGTCGAGCACGGGCTCTTCTACTGACACGTACTATACAGGTCCGCTCCTCGCTCAAAGCGGACCTTCTTTAAATTACCTTTTCCTTACTTCATTTCGTTGAATCTCATCTCAACGATTTTGTTGCCCGCGTTAGTTTTATTAACTCCGCCCCCTCACCCCTTAATTTTCGGGTCCAGCGCGTCGCGCAGCCCGTCTCCCAAGAGGTTAAACGCCAGTACCGTGACGAAGATCGCCAGCGACGGGAAGAGCGCCACATGTGGAGCGATGACCATATCCGCGCGCGCTTCGTTGAGCATCGCGCCCCACTCTGGCGTCGGTGGCTGCGCGCCGAGGCCAAGGAACGAGAGGCTGGCCGCTGAGATAATCGAGGTGCCAATGCGCATGGTGAAATAGACCACAATGGATGAGACCGTGCCCGGCAGAATATGGTGGAAGAGGATCACCGCGTCGCTGGCACCGATACTGCGTGCCGACTCGATAAAGGTTTGCTGTTTCAACACCAGCGTATTGCCGCGCACCAGCCGGGCAAACGCTGGCACCGAGAAGACCGCGACGGCGATAATCACATTCGCCATACCACTGCCCATTACCGCAACGACGGCAATCGCCAGCAGAATGCCGGGAAAGGCGAACAGTACATCGCAGATGCGCATAATGATGCGATCCCACCACCCTTCGTAGTAGCCCGCCAGCAGCCCCAGCACCGTGCCGATCGCCGCGCCAATCAGCACCGCGAAGACACCCGCTGCCAGCGAGATCTGCGCGCCCACCAGCACACGGCTAAAGATATCGCGCCCGAGCGAATCGACGCCAAACCAGTGCACCAGCGACGGCCCCTCATTCAGCCGGTCATAATCGAAGTAGTTCTCCGCATCAAAGGGGGCGATCCACGGCGCAATTACCGCCAGCAGGATCAGCAGCAGGACAAACAGCCCGGCGGTCATGGCCACGGGCTGACGGCAGAAGCGCCGCCAGAACTCATGCCACGGAGTGCGCACATGACCCGGTTTTACCGTGGGCATGGCATTTAAAATCGCCTGTCGACGCCAGTTTAACAATCGCATCCTTACTTATACCTGATAGCGGGATTTAGGGCGGCGTAGAGAACATCCACCACTAAGTTGATAAGAATAAACTCCAGCGAGAAGAGCAGCACTTCCGCCTGAATCACCGGGTAGTCGCGCATCTCCACCGAGTCGACCAGCAAACGACCAAGCCCCGGCCAGTTGAAGACCTTCTCCACCACAATCGATCCGCCGAGCAGGAAGCCAAACTGTAGCCCCATCATCGTCACCACCGGGATCATGGCATTGCGCAGGCCGTGCTTGAGGATCACCCACTTTTCGCTGACCCCTTTTGCCCGCGCGGTGCGCATATAGTCCTCATTGAGCACCTCGACGAAGGAGGCGCGGGTGAAGCGCGCCATCACCGCCGCCACCGCCGCGCCAAGAGTGAGCGACGGCAGAATATAGTGTTGCCAGCTCTCAGCGCCGACGGTTGGCAGCCAGCCCAGCTCAACGGAGAAGACCTGCATCAGCAGCATCCCCAGCGCAAAGGCCGGGAACGAAAGCCCCGTGACCGCCACCGCCATCCCCAGATGATCGGGCCAGCGGTTGCGCCACACGGCGGCGGCGATACCCGCGCCCAGCCCAAACAGCATCGCCCACAGCATGCTGGTAAGGGTGAGCAGGAAGGTCGGCATAAAGCGGCTGGCAATCTCTTCCACCACCGGGCGGCGCGACGCCATCGACACGCCGAAATCCCCCTGCAACACGCTGGTGACGTAGTGCAAGAACTGCACCCACAGCGGCTGATCCAGCCCGAGCTGTCGACGCACCAGTTCAATTACCTCGGCGTCCGCTTCCGGCCCGGCAATCAGGCGCGCCGGATCGCCCGGCAGTAGGTGGACAAACAGAAACACCAGCACGGCCACAATCAGCAGCGTCGGAATCAGGCCCAGCAAGCGTTTAATAATATAATTCAGCATCTCATCTTCCCTCACTCCGCCCCCTGTCCTGCAAGGCGGCGTGAGTTATCTATTGCAAATCGGCGTTATCAAAACTAAAGCCGGTATCCGGCATGATGTAAAAACCGGTCAGCTTTTTGTTATGAGCGGAAACCAGCTTCTCAACCACCAGCGGCACCCACGGCGACTCTTTCCAGAGGATATCCTGCGCCTCTTTATAGAGACGCGCTTTTTCATCTGTGCTGGTGGTTTTCAGCGCGTCGGCCAGATCTTTATCCACCTGCGGATTGCTGTAGAAGGCGGTGTTGAACTGCGTCGGCGGCCAGTTCCATGAGGCAAACAGCGGCGAGAGCGCCCAGTCCGCTTCGCCAGTCGAAGAGGTCCAGCCGGTATAGAACATACGCACCCCGCTCTGCTTCTGCCCTTTCGCTTCCACTTCCGCCGCGCGCTGTCCGGCATCCATCGCCGTCACCTGCACTTTGATCCCCACCTGCGCCAGCTGCTGCTGGGTAAATTGCAGTACCTTCTGCGCGGTGCTGTGATTATGGGAAGACCAGAGCGTGGTGGTGAAGCCCTGCGGATAGCCGGCCTCTTTCAGCAGCTCGCGCGCTTTAGCCGGATCGTACGGCCAGGGTTGATAGCTCTGCGAATAGGCAATGGTCGGCGGCAATACGCCGGTCGCTGGCGTGGCAAAACCGGCAAACGCCACTTTCACCAGCGCCTGGCGGTTAATGGCGTAGTTGATCGCCTCGCGCACTTTCGGGTTGTCGAACGGCTTTTGCGTCACGTTCATGCTGATGTAGCGCTGCATAATTGATGGGCTGGTGACCAGCTCAAGCTTACTGTTTCGTTTCAGCACCGCCGCCTGCTCATAGGGGATGGGGAAGGCGAACTGCGCCTCGCCGGTCTGCAACATCGCCGCGCGGGTGTTGTTATCCACCACCGGACGCCAGGTAATGGAGTCCAGCTTCGGCAGGCCTTGCTGCCAGTAGCCAGCAAACTTTTTCACCTTCACAAAATCGGTCTGGTTCCATGCTTCCAGCGTATAGGGGCCGGTGCCGACCGGGTGGAAGCCGATCTCTTTGCCATATTTTTTCAGCGCCGCCGGTGAAATCATCGCCGAGGCCGGGTGGGCAAGGATATTGATAAACGCCGAGAAGGGCTGCTTGAGGGTGATCTTCACCGTGCTCTCATCGACCGCCTCGGTGCTGGCAATATTTTTATAGAGGTTGTAGCGCTTAAGGCTGTTCGCCGGGTTGCTGGCGCGGTCGAGGTTCGCTTTCACCGCTTCGGCGTTAAAATCGGTCCCGTCCTGGAACTTCACCCCTTTGCGCAGCTTGATAGTGTAGACCAGTCCGTCGTCAGAGACGGTGTAACCCTCTGCCAGCACATTGACCAGCTTCATCTCTTTATCGAGGCCAAACAGCCCCTGATAGAAGGACTTAGCGACCGCCTGCGAGAGCGTGTCGTTGGCGTCATAGGGATCAAGGGTGGTGAAGTTGGAACCAACCGCTACCACCACATCTTTCGCGGCAAAAGCCGGGAGGGCGGTCAGCGCGACAACCACGCCTGCAACGGCCCGCCAGTGTCGGGAAATGATCTCTGTCATGCTGCTCTCCTGAAAAACCCTGTCTGTCATCAATTAAAAACGCGACTGCGTGCTGCCGGGCGTCGTTCTGGCGACGAAGTGCCCTGGCCCCACGTTTTGCAGCTGTACGCGCTGCATTGTTTCCCCGCGTTTACGAATATTACTCGGCATATCATCGGATAAGAGCACCCGCTGCGGCGGCTGGTGGGCAGGATCGGCCACCGGCACCGCCGACATCAGCTTGCGGGTATAGGGGTGCTGCGGATTTTCAAACACCGCGCGGCGCGGGCCGATCTCAACAATCTGCCCAAGATACATCACCGCCACACGGTGGCTGATCCGCTCCACGACCGCCATATCATGGGAGATAAAGAGAAACGCGATCCCCAACTCGCGCTGCAGATCGAGCAGCAAATTGATGATCTGCGCGCGAATCGAAACATCCAGCGCCGAGACGGACTCATCGGCAACTACCACGCGCGGGTTCAGCGCCAGCGCGCGGGCGATGCAAATACGCTGGCGCTGGCCGCCGGAAAACTCGTGCGGATAGCGCCAGGCGTGCTCCGGCTTCAGCCCGACGCGCTCCAGCAGCCACTCCACGCGTTGGTGGGCTTCCGCTTTGCCGAGAAGATTGTGCACGCGCAGCGGCTCAATAATCGAATCGCCCACCGTCTGGCGCGGGTCGAGCGAGGCATACGGGTCCTGAAAAATAAACTGAATGTCGCGGCGCACCAGCTTCATCTTGTGATCCGGCAGGGTGTCGATGCGCTCGCCGTTAAAGGTAATCGAGCCGCCCTGGCTCTCCACCAGCCGCAGCAGCGCGCGTCCGGTGGTTGATTTTCCGCTGCCTGATTCGCCGACAATCGCCAGCGTTTCGCCGGGCCAGAGATCGAAGCTGATGCCCTCCACCGCATGCACCTCTTTGGTGATGCGATTTAGCAAGCCGCCGCGCAGGGGGAAGCGCGCCACCAAGTCGCGAACCTGCAAAATCGGCTCGCCGGGCACCACAGTATCCTGCTCCGTTTCCGGCTCCTGCACCTGCGGATTTTTCGCCGAGATGAGTGGGAAGCGGCGCGGCAGATCGCTGCCATTCATCGCGCCAAGCTTCGGCACTGCCGCCAGCAGCGCTTTGGTATAGGGGTGCTGCGGGTTGCGGAAGACGCACTCGACGCTGCCAGTCTCCACCGCTTCGCCCTGGTTCATCACCAGCACGCGATCGGCGATATCCGCTACCACGCCCATATCGTGGGTAATAAAGATCACCCCCATCGACATCTCTTTTTGCAGCACGGCAATGAGTTGCAAAATCTGCGCCTGAATCGTGACATCCAGCGCGGTGGTTGGCTCATCGGCAATCAGCACCGCCGGGCGACATGAGAGCGCCATGGCGATCATCACCCGCTGGCGCATGCCGCCAGAGAGTTGATGGGGAAAACTGGAGAGAATGGATTGCGCTTCGGGAATGCGTACCAGGTCGAGCATACGCCGCGCTTCGCGCATCGCCTGCTCGCGGCCCAGTTTCTGATGGAGGCGAATCGACTCGGCAATCTGCTCACCAACCGGGAAAACCGGGTTGAGCGAGGTCATCGGCTCCTGGAAAATCATCGCGATATCCGCCCCGCGCACGCTGCGCATCTGCGAGGAGGAAAGTGTGTTGATATCGACCTTCTGGCGGTTGCGCCGCGTCAGGCAGATATGATCGCAGTTCACTTCGCCGCCCGCCTGCTCAATCAACTTGAGCAGCGAGAGCGCGGTAACCGACTTCCCGGAGCCAGATTCGCCGACAATCGCCAGCGTTTCGCCCCGTTTCAGATTAAAAGAGAGGTTACGTACCACCGGGGTAAGCTGCTTCTCATGGCTAAATGCGATATTCAGATTGCTGACGTCAAGAACCACGTCTGCCTCTGGTTCAAAGCCTTGCGACACCCCACTCTCCTTTTTTACGATAGCTGCCTTTGGGAAAGACGATTTCTGAATATAGGAAGTCGTTACAACGATGTAAAGCAATGTGATAACAATGAGGTAGACGCAAGTCATATTGACCCCACCCCTTTTCTGCCATAATGGCCGCTTCTCGCGTTGACTGGATAGAAATTATGGAATCTGCAAATGGCCTGATCTCGCTGGAGACGGCGCTGTCGAAAATGCTGTCACGCATTTCACCGCTCACTGAGCATGAAACCCTGCCGCTGCTCGCCTGTTTTGGCCGTGTAGTCGCGCAAAATATTGTTTCGCCGCTGAATGTCCCCGGTTTTGATAACTCAGCGATGGACGGCTATGCCGTGCGCCTGGCGGATCTCAACGGCGGCAACGCGCTGCCGGTGGCGGGCAAAGCCTTTGCCGGGCAGCCCTTTAACGGCGAGTGGCCGCAAGGCACCTGCATACGCATTATGACCGGCGCACCGATCCCGGCGGGCTGCGAGGCGGTGGTGATGCAGGAGCAGACGGAGCAGAGCGACGACGGCATCCGCTTTACCGCCGAGGTGCGCGCTAATCAGAACATTCGCCGCGCGGGCGAAGATATCGCCAAAGGCGCCAGCGTCTTTACGGCGGGCACAAAACTGACCGCCGCCGAGCTGCCGGTGCTCGCCTCCCTCGGCATCGCCGACGTGAGCGTGGTACGCAAAGTGCGCGTAGCCCTCTTCTCTACCGGTGATGAGCTGCAACTGCCGGGCCAGCCGCTGGCTGACGGGCAGATTTATGACACTAACCGCCTGTCAGTCCACCTGATGCTGGAACAACTTGGTTATGAGGTGATTAACCTCGGGATTGTGCCGGACGATCCGCAGAAACTGCGCGACACCTTTATCGCCGCCGACAGCCAGGCGGACGTAGTGATCAGCACCGGCGGCGTGTCGGTGGGCGAAGCGGACTACACCAAAACCATTCTTGATGAGCTGGGTGAAATCGCCTTCTGGAAGCTGGCGATCAAACCGGGCAAACCCTTTGCGTTCGGCAAGCTAACAAATAGCTGGTTCTGCGGCCTGCCGGGCAACCCGGTCTCCGCCGCCCTCACCTTCTACCAGTTGGTGCTGCCATTGCTGGCGAAACTAAGCGGCAATGGCGCGGATGTGACGCCACTGCGTTTTCGCGCGCGCGTTATCGGCGGGCTGAAAAAGTCGCCGGGGCGTCTCGATTTCCAGCGCGGGATTGTCAGCCGTGGCGAAGATGGCACGCTCGAAGTGCGCACCACCGGCCACCAGGGCTCGCACATTTTCAGCTCCTTCAGCCAGGGCAACTGCTTTGTGGTGCTCGAGCGCGAGCGCGGCAACGTGGCGGCGGGCGAATGGGTGGATGTGGAGATGTTTAACCATCTCTTCGGAGGCTGACGATGGCAGAAGAGCTCAGCGACAGCGAGATGATGCGCTACAACCGGCAGATTACTCTGCGCGGGTTCGATTTTGACGGCCAGGAGCGGTTAAAAGCCGCGCGCGTACTGGTGGTCGGGCTCGGCGGCCTTGGCTGCGCGGCAGCGCAATATCTGGCGGCAGCGGGCGCAGGCACCATGACGCTGCTCGATTTTGATACGGTAGCGCTGTCAAATCTGCAGCGCCAGACGCTGCACGGCGATGCGGATATCGGTAGCGCTAAAGTGGACTCTGCCCGCGAATCGCTGCTGCGTATCAACCCGCATGTCGAGTATGTCACCGTTAATGCCCTGCTTGATGAAGCGGCGCTGTTCGCGCAGATTGCCGCGCACGATCTGGTGCTGGACTGCACTGACAATGTGGCGATCCGTAACCAGCTCAACGCTGGCTGTTTTCAGCATAAAGTGCCGCTGGTCTCCGGCGCGGCGATCCGCATGGAGGGGCAGATCAGCGTCTTTACCTGGGCGGACGGCGCGCCGTGCTATCGCTGTTTGAGCCGCCTGTTTGGCGAGAATGCGCTGACCTGCGTGGAAGCAGGCGTGATGGCGCCGCTGGTCGGCGTTATCGGATCGATGCAGGCGATGGAAGCGATTAAGGTGTTGACCCATTACGGCACGCCCGCCGCGGGCAAGATCGTGATGTACGATGCGATGCAGTGCCAGTTCCGCGAGATGAAGCTTATGCGTAACCCGCAGTGTGAAGTGTGCGGCGATGGCGCATCGCCCGCGGCTTAATTGCCGGATGGCGGCGTAAACGCCTTATCCGGCCGACGGGTTTGCGGACCTCTTTTTGCCGGATGCCAGCGTAAACGCCTTATCCGGCCTACGGAATTGCGGACATCTTTTTGCCGGATGGCGGCATAAATGCCTTATCCGGCCTACGGGTTTGCGGGCCTCTTTTTGCCGGATGGCGGCGTAACGCCTTATCAGGCCTACGGGTTTGCGGGCTTCTTTTTGCCGGATGGCGGCGGTTTTGTAGGCCGGGTAAGCGCAGCGCCACCCGGCAATCTCCCTGTCAGGCACAAGGCGTAAACCGCGAACCCCATCACAGCAACTTTCATTCGAAAGTTATTTAATCTCCATATGAAATATGTGGAGATGGTCGATGATTTTTAATATTCAGCGCTACTCAACCCATGACGGCCCCGGCATTCGCACGGTGGTGTTTCTGAAAGGGTGCCCGCTGCGCTGCCGCTGGTGCCAGAACCCGGAAAGCCGTACCCGCTCGCGCGACCTGCTGTTTGACCCGCGCCTCTGCCTTACCGGCTGCGATTTGTGCCAACGCGCTGCGCCTGCGGTAATTCAACGCGCGCAAAATCATCTCTTGATCCAGCGTGAAAAGATCACCGATGCAGCGCTGGATGCCCTCATCGGCTGCTGCCCGACCGAAGCGCTGAGTATCTGTGGCGAAGAGAAATCCGTGGCGGAGATGATGGCGACTTTGCTGCGCGACAAACCCTTTTACGATCGCAGCGGCGGCGGCGTGACGCTCTCCGGCGGCGAGCCCTTTATGCACCCCGAACTTTCAGAAGCACTGCTGCGCGAGAGCCATCAGCACGGCATCCATACCGCCGTTGAGACCTGCCTGCATGTGCCGTGGCGTTATATCGAACCCTCGCTGCCGTGGGTAGATCTCTTTCTCGCCGATCTTAAACATGTCGATGAGAATGCCTTTCGTGCCTGGACGAACGGCTCTGCCGCGCGCGTGCTCGATAATCTGCAACGCCTCGCCCGCGCCGGGAAAAAGATGATTATTCGCGTGCCGCTGATCCCCGGCTTTAACGCCGATAAAGCCTCCATTGAAGCGATTACCAACTTTGCCGCCGACCAGCTGCGCGTCGGCGAGATCCACTTTCTGCCCTATCACACGCTAGGCATGCAGAAGTTTGACCTGCTCGGCGAACCCTATACCGCCCCTGAAAAACCGCTCGACGACCCTGAACTGCTGGCATTCGCCGCGGCATTTGCCCGCCAGAAAGGGCTGGCGACGACACTGCGAGGATAAGATTATGACTCTGATGCAACTCAACACGCTGCCTGAACGCATCCGCGCGCATAAACAGGCGCTGATCTCGGTTGTAAAACCGCCGATCTGCACCGAACGTGCGCTGCACTATACGCAGATTTACCAGCAGCATATGGATAAGCCGCTGCCAGTGCGCCGCGCGCTGGCATTAGCCCATCACCTGGCGCAGCGCACAATCTGGATCAAACATGACGAGTTGATTATCGGCAACCAGGCAAGCGAAGTACGCGCCGCGCCGATCTTCCCCGAGTACACCGTTTCCTGGATTGAGAAAGAGATTGATGAGCTGGCAGATCGCCCCGGTGCGGGCTTTGCGGTCAGCCAAGCGAATAAGCGCGTTCTGCATGAAGTCTGCCCGTGGTGGCGCGGCCAGACGGTGCAGGATCGCTGCTACGGCATGTTTACCGACGAACAAAAAGCGCTGCTTGCGAGCGGCATTATCAAAGCCGAAGGCAATATGACCTCCGGCGATGCGCACCTGGCGGTGAACTTCCCGCTGCTGCTGGCAAAAGGGCTGGATGGCCTGCGTGAGCAGGTGCGCGAGCGCCGCACGCGGATTGATTTGACGCAGCTTGACGATCTGCACGGCGAGCAGTTCCTGAAAGCGATTGATATCGTGCTTGAGGCCGTCAGCCTGCATATTGTGCGTTTTGCCGACCTTGCGCGCACCATGGCGGCTGACGAGTCGCGCGAAAGCCGCCGCGACGAACTGTTGGCTATCGCCGAGAACTGTGAGCTTATTGCCCACCAGCCGCCGCGCACCTTCTGGCAGGCGCTGCAACTCTGCTACTTTATCCAGCTACTGTTGCAGATTGAATCCAACGGCCATTCCGTGTCGTTTGGTCGAATGGATCAGTATCTCTACCCCTTCTGGCGTCGCGATGTCGAGCTGCAACAGACGCTACACCGCGAGCAGGGTATTGAGCTGTTGCAGAGCTGCTGGCTGAAGCTGCTGGAGGTGAACAAAATCCGCTCCGGCAGCCACTCGAAAGCCTCGGCGGGCAGCCCGCTCTACCAGAATGTCACCATCGGCGGGCAAATGTGGCACAACGGCCAGATCCATGACGCGGTTAACCCGCTCTCTTACGCCATCCTCGAATCCTGCGGGCGGTTGCGCTCCACCCAGCCCAACCTCAGCGTGCGCTATCACGCCGGAATGAGTGACGATTTTCTCGACGCCTGCGTGCAGGTGATCCGCTGCGGGTTTGGCATGCCGGCGTTTAATAACGATGAGATTGTCATTCCGGCCTTTATCGCGCTGGGCGTGGAGCCTGCCGATGCTTACGACTACGCGGCGATTGGCTGTATCGAAACCGCCGTCGGCGGTAAATGGGGTTACCGCTGCACCGGCATGAGCTTTATCAACTTCGCCCGCGTGATGCTGGCGGCGCTGGAGGGCGGGCGTGACGCCACCAGCGGCGAGGTTTTCCTGGCGCAAAAAGAGGCGCTGTCGGCAGGCAACTTCCGCCATTTTGATGAGGTGATAGAAGCATGGGACCGGCAGATCCGCTACTACACGCGCAAATCAATCGAGATTGAGTATGTTGTCGACACTATGCTTGAGGAGAACGTGCCGGATATTCTCTGCTCGGCGCTGGTCGACGACTGCATTGAGCGGGCGAAGAGCATCAAACAGGGCGGCGCGAAGTATGACTGGGTCTCCGGCCTGCAGGTGGGCATCGCCAATCTTGGTAACAGCCTCGCGGCGGTGAAAAAGTTAGTGCTTGAGCAGTGCCTTATCGGCCAGCAGCAGCTGGCCGAGGCGCTGGCGGCAGATTTCGACGGCCTGAGCCACGAACAACTACGCCAGCGGCTTATCAACAGCGCGCCGAAGTATGGCAATGATGATGAGAACGTCGATGCCCTGCTGGTGCGCGCGTATCAGACCTATATCGACGAGCTAAAGCAGTATCGCAACCCGCGTTACGGGCGTGGGCCGATTGGCGGCAAATACTACGCCGGTACCTCGTCGATCTCCGCCAACGTGCCGTTTGGCGCGGCAACCATGGCCACGCCGGACGGGCGCAAAGCCCATACGCCGCTGGCAGAGGGGGCAAGCCCGGCCTCCGGCACCGACCATCTTGGGCCGACGGCGGTGATAAACTCAGTGGGCAAACTGCCGGTTGGCGCGATCCTCGGCGGCGTGCTGCTTAACCAGAAGCTCAACCCCTCGACGCTTGAAAATGACGGCGACCGGCAGAAGCTGATGGCGCTGCTGCGCACCTTTTTTGAGGTGCATAAAGGCTGGCATATTCAGTACAACATTGTCTCGCGCGAGACGCTGCTCGCCGCGAAGCAGCACCCGGATCAATATCGTGATTTGGTAGTGCGCGTCGCCGGGTATTCAGCGTTTTTCACCGCCCTGTCGCCGGATGCGCAGGACGATATTATTGCCCGCACCGAACATACGTTGTGATGTTAAGGTTAGAAACCATTCCGCTTTAACCAGGTATTTCGAATCGCAGGAAGGCGGCAAGGTGGCGCATCCCCGGGAGTTTACAAAAAGTAAATGACCGGGGTAAGCCATCGCCGCCAACACACCTGCGGCTCGAAAGAGGACGGTTAAACTTTCGAATGAAATAAAATTTGTGTAACTCATCACATTCTCTCTAGAATGTTGCTCCTCGTTATGACATTCAGGAGCGCTATATATGACCGTCAAAGTTATCGTCACTGATATGGACGGAACTTTCCTTGATGACGCCAAAAAGTACGATCGCACGCGGTTTATGGCGCAATTCGAGCAACTCCAGCAGCGCAATATCGAATTCGTGGTTGCCAGCGGCAACCAGTACTACCAGCTCATCTCCTTCTTCCCGGAGCTTAAGGATCGCATCTCCTTCGTCGCCGAAAACGGCGCGCTGGTCTACGAACACGGCCAACAACTGTTCCACGGCGAACTGACCCGCCACGAATCCCAGGTGGTGATGGGCGAGCTGTTAAAAGGCGGCGGCCTGAACTTTGTCGCCTGCGGGCTTGAAAGCGCCTATATCAACGAAGCCGCGCCGCAAGAGTTTGTCGATCTGATGGCGGAACACTATCACCGCTTAAAGCCGGTGCGCGACTTCACGCAGATTGACGATACGCTGTTTAAATTCTCCCTGAATCTGCCGGACAGCGAGATCCCGGCGCTGGTTGATGAACTGCACACCTCGCTCGACGGGATTATGAAACCGGTAACCAGCGGCTTCGGCTTTGTCGATCTGATTATCCCCGGCCTGCATAAAGCCAACGGTATTTCGCGTCTGCTCAAGCGCTGGAACCTCTCCCCGCAAGCGTGTGTGACGCTGGGCGATAGCGGAAACGACGCCGAAATGCTGCGCATGACCGACTACTCTTTCGCCATGGGCAACGCCACCGACGCGATTAAAGCCATTGCTCGTCACCAGACCGATGACAACAACCACCACGGCGTGCTGAATGTGATTCAGGCGGTGCTGGATAACACTGCCCCGTTCGACCGCTGATCCCCCTGCCGACGCCCCGCCGTCGGCACTCTCCCTCGGCCTTCTCCCGCTTTGTGCAATCCATCAAGTTTTTAAACTTGCATTAACTTATTTTTAACTTAGATTGTCATTTGTAATCTTAATTACTTTCGAATGAAAGAAAGAGGTGCCTATGACGTTTACCCATGAAACCCTTCCTGCCGACCACAAAACCGCCATCCGCCAGATGAAACAGGCGCTGCGGGCGCAAATTGGCGATGTACAACAGCTGTTCGATCAACTCAGCGCGCGTATTAGTGAGCGCGTGGAGGAGATTAAGGCGATAAAAGCCCGCGGCGAATCTGTCTGGCCGCAGCTTAACTATGCCGATCTCGCCAACGGACGCGTGACCGAGGCACAGCGCGCGTTGATCAAACGTCGCGGCTGCGTGGTGATTAAAGGCCATTTCCCGCGCGAGCAGGCGCTGGGCTGGGATCGCGCGATGCTCGACTACCTGGCGGAAAACCATTTTGATGAGGTCTATAAAGGCCCGGGCGACAGCTTTTTCGGCACGCTGGAGGCTTCGCGCCCGGAGATCTACCCGATCTACTGGTCACAGGCGCAGATGCAGGCGCGCCAGAGCGATGAAATGGCGGCCGCGCAATCTTTCCTCAACCGGCTGTGGCGGTTTGAGAGCGAGGGGCGCACGTGGTTTAACCCCGATGTTAGCGTCATCTACCCGGATCGCATTCGCCGCCGCCCGCCGGGCACCACCTCGAAAGGGCTGGGGGCGCATACGGATTCCGGCGCGCTGGAGCGCTGGCTGCTGCCGGCCTATCAGCGCGTCTTTGCCAACGTCTTTAACGGCAAACTGGATCAATATGATCCATGGGATGCGGCGCACCGCACCGAGGTGGAGGAGTACTCGGTTGAGAACACCACCAAATGTTCAGTGTTTCGCACCTTCCAGGGCTGGACGGCGCTGTCGGATATGATCGCTGGTCAGGGGTTGCTGCACGTGGTGCCGATCCCCGAGGCGATGGCCTACATTCTGCTGCGCCCGCTGCTGGATGATATCCCGGACGATGAGCTGTGCGGCGTGGCACCTGGCCGCGTGCTGCCGGTTTCAGAGAAGTGGCACCCGCTGCTGATGGAAGCGCTGAGCAGCATTCCTCCCCTTGAAGCGGGCGATTCCGTCTGGTGGCACTGCGATGTGATCCACTCAGTCGCCCCGGTGGAAAACCAGCAGGGCTGGGGCAATGTGATGTATATCCCCGCTGCCCCGCTGTGTGAGAAGAACCTGGCTTATGCCCGCACGGTGAAGGTCGCACTGGAGCAAGGCAGCTCGCCCGGGGATTTTCCGCGCGAGGATTATGAGCGCGACTGGTCAGGCCGCTTTACGCTCAGCGATCTGAATGCGCACGGTAAGCGCGCGCTGGGGATGGAGAGTTAAGCATCATACAGCCCGTCACCAGCCACGGCGGTGCGTCGCTGCCCCGGGCGTATCCGCCGCACCGACTCGCGCACTGCCAGCGTGCCGTTTAACAGCAGCGAGCCGGTCGGTGCCTGTGGGCGGATCAGGCGCTGCTGCAATAGCTGCACCGCTTCCGCGCCCAGCTCATCGCGCGGAACATGCACCGCGGTGAGCGGCACATCCTGAATTGCCGCGAGGTTAAAGGCGTCAATACTCATCACCGACACATCCTGCGGCACGCGCAAACCCCGCTGCAGCAGCGCCTGCACCGTCCCCTGCGCCATAAAATCGCCGCTGACCAGAAATGCGGTCGGCGGCGTTTTGTTTGCCGGATCGTCCAGCCACTCCGCCACCCGCAGCGCCGCCTCTTTGGCGCTAAAGCTGGGTACGGTGATGAGATCCCGTTTGCTGTTAAAACGCAGGTTCTGCTGCTGCCACGCTGCTTTAATGCCTGCGAGGCGCAGATCCATGGTGTAACGGCGCAGGCACATCACATTCACCACATCGCGGTGGCCCATATCAAAGAGATAGCGGGCAGCAAACTCGCCGATGGTGCGGTGATCCGGCGCAATCGAGGGCAGGCGCATACGCCCATCGCGGCAGTTGATCAGCACGCAGGGTTTGCCGATATCCGCCGCCAGCTCGTGAATATGGGTATCGTCAATGCCGAGCAGGATCGCCGCCTGGGTTTCGGCTGCATTCATACGCGCCAGAAATTCATTGGCATCGCTGTCCAGCTCCTCCAGCGCGCAGTAGCGCAGCCGCACGTCGTGAGGCTCCAGTGCCTTATTGATGCTCTGAATGACACGGTAGTAGAAGATATCGGAGCGCTCATCAAAGGCGCGCTGCGGCGCAAAGACAATCAGGTTATTGAGCAGCAGCCGTCCGGCGGCAATCCCCTCCATCACCCCCAGTTCACGGGCGCAGGCCAGCACCGCCGCGCGCGCTTTTTCGCTGGTGTTGGCTTTTCCCGCCAGCACCCGCGAAACGGTGCTGGTCGACAGATTTGTGCGCCGGGCAATTTCGCTGATTTTGAGCTTTTTATCCATTCTGTGATCTTGCTCCGTTTGTGAAATGGGAAAATTTTCATAGAGCAGAAAGCCTGATATTTATGGCTTCGATTGCAGTCTGCCGCAATATTCGGTCAATTGATGAGAATCCTTGCACAAAATCGACTTTAGCCGCGCTTTTTTCTCCCCTACGGTAAATGTGTCATACAACTTCCATACTAGTTGTGTGTGTTCTTAAGACAAAAACCAAGAAAAAAATCATCACGCGCGCCTGGCGGTATAACAACTTTTCACCCGGCCGCGATAACGCAACGTCCCTACAAAACGATGAGCGGAGAACACCATGAGCCAGGGGATTAACAACGACGTGGCGGCCACCAGCAGTCGCCGGATCTTCAAAAAATTACGCTGGTGGATGCTGGTACTCTTTCTGTTTGGCGTGACGGTGAACTACATCACCCGTAACTCGCTGGGCATCCTGGCACCGGAACTGAAAACCAGCCTCGGTATTACTACCGAACAATATTCATGGATTGTCGGCGCATTTCAGCTGGCGTATACCCTGTTCCAGCCGCTGTGTGGCTGGTTAATCGATGTGATTGGCCTGAAAGTGGGCTTTATGGTCTGCGCGATCATCTGGGCGCTGGCCTGTATGTTCCATGCTGGCGCAAGCAGCTGGATCCATCTGGCGATTTTGCGCTTTACCATGGGCGCGTCGGAAGCGGCGGCAACGCCCGCTAACGCCAAAACAATCGGCGAGTGGTTCCCGAAATCGGAGCGTCCGGTCGCCGCTGGCTGGGCGGGCGTCGGCTTCTCCATCGGCGCGATGCTGGCACCGCCAATCATCTACTTCGCCCACGCCTCGTTTGGCTGGCAGGGGGCATTTATGTTTACCGGCGTGCTGGCGCTGCTGTGGGTGATTTTGTGGTGGGCGTTTTATCACAACCCGGACAAGCACCCGAATCTGAGCCGCGAAGAGCTGGCCTTTATTCAGCAGGATAATGAGCCGCCAGCAGTGAAACTGCCCTTCCTTACCGCGCTGAAAAACGTATCGAAAAACAAACGCTTCTACGGCATCGCCATTCCGGCCTTTATGGCGGAACCGGCGTGGGCGGTGCTGAGCTTCTGGGTGCCGCTCTATCTGGCGAAAGAGCACGGCATGGATCTGAAACAGATTGCGATGTTCGCCTGGCTCCCCTTCCTCGCCGCCGATCTCGGCAGCGTCGCCAGCGGCTATCTCACCAAACTCTATACCCGCTGGTTCGGCTGCTCGCGCGTCAACTCGGTAGTTGCCAGTTCCCTGACCGGCGCGTTCCTGATGATCTCGCTGGCCATTGTTGCGATCACCCGCGATCCCTATATCACCATTGTGCTGATCTCGATTGGCGGCTTCGGCCACCAGATCATCTCCTGCATGTTGAGCGCGCTGGTGGTTGAGTCATTCGACAAAGGCCAGATGGCAACCGTCAACGGCATGCGCGGCTCGGCGGCGTGGATCGCCAGCTTCCTCTTCTCACTGCTGATTGGCGTTACCGCCGACAAGATTGGCTTCAACCCGCTGTTTATTGCCATGGGTTTCTTTGACCTGATTGGCGCTATTTTCCTGGTGGCATTTATTGCTGAACGTCGCGCAAAACGCGCCTGATTGTGGAAGTCTGCTATGAAAACGCTGAAGAACTGGACGTTACAAAAACAGAGCGCTCATCACGTTGAGCTATTGGTTGATGAGCAACATACGCTCTGCCTCTATGTGCTGGAAGCGAACCTGTTTCGCGTGCTGATTAAGCGCAAGGGCGAACTGGCGCTGGCGCGCACCTGGAGCATCGCGCCAGGTGAGGATGTGCCGTGGGAGGGGCGCAGCCGTGAGGATCTGAGCGGTTTTAGCCTGCCTGAGTGGAAGCTTGAACAGCAGCAGGAGACGCTGACCGTTGAGAGCGAGCAACTGCGAGTGACGGTGCACCAGCCGTTATGGCTGGAGTGGCACTACCGTAATGAAGCGGGCGAGTGGCAGTGGCTGGCAGGCGATCGCCCCACCAGCGCTTATCAAATCAATGCTCACGGTGACGGCGTGGCGCACTACCTCAGCCGTAAAAAGGAGGAGCGTTTCTACGGCCTCGGCGAGAAAGCGGGCAACCTGCAACGTACCGGCCAGCGCTATGAGATGCGCAACCTCGATGCGATGGGCTACAACGCGGCGAGCACCGACCCGCTCTATAAACATGTCCCTTTCACCCTCACCCGCCGGGATGATGTCAGCTACGGGCTGTTTTACGACAACCTCAGCAGCTGCTGGCTGGATCTCGGGAATGAGATCGATAACTACCACACCGCCTATCGCCGCTGGCAGGCGGAAGCGGGCGATATCGATTACTACATTTTTACCGGCGCGCGCGCGCTGGATGTCACCAAAGCCTTTGTGCGCCTGACGGGCAAAACCCTCTTCGGGCCGAAGTGGAGCCTCGGCTACAGCGGCTCGACCATGCACTACACCGATGCGCCGGATGCGCAAAACCAGCTGATGAACTTTATTCGCCTGTGTGAAGAGCATGCGATCCCCTGCGACTCGTTCCAGCTCTCATCGGGTTACACCTCGATCAACGGCAAACGCTACGTTTTTAACTGGAACTACGACAAAGTGCCGCAGCCCAAGGAGATGAGCCAGGCGTTTCACGATGCCGGGCTGAAGCTAGCAGCCAATATCAAACCCTGTCTGTTGCAGGATCATCCGCGCTATCACGAAGTGGCGGAAAAAGGGCTGTTTATCCGCGATTCGGAAAACCCCGGGCCGGAGCGCTCCAGCTTCTGGGATGACGAGGGTTCGCATCTCGATTTCACCAACCCGCAGACCATCGCCTGGTGGCAGGAGGGCGTGACCACGCAGCTGCTGGAGATGGGCATCGACTCCACCTGGAACGACAATAACGAGTTTGAAGTGTGGGATGGCGAAGCGCGCTGCGCCGGTTTTGGTCAGGAGATCGCCATCAAGCATATTCGCCCGGTGATGCCGCTCCTGATGATGCGCGCCTCGATGGAAGCGCAGCAACGTTTCGCTCCGGACAAACGCCCCTATCTGATCTCCCGCTCCGGCTGTGCCGGGATGCAGCGCTATGTGCAGACCTGGAGCGGCGATAACCGCACTAACTGGCAGACGCTGCGCTACAACACCCGCATGGGGCTGGGGATGAGTTTGTCCGGGCTTTATAACGTCGGGCATGATGTCGGCGGCTTCTCCGGTGATAAACCCGATGCCGAGCTGTTTGTGCGCTGGGTGCAAAACGGCGTGATGCATCCACGTTTCACCATTCACTCCTGGAACGATGACCAGACGGTGAATGAGCCGTGGATGTACCCGGCGGTGACGCCGGCGATCCGCAGCGCGATTGAGCTGCGCTACCGCCTGCTGCCCTATCTCTACACTCTGCTGTGGCAGGCGCATGCCGATGATGAGCCGATGCTGCGCCCGACCTTCCTCGATCATGAAAACGATGCGCAGACTTTTGAGGAGTGCGACGACTTCCTGCTCGGGCGCGATCTGCTGGTCGCCAGCGTCGTTGAGCCGGGTCAGCGCGAGCGTTCTCTCTGGCTGCCCGCCAATGAGAGTGGCTGGTACGATTTTTATACCGGAGCGTGGTACGCGCCGGGTCAGTGGGTGACGCTGGATGCTCCGCTAGAAAAATTGCCGCTGCTGGTGCGCGCCGGTGCCGGTTTACCGCTGAGCAACCGCATTCGTCATGTAGAGGCGAAAAGCGACACCTTCCGCGAACTGCAACTCTTCCCGCTGAAAGGCACCGGGCGTTCCAGCGGCCTGCTGTTTGAGGATGATGGCGAGTCGTGGGGTTATAAAGAGGGCAATGCGCTGTGGTTAAGCTGGGAGATGGTGTGCGACAGCGAAACCATTAACCTTGAGGTTACCGCGCGCGGCGATTACCGCCCGACGTGGCAGACGCTGAATGTCACCTTGCCCGCCGGGGAAAAACGCCGGTTAATGATTAACGGCGAGCCGGCAACGGCGTGGTCTTTCAGGTAAAAAAATGCCGGATGGCGGCTTACGCCTTATCCGGCCCACAAAAGCAGTAACAATCCCGTAGGCCGGATAAGCGTTTATGCGCCATCCGGCATCTGCTCCTTTGCCGGATGGCGGCTTCGCCTTATCCGGCCTACAAAGCATAGCGATCCCGTAGGCCGGATAAGCGTTTACGCGCCATCCGGCATCTGCTCCTTTGCCGGATGGCGGCTTCGCCTTATCCGGCCTACAAAAGCAGAGCGATCCCGTAGGCCGGATAAGCGTTTACGCGCCATCCGGCAATCCGTTCCTTTATCTGCTCAGCATTTACCTAAGTATTTCGCGTTGCAGGAAGGCGGCAAACCTGAGTATCCCCGGGAGCTTACTGAAGTAAGTGACCGGGGTACGAAGGTGCAGCCAACGCACCTGCGGCGTGAAAGACGACGGTAAAGACGGTAAATTTATTCGATACCTTTGGTACGCAGATAATCTTCATAGTTACCGGTGAAATCGACCACGCGCTGCGGCGTAATCTCAATCACGCGGGTTGCCAGCGAGCTTACGAATTCACGGTCGTGCGAGACGAAAATCAGCGTGCCCTGGTACATTTCGAGCGCCATGTTCAGCGATTCGATCGACTCCATATCCAGGTGGTTGGTCGGTTCGTCCATCACCAGAATATTCGGTTTTTCCATCATCAGCTTGCCGAACAGCATACGGCCCTTCTCGCCGCCGGAGAGTACCTTCGCCGGTTTCTTGATATCGTCCTGGCTGAACAGCAGACGACCCAGGATGCTGCGCACCGCCTGCTCGTCATCGCCCTCTTGCTTCCACTGGCTCATCCAGTCGAACACTGTCAGATCGTTATCGAAATCCGCCGCGTGATCCTGCGCGTAGTAGCCGATGCGGGCGTTTTCCGACCACTTCACCGTGCCGCTCTCAGGCGTAAGCTCGCCGACCAGCGTTTTCAGCAGCGTGGTTTTACCGACGCCGTTAGTACCGAGGATGGCGACTTTCTCGCCCACTTCCATCAGCATATTGAAGTTTTTAAACAGCGGGCCGTTATCGAAACCTTTTGTCACCTGCTCCACTTCCAGCGCGTTACGGAACAGTTTCTTATCCTGCTCGAAGCGGATGAACGGGTTCTGACGGCTGGAGGCTTTCACTTCGTCGAGCTTAATCTTATCGATCTGGCGGGCGCGGGAAGTTGCCTGACGCGATTTAGAGGCGTTGGCGCTAAAGCGGCTGACGAAG
Source organism: Kosakonia cowanii JCM 10956 = DSM 18146 (assembly GCF_001975225.1). Taxonomy (NCBI): domain Bacteria; kingdom Pseudomonadati; phylum Pseudomonadota; class Gammaproteobacteria; order Enterobacterales; family Enterobacteriaceae; genus Kosakonia; species Kosakonia cowanii. The sequence goes on along the minus strand of NZ_CP019445.1, from coordinate 2,739,664 downwards.
GATTGCAGTTCGGCAATCTGCGCTTTCTTCTTGGCGTTATCCGACAGCAGACGCTCGCGCACTTGGGTGGCGGCAGTCATGTATTCGTCGTAGTTGCCCGGGTAGACGCGCAGCTCGCCGTAGTCGAGATCCGCCATATGGGTGCAGACCATGTTCAGGAAGTGACGGTCGTGCGAAATGATGATCATGGTGCTGTCACGCTCGTTCAGCACCTGCTCCAGCCAGCGAATGGTGTCGATATCCAGGTTGTTGGTTGGTTCATCGAGCAGCAGAATATCGGGGTTAGCGAACAGCGCCTGGGCCAGCAGCACACGCAGTTTCCAGCCGGGGGCAACTTCGCTCATCGGGCCGTAATGCTGCTCTACCGGAATACCAACGCCGAGCAGCAGTTCGCCCGCGCGCGCTTCCGCCGAGTAGCCATCCATTTCGCCATACAGCACTTCGAGATCGGCCACTTTATAGCCATCTTCTTCGCTCATCTCGGCGAGGCCGTAAATGCGGTCGCGCTCCTGCTTCACTTCCCACAGTTCGGCGTGGCCCATGATCACCGTGTCGAGCACGCTGAAGGCTTCGAAGGCGAACTGATCCTGACGCAGCTTACCGATGCGCTCGTTCGGATCGAGAGAGACGTTACCCAGCGACGGCTCTAAGTCGCCGCCGAGGATTTTCATAAAGGTGGATTTACCACTCCCGTTCGCGCCGATCAGGCCGTAACGGTTGCCGCCGCCAAATTTGACGGAAATGTTTTCGAACAGCGGCTTACTGCCGAACTGCATGGTGACGTTGCTGGTGACTAACACGGCGATATCCTGAAATATGTGACAAACGCCATAGTATGCCACAATTCCGAATTAGATTCTTGCCCCCTGTCAGGCCGCTACACTGCAAACAACGGGAAAAAAGTGTGATTTCGTCAACATCTGAATTCCCTGGACGGGGGAATGCACATATAATGCGCTTCCTGCATTCTCAACCCAACGGCCAGTGTGGCAATAATCTCGCACAACATGAATATGAAATTAAGAACTCTCTTCGCGGCGGCCTTTGCTGTCGTGGGATTTTGCAATAGCGCGTCTGCTGTGACTTATCCGCTGCCGACTGATGGCAGCCGTCTGATCGGTCAGAACCAGGTCGTAACCATTCCTGAAGGCAATAACCAGCCGCTGGAATACTTTGCGGCTGAATACCAGATGGGTCTCTCCAACATGCTGGAAGCTAACCCGGGCATTGACGCCTATCTGCCGAAAGGTGGCACGGTAATGAACGTTCCGCAGCAGCTGATCCTGCCGGATACCGTTCATGAAGGGATTGTGATTAACAGTGCGGAGATGCGCCTCTACTACTATCCGAAAGGCACCAACACGGTGATCGTGCTGCCAATCGGTATCGGTCAGTTGGGCAAAGATACCCCGATTGCCTGGACCACCAAAGTCGAGCGTAAAAAAGCCGGTCCGACCTGGACACCGACGGCAAAAATGCACGCCGAATATCAGGCAATGGGTCAACCGCTGCCGCCGGTAGTACCGGCAGGCCCGGATAACCCGATGGGTCTCTACGCGCTCTATATTGGCCGCCTGTATGCGATCCACGGCACTAACGCCAACTTCGGTATCGGCCTGCGCGTGAGCCACGGCTGTGTGCGTCTGCGTAACGACGACATCAAATTCCTGTTCGAGAACGTGCCGGTTGGCACCCGCGTACAGTTTATTGATGAGCCGGTAAAAGCGACCACCGAACCGGATGGCAGCCGCTATATCGAAGTTCACAACCCGCTCTCCACCACTGAAGCGCAGTTTACCGGCGGCGAAATCGTGCCGATCGCGCTGACCAAAGCGGTGCAGACGGTGACCAGCCAGGCGGACGTTGATTCAAGCGTGGTTGACCAGGCGATCCAGAACCGTTCCGGTATGCCGGTACGTCTGAACTGATTGGCGGTCGGTTTGAATGCCGGATGGCGCTGCGCTTATCCGGCCTACAACTGATTTAAAAAGCGGAGCTTCGGCTCCGCTTTTTTTATGTTGGTTGCCGGATGGCACAAGCAATCAGTGTTGATGTATCGCGTAGGCCGGATAAGGCGTAGCCGCCATCCGGCAATAATAAAAACAGCGCTTTTATCCGTGGTTAACCACAATCACCCCGCCGTGATCGTAGCGGTAATGGCAATGGGCATACTCCAGCGGCGTGCCATCCTCCAGGTAGATAACCTGCTCCACCTCCAGCACCGGATCGGTCTCGTCACAATTGAGGTACTGCTTATCTTCCTCGCACGGCTTCAGCGCGCGAACAATGCGGTACGACCCCATAATTTTTAGCGCCAGATCGTCCTGCACATAGCGAAACACCGAGCTTTCGAGATGGCTGCGATTGAGCCCCGGCACCAGGTTTACCGGCATCAGTGTGAACTCCAGCGACACCGGTTCGCCCTCCAGCAGACGCAGGCGTACAAAGTCATACACCGGCTCATCCGGCCCCACCAGCAGCGAAGCCTGCTCCTTTTCGCTGGCAAAACGCAGATCGAAGCGCACGATCTTGCTCGTCACTTCGCCAACGTTCTCCCAGGTTTTGGTGGCACCAAAATAGTCGCTGCCCGGCAGATCCCAGCGCGACAGCTGAAGGAAATTTTTGCGGATAAAGGTGCCCTGCCCCTGGCGGGTATAGACCAGCCCCTCAACAATCAGCTGACGCATCGCCTGCTGGATGGTCATGCGGCTGGTATTAAACTCTGCCGCCAGCGCGAACTGGTCCGGCAGCGGCGCGCTGGCAGGATACTGCTGGCTAAGAATGCGCCGCTTAATTTCCCGCGCGATGGTGATATATTTTGCCGCCATGACCCGTCCCGGTAATTTAGTCTATCCCATTGTTTCTTAAGGCCACTCTCTCGGCAATTTTGAGGAAAGGCAGGTAGAAGAATACACCAAAGATGATGATTATCAACTGAACCACCACCGCCCGCCAGTCGCCCGCCGTCGCCAGCCAGGCGCTTAAAATTGGCGGGGTAGTCCACGGGATCATTACCACGCAGCGCGCCATCCAACCCATCGTGGTGCAAAACCAGGCAAACCAGATACCCAGCGCCGGCAGCAGCACAAAGGGGATCATCAGCGGCAGGTTAAAGACAATCGGCAGGCCGAAAATCACCGGTTCATTGATATTAAACAGCCCCGGCGAAATGGCCAGCCGCGCCACCTGCTTTGCCGACTGCTGCTTTGCGAAGATAAAGATAGCGATCAGCAGCGAGAGCGTGCTGCCAGTCCCGCCAATCATGCCAAAGGTCGGAACAAAAATACTGTTGATGATATGCGGGATCGGCTGGCCGTTGGCAAAGGCGAGCATATTCTCATTGGTGTTAATCAGCAGTAGCGGTTCGAGGATCACGCCGTTGACCACCGTCTGGTGAATACCGAGCGTAAAGAGGAAATTGCCGAAGCTGTAGATAAACAGCGTGCCCGGCAGGCTGGTGTTGATCTGGCGCAGCGGCTGCTGAATCAGGGTGGTGATGAGATGGATCAAATCCGTATGCAGCAGGTTCGCCAGCAGTGCCGCCACCATCGCGAAGAGCGACAGGGTAATGATCGTCGGGATCAGCGCCGAGAAGGATTGCCCCACCGCCGACGGCACATTGTCGCCGAGAGAAATGGAGAAGCGCTTCACGCTGGCAACGCGGATAAACAGCTCCGTCGAGAGCAGGCCGATAATCACCCCGGCAAAGATGCCGGTGGTGCCGATATTGGCAAACGACAGCATCTGCACGACGCTCACCGTCGTTTTACTCCCCACCGGCACCACGTCCAGCTGCATTGGCATCATGATGATAAAACTGGCAATCGCAATGACTACCGCTGAGACCGGGTTCCCGAAGTTCTTATTGCGCGCCAGCGACCAGGCGGTCATTGGCGCAATCAACAGAGCCGCGATATTCAGCGTGCCGTTAATGACCGCTTCGCCCCACACCTTAAAGCGTGCCAGCGTCTCGCCCTCCAGCACCCAGGGGAAAATGACGTTATTGATCAACACCGCCAGCCCGGCAAGGATGAATATCGGCATCACCGCCGCGAACGCGTCGCGCAGGGATCGCAGATGCACCTGGTTTGCCAGGCGGGCGGAGAACTCCACGAACTTATCGACGAATAACTGCATTTTCGGCGTGATTTTTGTCTCAGACATTGCGCTGCCCTCTTATCACTGCGTTACATGTCACGCCCGTTGCTACGGATCACCCGTTGCAGCCAGCGGTAGCTCTTTTTCGGTACGCGTCGCATATCTTTCAGGTCGTGGTTATCGCGGTTGACGTAGACCACGCCGTAGCGTTTACGCATATCGCCCTGGGAACTGAGAATGTCGATAAGCCCCCAGCCGAGATAGCCAATCACCTGCGCGCCATCTTCAAACATCGCATCCTGCATCGCCTGCAGGTGATCGCGGTGATAGGCAATACGGTACTCATCATCAATCGGGTTGACGCCGTCCCACTCCTCAATCACACCGATGCCGTTCTCAATCGGGAAGACCGGCAGCCGCCAGTCGTTGTAGTAGCGGGTAATGATGGCGCGAAAACCGAGCGGATCGATCTGCCAGCCCCACTCCGTCGCTTCAAGGTAAGGGTTAGGCTTGTCGCCTTCGTGCAGGTAGTAGTTGACCGGCGTATCCGTGCCAATGGCGTCACTATCCAGCGTTTTGCTGGCGTAGTAGCTAAAGGCCATAAAGTCGTTTTTAACGCGCGCAATCTGCGCCAAATCCTCATCACGGTAGATATCGCCGAAGCCCTCTTTTTCCACCACCGCCATCACCGCCGGGCTGTAACCCTGCCCGGCGTAGACGCGCAGCAGGTTCTGATTGAGGAATTCGTCATACTGCATGGCACAGAAGATATCGCGCGGTTTGCAGGTAGCCGGGTAGATCAACTGGTGCGCCAGCATGCCGCCCATCAGTTTGCCGGGCTGGGTATCGTGCAGATAGTGCGTCAGCAGCACGTGCGCCATCATCACGTGGTGCTGGATCTGGTAAAGCTCACGCAGGGTTTTCTCGCCCTGCATATAGCCGCCAACCTGAAACGCGCCGGGCATATGGTAGATATTCTGCTCGTTGAAGGTGAGCCAGTACTTCACCTTGCTGCCGAAGCAGTCGATCATCTTCTGGCCGTAGCGCACAAAGGCGTCCAGCACGTGGCGATCGACAAAACCGTTATACTTTTCCGCCAGCGCCAGCGGCATATCGAAATGGTAGAGGCAGACCATCGGCTCAATGCCGCGCGCCAGCAGACCATCAATAAAGCGCGCGTAAAAATCGATGCCCTCCTGATTGAATTCACCATCGCCCTCAGGGCAGACGCGGCTCCAGGCGATCTGAAAGCGGTAGCAGTTCATGCCCAGATCCTGCATCAGGTCGAAATCTTCCTCGTAACGGTGATAGGAGTCGGTGGCGACTTTCCAGTCGGAGGCAAATTCGCTGGCCTCGCGGATATCGTAGACCGACATCCCTTTTCCGCCCTCATTCCACGCCCCTTCGGTCTGCATGCTGGAGACAGAGTTGCCCCATAAAAAACCGGTCGGTAATGTTCTGCTCATTGCGCTTTCTCCATGACTAGTCATTTCGTGTATATGACTAGTCATATAGCGAATGGCGAAAAAACAGGCAAAGAGAGAAACGCGGTTTTGTGACGCTTTTCGAAAGAATTGTGCGAAACGGGGAAGATGAAGGGTGGAAGAGGCAACAGGCCGGATAGCGCGAACGCTACACTGGCCTGTGATTTATGCTTGAAGGGAAATTACTGCTGATTCAGTTGATTACGGCGATACTCGCCCTGACGCTCCAGCATCCAGCCGGGGTATTCGCCTGGCAGCGCGCTGACGGCATCAAGCTGTTTAAGCTCCTCGTCGCTCAACTGCACGGTGGTTGCGGCGAGGTTATCATCCAGCTGTTCCGGGCGTTTCGCGCCGATAATCACGCTGGTCACCGCCTGCTGATGCAGCAGCCAAGCCAGCGCGATTTGCGCCACGCTAACGCCTTTGCTGTCGGCGATAGTTCGCATCACATCCACGCAGTCGAAGGCGCGATCTTTATTCACCGGCGGGAAGTCAAACTCCACCCGGCGACCGCCCGCTTCGGCTTTGCCGTCGCGGCTATATTTGCCGCTCAGCAGGCCGCCTGCCAGCGGGCTCCAGACCATCAGCCCGACATTTTCGCTCTGCATCATCGGCACCAGCTCGCGCTCCAGATCGCGCCCAGCAATGGTGTAATAAGCCTGTAGCGAAGCAAAACGCGCGAGGCCCAGGCGCTCAGAGATGCCCAGCGCTTTGGCAATCTGCCACGCCGCCCAGTTGGAGACGCCGATATAACGCACATGCCCGTGCTGCACCAGCGTATCGAGGGCGTAAAGCGTCTCCTCCATCGGCGTCGCCGGATCAAACCCGTGCAGCTGGTAGAGATCGATATGATCGAGTTGCAGGCGCTTGAGGCTCGCTTTCACGCTCTGAATAATGTGAAAGCGCGAACTGCCGCGCGAATTGACGCCTGCGGTGCCGGTTTCGCCGAAGACTTTGGTGGCCACTACCACGTTCTCACGCGGCACCTTCAGGTTTTTTAACGCCTGCCCGGTGATCTCTTCCGAACGTCCACCGGAGTAAACATCAGCGGTATCAATAAAGTTGATCCCGGCATCGAGAGCGCGGCCGACCAGCTCTTCAGCCTGTGCCTGCTGTAGCTGGCCGATTTTGCCCCACATATCCTCCTGACCGCCGAAGGTCATGGTGCCGAGGCAGAGTTCAGAAACAAACAGTCCGGTATTGCCCAGTTTTTTGTAGCGCATGGTAGCGTCTCCTCATCGGTTGTTTGACGCAATCAGTTATACGCTCCGTACCTGCGCGGCGAATGTGGGGATCCTGCCTGTTTCTTGCCCAATCCTCTGATTATCCGCGCGGCGCGTCGCCAAAGACTTTGTAATCAGGCAGTTGCACGTTCTGGTACGGCTCCCAGCCGCCGCCGAGGGCTTTGTAGAGCGCGACGAGATCGAGGCTGCTCTGCACCCGCGCCTGCTCGCGCTGCTGGCTCGCCTGCGCCAGCTGGCGCTGGGCGTCGAGCACATCGAGGAAGCTGGCAATCCCTTTGCGGTAACTGTCGCTGGCAAGCGAAAAGGCGTTCTGCAACGCTTCCAGCGTCTTATCGAGGCTCGCTTCACGCTGCTGATCGGCACGGTAGCTGACCAGCGCATTCTCGACATCGTTCAGCGCGCTGAGCACCGTCTGGCGATAGTTGAGCACCGCGGCACCCTGCTGCGCGCGCGCCAGCTTGACGCTCGACACCAACCGTCCGCCCTGGAAAATAGGGATTGAGACCTGCGGGCCAAAGCTGTAGAAGTGGCTGCTCCAGTCCGTCAGCCAGTTGGTTTCGCTATTGCGCAGACCAAACTGGCCGCTAAGCGTCAAGCTCGGGAAGAGCTGCGCGACGGAGACGCCGATTTGCGCGGTCGCCGCATGCAGCGTCGCTTCCGCTTCGCGCACGTCCGGGCGACGGCGCGCTAAGGTGGAAGGAATGCCGGTTGGCACCACGTCCGGCAAGGCCGGGAGCGGCTGCGTGCCGCGCAGTTCGCTATCCAGCGCGCCCGGCGTTTTGCCGAGCAGCACCGCCAGCGCATTCATCGCCTGGCGCTCCTGTGCCTGGTACTGCGGCAGCTGCGCTTCGAGGTTCGCTGCCTGGGCGCGGGCATTCTCCACATCCAGCTGCGGCGATAGCCCGCCCTGCTGGCGGTTTTGCGTCAGGGTGAATGTCTCCTGCGCACTCTGAATCTGCGTATTCAGTGAGGCGATGATGCTCTGCGCGCCGCGCAGTTGCAGCCAGGCGCGCGCCACTTCCGCTTCCAGCGACACCAGCGCATCGTTGCGCTGCTCAATCGCCTGCTGCTGCTGGGCGGTGGTGGCCTCGACCTGACGGCGCACTTTGCCCCACAAATCCAGCTCCCACTGGGCATCAAAGCTGCCCTGGTAGAGATTGACCGGCTGGGTTAAGGCACCCAGCGCGCCGCTGACCGCCGGGTCGGCATTCTGCAACTGGCCGTAGACATCATGGGATTTCAGCTCCCCTTCCAGCCCCAGCTGCTGCCGCGTCGCCTGTAGCGAGCCATTCACCGCTGGCAGAAACGCGCCGCCCGCCTGGTTGATCTGCTCACGGGCACCGGCAATGCGCAGCACCGTCTGTTGCAGGGATAGATTCCCGGCAATCGCCCGTTCAATCAGGCTGTTAAGCTGCGGCGAGTTAAAGGTCGTCCACCAGCGCGGGTTGACCGCCTGCGGCGTCGCCCGGGATTTTACCGACGCATCACCCGGATCGTTCCAGCGCGCCGGGGTTTGCGGCTGCGCGGGCTGGTAATCTGGCCCGACCGCGCACCCGGCAAGGCACAGTGATAGAAAGGTAACGGGAAAATGACGCCATGCCATATTAATGTGCTCCTGCGCTGCCTTCGCTCTTGATCGGCGAAAGCAATAGACAAAATGGGATCAACAGAACCGCCACCACACTGAGGATGGTAAAGACATCGATGTAGGCCAGAATGCGCGACTGGGCGACCATCGCTTTGTACATCTGTCCGGTGGCGTTAGAGAAGGGATCGCCCGCCAGACTGGTAAAGTTGCGCACCGACTCCGCCATTGACCGCAGCGCCAGCTGAAACTGCTCATTAAAGGGCGACGTGTGTTCGGAGAGGTGCGACATATGCGCCTGCGAACGCTCGGTGATCGCCGCCGTTGAGAGCGAAATGCCGATCGATCCCGCCACGTTACGGAACATGGTAAACAGCGCTGCCGCATCGGCATTGAGTTGCCGCGGAATGGTGATAAAGGCGATGGTGGTGAGCGGCACAAACAGGAAGCCCAGACCAATCGACTGCGCGCTGCGGAACAGCACCAGCGTTTCAAAATCGACATCAGGCGTCAGCGAGCGCGTCCACCAGAAGGAGGCCGCCAGGCAGAAGAAGCCGAAGGCGATGATCCAGCGCGTCTGCACCACCGGCATCAGCTTCAGCACCAGCGGAATGGTTAACACAATCAATATGGCCCCCGGCGAGAGCACCAGCCCTGACCAGGTAGCGGTGTAACCGAGATCCTGCTGCGCCAGCTGCGGGATCACCACCGAGCTGCCATAGAGGATCATCGCCATCCCGGCCATCAACAGGCTGGAGACGGTAAAGTTTTTATCGGCCATGCAGCGCAGATCCACCACCGGCTTTTTGGCATACATCAGCCAGTAGATCGCGCCGACAATGCCTACCGCCGTCAGCACCGCAAAGATGCGGGTGAAGTCGGAGTTAAACCAATCCTCATCTTCCCCGCGATCGAGCATCACCTGCAGGCAGCCAAGACCGAGGGCGATCAGGCCAATGCCTGGCCAGTCGATGGAGAGTTTCTGTTTTGATTTACGCTCCCACGGCGGATCTTCCAGCAACTGGTAGATCGCCAGCACCGTAACGATGCCCACCGGGATATTGATAAAGAAGACCCAGCGCCAGGAGTAGTTATCGGTGATCCAGCCGCCCAGCGTCGGGCCGAGCACCGGGGCGACGATAATGGCGATGGAGGAGAGACCAAAGGCTTTGCCGCGATCCTCCGGTTTAAAGTAGTCCAGCAGCACCGACTGCTGCGTCGGTTGCAGGCCGCCGCCGAAGAAGCCCTGCAAAATACGAAACAGAATGATCTCCCACAGCTCGGTGGCGATACCGCACAGGAAGGAGCAGACGGTGAACATCACAATGCAGATAAGGAAAAACTGTTTGCGGCCAAAGGTACGGCTAAGAAATGCCGAGATGGGCAGCACAATACCGTTCGCCACCAGGTAGCTGGTCAGCACCCAGGTGGATTCGTCATAACTGGCGGAGAGCGACCCGGCAACGTGCGGCAGCGCCACGTTGACGATGGTGGTGTCGAGGATCTCCATAAACACCGCGAGGGTGACGACCCACGCCACCGCCCACGGGTTACTGGCCGGACGCCAGTTTTCATGACTGTGGTCGGTCATTCCAGCGTAACCTTCGGTTCAACTGAGAGGCCGAGCGGCAGCGGTTTGTTCGGGTCCAGCCCCTTATCGATAACGATCTTTACCGGCACGCGCTGAACAATCTTCACAAAGTTACCGGTGGCGTTTTCCGACGGGAAGGCGGCGAACTTCGAGCCACTCCCCTGTTGGATACTGTCGACATGCCCTTCCAGCTCCAGATCCGGCCAGGCATCGACGGTGACTGTCACTTTATTACCCGGACGCATGCGCTCCAGCTGCGACTCTTTAAAGTTCGCCGTCACCCACACCTCCTGGGAGACCAGCGAAAAGAGCGCGCTTCCGGCCTGCACCAGCGTACCGGTTTGCACGTTACGCTTGGTGACATAACCATCGAACGGCGCGCGGACGTTAGTCCACGAGAGGTTAAGATTGGCGGTTTCCAGCTGCGCCTTCGCCTGCGCGACCTGCTGCTCGCGCGCCTCGACGTTGGTCTCCTGCTGGCGGATCTGCAACTGCACCTGCTCGGCTACTTCCAGCTGCGCCTGCGCGCTGGCAAGCTGCGCCTGGGCACTGCGCAACTGGGCATTAGCGGTATCAATGTTTTGTTGGGTGGTCGCGCGGGGATCGACACCGCGTTGACGTTTATAAGCGGCTTCGGCGTTAGCCAGGTCGGCCTTCGCTTTCAGTACCTGCGCGCGGGCTTCATCCCGCTGCGCCGGGTACTGCACTTTGGAGAGCGCGAGCTGCGCCTGCGCCTGGTGAAGCTGCGCGGTCGCCAGCCCAAGCTGGGCCTGCGCCTGATCGCGCTGAGCGGTGGCATCGCGCGGATCGATCACCACCAGCAGATCGCCCTTTTTCACCCGCTGGTTATCTTTCACCCGCAGATCGGTGACGTAACCCGCCACTTTTGGCGCAATGGTCACCGCATCGCCGTCGGTGAAGGCGTCATCGGTGGTCTCCTGGTTGCGGGTTAATAACCACCACACCAGCGCCACAACAACCATCACTACGACGACAATGCCGAGAATAATCAGCGGCTTCTTTCCGGGGCGTTTGCGGGGTTTGTCGTCTTGCTGCTCTTTTTCGTCGTCCTGAACGTCGTCAGGTTGAGTTCTCTTTTCTGCCATAATCTCGCAACGTTCCTGTCAGGTAACGGCGCCGAGGGTGCGCCGTTTACTAAACTTAGGCGGTTGCTATACATTTGCCAGGATAAACTGACAAATCAGCACTATATGACTAAGAGTAATCCGTATCCCACCAGCGCAGCCCACACCAGCAGCGGCATGGAGTAGAGATGGAAGCGCCACCAGATGCGACGATTATTCGCCATACGCAGGGCGATCAGGTTCGCCAGCGATCCCGGCAGCAGGCCAAAACCACCGACGTTAACCGCCCAGGCGAGCAGCGTATCGGGCGGCACATAGTTGAGCAGCAAAATGGTCGCTGGCACATTGCTGATAAATTGCGACAGGCCAATCGCGGTCAGCCATAGGCCCGGCTGTGAGAGCTGGCCGGTGCTGGCAAGCGTCGCGTGCAGCGCGGGCAGCTGGGTCAGCAGATGGACGTCGATAAACATGGCGATAAAGACCAGCAGCAATGTCCAGTCGACACTGAACACCACCCGGCGCGCCAGGAAGAGGAAGCCGACGGCGATTATCGCCAACCCCCACAGCTCCTGCTTCAGCTCAAGCGCGGTGATAAAGACCAGGTAGAAGCCAAGGCAGCTCCAGACCAGCTTCGGTTTCCACTCGCTCGAACTCTGCCCGCTATGGTAAGTCAGCGCTTTCGCGGAGAAGCAGAACCAGCACAGCACCAGCAAGGTGATCATCATGGCCAGCGCCAGCGGTGCCATCTGCCAGATGAAGGCCGGGAAAGAGAGCCCCGAACGGCCCCAAATCAGGATGTTCTGCGGGTTACCGATGGGCGTTAAAAGCGATCCGGCGTTGACCGCCAGCGCTTCGAAGATGATCAGCCGGTTAACCGGGATTTCGCACAGCTTCTTTAGCGTGATGGTCAGCGGCACGACAATAAAGAGCGCCACATCGTTAGTCAGGAAGGTAGAGAGCACCGCCGCCGCCAGCACGAGGAAAATAGCCAGCTGACGCTCGTGCTGAAAACGGCGCACCATGCGTCGGCCAATTACATCAAAATAGCCGCTCAGCTCCACCCCTTTGGTCAGCAGCATTAACCCACTGAGGGTAATAATGGTGTGCCAGTCGATGGCACCGGGCCACTTCTTTGGCGCAAAGGGCACAAAGAAGCATAAGGCGACGCCAATTAACAGTAACAGGTGGAGAAAGCGGTCACGCGCCAGGGCGCGAATAAAAGGGAGGTTCATTCAGATGGCGTCTCGTGTTGCTGCGTGAAACGACGGAAACATTCAAGGGTCTCTTCGCTGACGTGGTGCTCCATCCCTTCCGCATCGCGCCGGGCGATATCCGGGCTGACGCCTAACACCAGCAGGAAACTCTCAACGATTTGGTGACGCTCGCGGCTCTCCTGCGCCAGCCTCTCCCCTTCGGCGGTGAGAAAGACGCCGCGCCATGGGATCTGCTCAATAAGACCGACCGAGGCGAGCCTTTTTAACATCTTCGCCACCGTCGGCTGCGACACGCCGAGGCGCGCAGCCATATCCACCTGGCGGGCTTCCCCCACTTCGCGGATCAGATCGGAGATGAGTTCAACATAGTCATCAATCAGTTCGCGGCGGTGCGCTTCGCGGACCTGGCGGAAACCTTCGACATGCTCTTCGACATTAACCAGCGTCACTTTTTTTATTGTTTGCTTACCTGCGCGACGGTTCATAGTGCTTCCCCTGACGGTGAGACGCTGTGCAGCATCATATAAGAGAGGCGCATTGTAAACCATCCGTGAATCAGTACAAAAAATTAACGTATTAGCCGTAGCTATGTAATATAGCCTGTGCTATATCTGTATGTAATGCGTTCACCTTTCATGGATCGAAGGGGTCCTAATCATCAGGAGGTGACAATGAATGAGTTCAAGAGGTGTATGCGCGTGTTTAGCCACTCTCCCTTTAAAGTCCGTTTAATGCTGCTCAATATGTTGTGCGATATCGTCAACGGTAAGCCGCAGCCGAACGAAGATAAACCTACCCACTGATGCGGCGTCGCGGTACGCCGCTTCATTTTTCTGTCATCTTATCGCTTCATACTGACCTGTTTTCCCCAAAATCCGCGTAATTTTGCTGGATTTGCAATCACTCTCGCAAAACAATCTCTTAGCTGCTGTTGACCTTAAACCCGCCGCGCTTTATCTTTGCGCAGCCCTGCACTCAATGCGCACCGCAGACGCGGATCCCCTCCCCCTCTCAGCGCGCTGTCCGGCAGGTTTTGACCCTTACGCCAGGGTGAGCACATGGCGTTTCACGAAATCATCTATGAGCGTAATCCTTAAAGAGTCCGTTGCCCTGCGCGGTCAGTCGATCAATCCGTGGATTGGTTTCTATTTCCTGCAGTCACTATTAATTAACTTTGCCCTTGGCTACGAATTCAGCGTGCTCTATGCAGTGGTCTCCACCTGCGCGCTCTGCGTGCTCTGGCGTCATGCGCCGCGTGCGCAAAAAATCTTTCTGACCATCACCACGCTGGTCGCCGCCAGCTACTTTCCGTTTGGCCAGGCTTATGGCGCGCCCAACTTCAACACCCTGCTGGCGCTGCGTTCGACCAATATCGAAGAGTCGTCAGAAATTCTGACCATCTTCCCGTGGTATCACTACGTTATTAGCGTTGGCATCCTCGCGCTGGGTGTGATTGCGCTGCGCCGTCGGGTGTTGGTGCCTTCGACGCCGTGGCTGAAGTGGGACACGCTGGGTGTGCTGTTTTGCGTCGCCTCCTACTTTATCGGCCCGGTACAGAACCACTTTCGCGGCTTTGAGTTCCGCCTGATCGACACCGGCGTGCCGGTGCTGCGCTTTGTGCGCGATGTCGCCTATAACTACCACGAAGTGAAGGTAGAAGAGGAGAACATGGCGCAGCTCTCCGGGATGAAAGATACCTGGACGGTCACCGCAGTTAATCCGAAGTATCACGTCTATGTGGTGGTGATTGGCGAGAGCGCGCGCCGCGATGCGCTAGGCGCTTTTGGTGGGCACTGGAACAATACGCCGTTTGCCAGCCAGGTGAATGGCGATCTCTTTACCGACTATATTGCCGCCAGCGGATCGACACAGAAGTCCCTCGGCCTGACCTTAAACCGTGTGGTCAACGACAAGCCGCAGTATCAGGATAACTTTGTCACGCTGGCGAGCCGCGCTGGTTTCCAGACCTGGTGGTTCTCAAACCAGGGGCAGATTGGCGAATATGACACCGCCATCGCCAGCATTGCGAAGCGCGCCGATGAAGTGCAGTTCCTGAAACGGGGCGACTTTGAAGCGGATAAAAACACCCGCGATGAGGATCTGTTAAAGCTCACCAACCAGGTGCTGAGCGTGCGGCGTAATCAACCGCAGCTGATTGTGCTGCATCTGATGGGGTCGCATCCGCAGGCGTGCGATCGCACCGGCGGCAAGTACAACGAGTTTGTGCAGTCGAAAGAGACCTCCTGCTACCTCTACTCCATCACGCAAACCGACGATCTGCTGGGCAAGATCTACTCCCAGCTGCGCAACAGCGGCGAGAGCTTCTCGATGGTCTACTTCTCCGATCATGGCCTGGCGTTTAAAGAGCGCGGCAAAGAGGTGCAGTATCTCGCGCATGACGACCATTTTCAGCAGAACTTCCAGGTGCCGTTTATGGTGGTCTCAAGCGATGCGACAAAACATCGTCTGATTAAAGCGCGCCGCTCCGCCAACGACTTTTTGAGCTTCTTCTCGCAGTGGACCGGAATTACCGCCACGCAGATCAAAAATGCCTACCCGTTTATCTCGGGGAAAAAAGCGGGGCCCGTCTACGTGACCAACTTTAAGTTACAGAAAGTGGACTATAACCATCTAGGGACCGACCTGTTCGACACGCGCAGCACCCGTTAACGGTCTATGCTTTTTGCAGGCAAAAAAAAATCCGCCCCTTGAGGCG
Source organism: Kosakonia cowanii JCM 10956 = DSM 18146 (assembly GCF_001975225.1). Lineage (NCBI taxonomy): Bacteria > Pseudomonadati > Pseudomonadota > Gammaproteobacteria > Enterobacterales > Enterobacteriaceae > Kosakonia > Kosakonia cowanii. The sequence goes on along the minus strand of NZ_CP019445.1, from coordinate 2,724,647 downwards.
GATTTTTATTATCGCAAAAGCGATTAGAAGCGGTAACCAACACCAGCGATCCAGGTGCCAACGTCAACGCTACGGATACGGCTCTGCTCGTAGGAGAAGTCCAGAGCAACGTTTTCCATCGGGTTGAACTGCAGACCAGCACCGTAAGAAACGCCGTAGTCGCTGGTGTCAGACACTTTAGCAACGTCAGCAGTCTGCTGGAATTTACCGTAACCAACACCAACTACACCGTAGATGCTCGCCCAGTCATTGATGCGGAAAGCCGGACCAGCAGTGATGCCGTAGTACTGAGCTTTGTTATAAACGCCTTCACCGGTAGTACGATCTTTTTCGGTGTAGGTGAAGGAACCGATAACGCCCAGCGGGTTGTTATCCTGCTCGTAACGGTATTTCAGGTTGAAACCGTTGGTTTTGTTAGCAATACCCTGAGCGTCGCTCTGAGCATAACCGCCGGAAACAGTAGAAGTTGATGCTACTGCGGAACCTGCAGAAACCGCCAGAAGAGCGGCCAGTGCTGAAAGACATGCAATTTTTTTCATAATCCACCTCAAATGTGCTTCAAGAAATCCTGGGTACTACGCATTTAAATATATCAAAAATTATAAGGAAACTCTTTGAGAGAAATAGAGTCTAAAGCGTTCTTTCATGTAACAGAAAGTTTCCGCTCCTTAACAACCCATTCATTAAAAAGCACTTTTCTCAAGAGTCGGACTATTATGGTACCTGTTCTGGAATTCGTTCATCCAGATTATTCTTAAATAAACAGGCCAATAATCGACCGCCCGACGGCCATTATACGGATTTTTTCAGCCTTTTTTACAACCAACCATCAACCGTCTGAATACTATTTCAAGTAGACTGACGGCTCTGCCTCATTTGACACTTAACGGAGAAGGGATGCCTGTTTTGCCGCGTAAACTGCCGGTGTGGGTACCGGTTATCATTCTGCTTATCGCGATGACCTCGATTCAGGGAGGGGCGTCGCTGGCGAAATCGCTCTTTCCTCTGGTTGGCGCGCCCGGCGTCACCGCGCTGCGTCTTGCACTCGGCACGCTTATCCTGGTGATTGTTTTTAAACCCTGGCGTTTGCGCTTTACCCGTGAACAGCGATTGCCGCTGCTCTTTTATGGCCTGTCGCTCGGCGCGATGAACTACATGTTCTATCTGGCGATCCAGACCGTGCCGCTCGGCGTGGCCGTGGCGCTGGAGTTCACCGGTCCGCTGGCCGTCGCCCTCTTCGCTTCGCGACGGGCGGTCGATTTTATCTGGGTGATCCTCGCCGTGCTCGGGCTGTGGTATCTGCTGCCGCTGGGCCAGGATGTGGCGCATGTTGATTTAACCGGCGCGGCATTTGCACTCGGCGCGGGGGCCTGCTGGGCTATCTATATTCTGAGCGGGCAACGCGCGGGCGAGGATCACGGCCCGGCGACGGTGGCGCTGGGTTCGCTGATTGCCGCAATCGTCTTTGTCCCCCTTGGCGCGTTCCAGGCGGGCGACGTGTTGTGGCACTGGTCGATTTTACCGCTCGGCATTGCGGTGGCGATTCTGTCGACTGCGCTGCCCTACTCCCTTGAGATGATCGCCCTCACCCGTTTGCCGACGCGCACCTTCGGCACGCTGATGAGCATGGAGCCGGCACTCGCGGCCGTCTCGGGCATGATCTTCCTCGGTGAGACGCTTGCGCTCCAGCAGGTGCTGGCCTTAATGGCGATTGTGATTGCCTCGATGGGGTCGACATTAACCCTGCGCCGCGAGACCACAATAAAAGAAGTGGATATAGGTAAATAATAATTATTCAGCATGAGATTTCGCTCATGCTGAATATTCATTCAGACCTTTGACATTATTTTTTACGCTTTAAGTAAATTCTTTATTAATTAGAATTATTCTTAGTTATCTGCTGTCTCTTTATTAGATTTATCTTACATTTCATTCGATTAGTTGCGCGTTTTCGAAATCGTGACCTATATTTAAATCACGCTATCGAACTGATAGGCATAGCCAAAACCGACGACGGTTAATCTGGTGCTATACTTAGTCCCGGTAATTACCTGGGACACAAACATCAAGAGGATATGGATTATGAGTACCGCTAAACTGGTAAAAACGAAAGCGTCTAATCTGCTTTATACCCGTAACGATGTATCGGACAGCGACAAACAAGCGACCATTGAGCTGCTGAATCGCCAGGTGATCCACTTCACTGACCTGTCTTTGATCACCAAGCAGGCCCACTGGAACATGCGCGGCGCGAACTTTATTGGCGTGCACGAAATGCTGGATCAGTTCCGTACTTCGCTGGTAACGCACCTTGATACCATGGCAGAGCGCGCGGTTCAGCTGGGCGGTGTTGCACTGGGTACCACTCAGGTGATCAACAGCAAAACGGCACTGAAAAGTTACCCGCTGGACATTCATAGCGTGCAGGATCACCTGAAAGAGCTGGCCGATCGTTACGCGGTTGTCGCGAACGACCTGCGTAAAGCCATCACCGAAGCGAAAGATGAAGATACCGCAGATATCTTTACCGCCGCCTCCCGCGATCTGGATCAGTACCTGTGGTTTATCGAAGCTAACATCGAATAAGCCAGATCTTTTTGTTATCGCTCTGACCCCTGCGCCTCTGGTGCGGGGGTTTGCACTTTTATGGTGCAACACTTCTCCCCCTTCCCGCCAGAAAGTTACCGCTTCGTAATTATCTCATCACAAAATTGTTAATAAGTGATTGTTTATCGCCCACGTTGTGCGCTAAATAGCAGCACTGCCGACAATCGCGCGCGAGCGCACCAAAAGAGTGACTCAAAATGGTGCATTGCGGTGTCATTGCTACACTTATTGTGCAACCGGTTAAAGCTTCGCCTTTACAAAACAATAGGTTGTAAACCTGGCATGATTTTTTCATACTGCGTTCATTCTCGCAGGGGCTCGCTCCCCCGATACAAAAGGAAACACTATGAAGTCTGTATTGAAATTCTCCCTTGCCGCACTCGCTCTCGCCTTTGCTGTTTCTTCTCAGGCTGCTGATAAAAAACTGGTTGTGGCTACCGATACTGCATTCGTTCCTTTCGAATTCAAAAAAGGCAATGAGTACGTTGGTTTCGACATCGACCTGTGGGCTGCCGTGGCGAAAGAGCTGAAGCTGGATTATGAACTGAAGCCGATGGACTTCAGCGGCATCATCCCTGCGCTGCAAACCAAAAACGTTGATGTTGCACTGGCGGGCATCACCATTACTGAAGAGCGCAAAAAAGCGATCGACTTCTCTGACGGCTACTACAAAAGCGGCCTGCTGGTGATGGTGAAAGCCGACAACAATGACGTTAAAAGCGCGAAAGATCTCAACGGTAAAGTGATCGCAGTTAAGAGCGGCACCGGCTCCGTGGATTACGCGAAAGCGAATATCAAAACCAAAGATCTGCGCCAGTTCCCGAACATCGATAACGCCTACATGGAACTGGGTACCGGTCGCGCTGACGCGGTTCTGCACGACACGCCAAACATCCTCTACTTCATCAAAACTGCCGGCAACGGTCGTTTTAAAGCGGTAGGCGACTCTCTGGAAGCGCAGCAGTACGGCATCGCCTTCCCGAAAGGCAGCGACGATCTGCGTGAGAAAGTGAACGGCGCGCTGAAAACCCTGCGTGAGAACGGTACGTACAACGAAATCTACAAAAAATGGTTCGGTTCTGAGCCTAAATAATTATTAAAAAGTAACAGGTTAAACGTCGGGGGCGGCTTTCGTCCCCGCGCTATTTGTCTCTTCTACGGTATACAGGAATTAATCACATGCAGTTTGACTGGAGCGCCATCTGGCCCGCCATTCCGCTTCTACTGGACGGGGCCAAAATGACCTTGTGGATCTCGATCCTCGGTCTGGCTGGCGGTATCGTTATCGGCCTGATGGCTGGTTTAGCCCGTACCTACGGCGGGTGGATCTCAAACCACGTCGCCCTCGTGTTTATTGAAATTGTCCGCGGCACGCCGATTGTCGTGCAGGTGATGTACATCTACTTCGCCCTGCCGATGGCGCTGCCGGATCTGCGCATCGACACCTTCACCGCCGCGGTGGTGACGATCATGATCAACTCCGGCGCCTATATTGCCGAGATCACCCGTGGTTCGGTGCTATCGATCCATAAAGGCTTTAGCGAAGCGGGCATGGCGCTCGGTCTGTCGCGCCGCGAAACCATTCGCCACGTCATTATGCCGCTGGCACTGCGCCGTATGCTGCCGCCGCTTGGCAACCAGCTGATCATCAGTATCAAAGATACCTCGCTGTTTATTGTTATCGGCGCGGCTGAATTGACCCGCCAGGGCCAGGAGATCATCGCCGGGAACTTCCGCGCACTGGAGATCTGGACCGCCGTCGGGGTTATCTATCTCATCATTACCCAGGCACTGAACATCGTGCTTCGCCGTCTTGAAAAAAGGATGAAAATCCTGTGATTGAATTTAAAAACGTTTCCAAGCACTTCGGTAAAACCCAGGTGCTGCATGATATCGACCTCAACATTACCCAGGGCGAAGTGGTGGTGATTATCGGGCCGTCCGGCTCCGGTAAATCGACCCTGCTGCGCTGCATCAACAAGCTGGAAGAGATCACCAAAGGCGATCTGATTGTTGATGGTCTGAAGGTCAACGACCCGAAAGTGGATGAGCGCCTGATCCGCCAGGAAGCGGGCATGGTGTTCCAGCAGTTTTACCTCTTCCCGCACCTGACGGCGCTGGAGAACGTGATGTTTGGCCCGCTGCGCGTGCGCGGCACCAACAAAGCGGAAGCGGAAAAGCAGGCGAAAGCGCTGCTGGCGAAAGTGGGTCTTGCCGAGCGCGCCCATCACTACCCGTCAGAGCTCTCCGGCGGCCAGCAGCAGCGCGTGGCGATTGCCCGCGCGCTGGCGGTCAAACCGAAGATGATGCTGTTTGATGAGCCGACCTCGGCGCTCGATCCGGAGTTGCGTCACGAAGTGCTGAAAGTGATGCAGGATCTGGCCGAAGAGGGGATGACGATGGTGATCGTGACCCACGAAATCGGCTTTGCCGAAAAAGTGGCCTCGCGTCTGATTTTCATTGATAAGGGCCGCATTGCCGAAGATGGCAACCCGCAGCAGCTGATTGAGAATCCGCCCAGCCAGCGTTTGCAGGAGTTCCTGCAGCACGTCTCCTGACAGCCAACCCCTCCAGCCGGAGGGGTTTTTCTTTTGCGGATTGTGCGCAATTTTATCCCGCCCTCCCCCGGCACCTATACTTATCCCTTTGCGGGATTTTCTCACCGGAGGAGCTATGCCGTGGATTTTGTTACTGATTAGCCTGCTGTGCGCGCCGCTTCAGGCCGCGACGATACCCGGCGTTACCGCCGCAACCACTACTCACACTTCTGCGCAAACCAGCGAACCCGATGTTGAACAGAAAAAAGCGGCCTATGGCGCGCTGGCCGATGTGCTGGAGAATGATGAATCACGCAAAGAGCTGATCGACCAGCTGCGTAAAGTCGCCACCACGCCGCCGCAGGAGCCAGTGCCGGTCATCTCGCCGCCCGCCATTGAAGAGCAGAAAACGGTGCTGGAGAAGGTTACCGAAGTGGCGGATTACTATGGCGAGGCGCTCTCGACCCGTTTTGCCCAGCTGTGGCGCAATATTACCGGCTCGCCGCACAAAGCCTTTAACCCGCAAACCTTCACCAATGCCGCCAGCCACTTCATGCTGCTCGCGGTGCTGGTCTTCGCCTTCTGGTGGACAGTGCGTTTCTGCGTCTCGCCGGTTTACCGCCGCATGGGCGCCTGGGGGCGGCGTAAAAACCGCGACAGTAGCAACTGGTTACAGCTGCCGTCGATGATCGTCGGGGCTTTTATTATCGACATCATGCTGCTGGCGCTGACGCTATTTGTCGGCCAGGTACTGCGCGCCAATCTTACCGGCGGTAACAGCACTATCGCTTTTCAGCAGAGCCTGTTTCTTAACGCCTTCGCGCTGATTGAGTTTTTCAAAGCGATTCTGCGGCTTATCTTCTGCCCGCGCATTCCCGATCTGCGCCCGTTTCATATTCGCGATGAGACGGCGCGCTACTGGCACCTGCGTTTGAGCGCGCTCAGCAGCCTGATTGGCTATGGGCTGCTGGTGGCGGTGCCGATTATCTCCAATCAGGTGAACATTCAGTTCGGCGCGCTCGCCAACGTGGTGATCATGCTCTGCATTACCCTCTGGGCGCTCTACCTTATTTTCCATAACAAGCGCGAGATCCAGCACAACCTGATCCTGCTGGCAGACCGCTCGCTGGCCTTCTTCAGCCTCTTTATTCGCGCCTTTGCGCTGGTGTGGCACTGGCTCGCCAGCGCCTACTTCATCGTGCTCTTCTTCTTCTCGCTGTTCGATCCGGGCAACAGCCTGAAGTTTATGATGGGCGCCTCGTTGAGCAGCCTGGCGATCCTTAGCGTCTCCGCGTTTATCTCCGGCGTGCTGTCGCGCTGGCTCGATAAAACCATCACCCTGTCGCCACAGGTGCAGCGCAACTACCCGGAGCTGCAAAAGCGGCTTAATGGCTGGCTATCCGCCTCGATGAAGACCGCCCGTTTCCTGGTGGTCTGCACCACCATCCTGCTGCTGTTAAGCGCGTGGGGGCTGTTCGATTTCTGGCACTGGCTCAATTATGGTGCCGGAGAGAAGGCGGTCGATATTCTGATCCGCATTGCGCTGATCCTCTTCTTCTCCGCCGTCGGCTGGACGCTGCTGGCGACGATTATTGAGAACCGGCTGACATCCGATATTCACGGCCGCCCGCTGCCCAGCGCGCGCACGCGTACCCTGCTGACGCTGTTTCGCAACGCGCTGGCGGTGGTGATCAGCACCATTACGGTGATGATTGTGCTTTCAGAGATTGGAGTGAATATCGCGCCGCTGCTGGCGGGTGCCGGGGCGCTGGGGCTGGCGATCTCGTTTGGTTCGCAAACCCTGGTGAAGGATATTATCACCGGCATATTTATTCAGTTCGAGAATGGGATGAACACCGGCGATCTGGTGACCATCGGCCCGCTTACCGGCACGGTGGAGCGGATGACTATTCGTTCCGTCGGCGTGCGTCAGGATACCGGCGCGTACCACATCATCCCGTGGTCATCGATCACCACCTTCGCCAACTTTGTGCGCGGGATTGGCTCAGTGGTGGCGAACTATGATGTCGATCGTCATGAGGATACCGATAAGGCCAATCAGGCGCTGAAAGATGCGGTGGCGGAGCTGATGGAGCAGGAGGAGATTCGCGGTTTGATTATCGGCGAGCCGAACTTTGCCGGGTTAGTCGGGCTGACCAACACCGCCTTTACGCTGCGTGTCACCTTCACCACCCTGCCGCTAAAACAGTGGACGGTGCGTTTCGCCCTCGACACGATGGTGAAAAAGCATTTCGACCTTGCCCACGTACGCCCGCCGGTGCAGACCTACCAGATGGTGTCGGCACCGGAAGGGATCGGGCAAGCGCAACCGGCGGCGAATGCCGGTACGCCGCCCGCACAACCTACCCTCTAAACCGGCTCTGTGCCCAGCGTTTACGCTGGGCCTCGTCGAGGAAGGTCCAGGCGATAAAGCGGCTCTGCTTCTGCCCCTGCGCCATCTCCTTTTTCACCACTTTTACCGCGCCGACCTGCGTCAAGGCGCGGTAGAGTTCCGGCAGGTTGTCGCCGCGCGACACCAGCGAGGTGAACCACAGCACCTGGCGGGCAAACTGCTTGCTCTCGGCAATCATCGTCTTGATAAAGGCCACTTCGCCGCCTTCACACCACAGCTCCTGCTGTTGGCCGCCGAAGTTCGCCGCGTCCGTCACAGACTGGCCAAGGTTGCGTCGCTTGCGCTCGCTGTTTGCCTGCGCGCTCTGCGCCGAGTCATGGAAAGGTGGGTTACAGATAACGGCATCGTAAGATTCATTTTTATGAATGATGCCGGTGAGGATCGCCGCCATATCTTTCTGGCGACGCAGACGCACCGCGCGGGTCAGGCCAGGGTTGGCGGCAATGATTGCCTGCGCGCTGGCAAAGGCTTCGGCGTTGACTTCACTGCCGGTGAACCGCCAGCCATATTGATGGGCGCCAATCAGCGGATAGATGCAATTCGCACCGGTGCCGATATCGAGCACGCTGGCCTGTGCCGGAATAGTGCCGTTATCGCTCTCTGCCAGTAGATCGGCGAGGTGGTGCAGATAATCCGCGCGGCCCGGCACCGGCGGGCAGAGAAAGCCGTCCGGGATATCCCACTCGCGCACGCCGTAGAAATGCGCCAGCAGCGCCTTGTTCAGGGCTTTCACCGCCTGTGGATCGGCAAAGTTAACGGTCTCTTCCCCGTTCGGATTGCGCGTGATAAAGGCGCGCAGCGACGGGTTGACGGCGCACAGGGCGTCGAGGTCGTAGCGGCTATGGTGGCGGTTACGCGGGTGCAGACCCGGCTTCTGGGCATTCATGGCATTCTCCTGTTAACAGCGGCGTAAGATACCCGTTGACGCCAGCCGGGTAAATAAGGGAGCCTGAAGAAACTTTTTGCCATCAGGAGACGCTATGTATTTTTATGAGCCCGCGAAAGGTCATGGCCTGCCGCACGACCCGCTGAATGCCATTGTCGGCCCGCGCCCTATCGGCTGGATCGCCTCGCTGGACGGGCAAGGCCGCCGCAACCTGGCGCCCTATAGCTTCTTCAACTGCTTTAACTACCGCCCGCCGATCATTGGTTTCGCCAGCAGCGGCTGGAAAGATAGCGTGCAGAATATCGTTGAGAGCAAAGAGTTTGTCTGGAACTTAACCACCCGCGATCTGGCGGTACAGATGAATGAGACCTCCGCATCGCTGGCGCACGGCGAAGATGAGTTCGCCCGCGCCGGGCTGACCCCGGCAGAGAGTCGACTGGTGCGCGCCCCGCGCGTGGCGGAAAGCCCGGTTAACTTTGAGTGCCGTCTTTCGCAATGCATTCAACTCACCGCCGCCGATGGCAGCCCGATTGAGAGCTGGTTGGTACTGGGGGAAGTGGTGGCGGTGCATATTGATGAATCGCTGCTCGAAGAGGGCATCTACCAGACGGCGAAGGCGCAACCGGTGCTGCGCGCCGGAGGACCGTCCGCTTATTACGGTATTAGCGAGGATCAGCGTTTCGATTTAGTCAGGCCGGATAATCGTTAATCAACGCCGCCAGGCTATTAAAACGATTATCTCTGAAACGGCGTAGGCCGGATAAGCGTGTAACGCGCCATCCGGCAATGGGATTACCTCGGTGGAATGGTTCCGTTCACCAGAGATTGGGGAGTTTCATTAATCTCTTATGCGGTGAACGGGACAAGGGGGGGACCGCTCCCCCCTTGTCAATCCCCGCGGCCCCGCGAGGAAATCGGTGCTGCGCACTGCGCTCACCTCCCGCGTGCCTGACTGCGGCCGGCTCGACTCGACATCCTGTCTCGGTTCGCCTCTGTCCGCCATCCATGGCGTCCAGACCTTGTCATTCACGCTTCGGTTCGCCGATTTCAGCGGGGGTCAACACCGTCGCTGCGAGACCGCAGGTAAAAGCAATATTGGTGTGGCTGTAGGCTCGTTTTGGTAGGCCGGATAAGGCGCAGCCGCCATCCGGCAATTGTGCCGCGAAGATAATGCCGGATGGCGCGTAAACGCTTATCCGGCCTACGCCGTTCCAGCGGCTTCATTCCCTTACGCCTTATCCGGCCTACAACTTCATGCCACCTTATAGCGTCTATACTTAATAGCTATACAGGAGGAAATTATGGCTTCAGGTTGGGCAAACGACGATGCAGTACAGCAGCAGATCGACAGCACCATTGAGGATGCGGTCGCCCGTGCGCGCCGGGATATTCCGGGTGGTGAGAGCCTTACAGAGTGCGAAGAGTGCGGTGAAACCATTCCGGAAGCGCGGCGAAAAGCGATTCCCGGCGTGCGGCTGTGCGTGAAATGCCAGCAGGAGAAAGATTTACATAACTCGACATATTCAGGATATAATCGCAGAGGATCGAAGGATAGCCAGCTGCGCTGACTTTTCCTGACGCTTCGCGGCAGGATAAGCACTTACCTTTACCTTCACACTTTTCCGCTTCGCTTGTCGCAAAATGTGCCGCTTATCTCCGCGTGGCGAGGTAGTGCTCCCATTTCCTGCTTTTTTATCTTTTTAACCTTTATGCTTCAAAAACTTAACTATTGTTCAATTTTTTAGAACAAGGCTTTCAATTCTCTTCGATTTTCTCGCTGATAAAAAACTGTGATACTTATCACATCGACGGAACATCGTCCCAAATTCAGTATAACCTGCGAGAGAAACCCTATGAACGCCATTAAATATGCTGTTGCTGCTGTCGCATTATCCACCCTCTCTTTCGGTGCTTTTGCGGCTCAGTCTGTTAACCCTGCTCAGGCAGGCGAGCTGAACAAAATCGGTGTGGTATCCGCCCACGGCGCAACCACGCTGGACGGCCTTGAAGCACGCCTGGCAGAGAAAGCCAAAGCGGCAGGTGCTTCTGGCTACAGCATTCTGTCTACCACTGGCAATAACAAGCTGAGTGGCACAGCGGTTATCTATAAGTAACCTGACCCGCGTTTTACCCCGGCATTTTAACCCTCTGCCGGATGCACCACCCTCATTGACCCTTATTGCCCTTTGCATGGCCCGTCCAGGATTGTGACGGGCTTTTTTTTATCCAAATGTCGCCGCGACGTGCGCCAGCCCCTCTTCCAGCGTCTGCGCTTCACCGCTTGCCATCAGGCAGCAGGCCAGCTGCACCTTTAATGACTCCGGTATTGCTTCGCGTCCGCTCAGGCAACCCTCGATCCAGCGCGCGGTGCTGTCGGCATCTTTCGCCGCACCCGCAGCAGCAGGTTCAACCACCGCATCACTGCGGGCAAAAAGCACGCGCTCGCCCACGGGATCGATCAGGTTCATCTGCGGGCAGCGCTGCGGGTTGGCGTACACTTCCCCTTCGGTGCCCTGCATCAGCAGCCCGCGCCCGCCGATATCAGCGAAAAATTTCCCTACGCGGGTGAGGTACTCCGGGTGCGACACGCTGGAGAGGCGCAACGCCGCCTCTTCGGCAAAGGGGGTCGCCAGCTTCGCCAGCGTGTGCGCGCTGTTACGAACGCCCATACGCCAGCGTAGACCCAGCTGATCCTCCAGCGGCGGGCAGAGGGCGCTTACCGGAATATAGACCGGCTGATGCCCCTCCAGCTTCGCCTGCGCCTGGCCAGCAAGCGTGGTGGCTTCAATGCCCAGCAGGGCGAAAATCGTCTCACTGACGACGCGGGTCGGATCTTCACTGACGCCGTGCACCACCACCGGAAAGCCCAGTTTGTTGAGCAGAATCGCCAGCAGCGGCGTCAGGTTCGCCTGCTTGCGCGCGCCGTTATAGCTCGGGATAACAATCGGCATCGGTTTCGCCACCGGCGGCGTCAGCTTCATTGTCCGCTCCTGCATCGCCGCGTAGAAGCCGCGCATTTCGGCCTCGCCTTCCCCTTTAATACGCAGCGCAATCAGGATCGCGCCCATCTCCAGTTCCGGTACCTCGCCGTTGAGCATCCTCGCGTAGAGGCTGCGGGCGGTGTCAATATCAAGGTCGCGGGCGTGATTTTTGCCCCGGCCAACCTCTTTAATGATGGTGCGGTAATCCATGGACTCTCCTTGCGTGCTCACATCGTTAACGGCGCTTGCGGCGCTTCTGTTCTGGTTTCTTCACTATAACGTCAGGCATCGGCGGTTGGGAAATTGGAAATATTGGCAGTGCATCAAGCAGGCGTTTCCCATAACTCTTGGTCAACAGCCGCTTATCGTAGATCACCACTTCACCGCGACACTCATGGCTGCGGATCAGGCGCCCGACCTGCTGAATCAGGTTAAACGAGGCGCTCGGCAGGCTCTGCACTTCAAAGGGATAACGCTTGAGGCTTTTGAGCCACTCGCCTTCGGTGATCACCACCGGGCTGTCGATGGGCGGGAAAGCAATCTTATGGATATGCACCTGGGTGAGGTAATCCCCCTTCAGATCCAGCCCTTCAGCAAAGGATTGCAGGCCAACCAGCACGCTGCGTTCACCGCCGTCGATGCGTTTTCGGTGCGACTCCACCAGCCGGTAACGGGGCTGATCGCCCTGCACCAGCAGCAACAGACGCAGATCGGGCACATAGGTAAGAAAGAGCTGCATCGCGCGCTGGCTGGCGAATAGCACCAGCATTCCGCGGTGCGCTCTGCTCTCCACCTGTTCACGAAACCAGGTCGCCATCTCGGCGATATGCTGCTCTTCGTTCTCCATCAGCGGCTCGTAGCGCATCTGCGGAATAATAATCTTCCCCTGATCGACATGGTTGAACGGCGAGTCGAGGCTGACAAAGCGGTCGCCCGCTTTCTCCTTCAGCCCGCTCATCTCCTGCAAGCGGTTGAAGCTGTTGAGCGAGCGCAGGGTCGCCGAGGTGACGACGATATGCGGCACGCTGCGCCAGAGCAGCTTTTCCAGCTGGTCGCTGACGCGAATGCCGACGCAGTGAAACTGCAGGTGCAACTGCCCGTCGCGCACGTCGCGCGTTACCCACTTGGAGACCGGGGCGCCGGAGGCTTGCGCCATCGATGCCAGCCGCCAGAGCTTGCTCTGACTCTCAAACATCCCAAGCGCCCGGTTCATCTGCAAAATCACCCGGTGCAGACGCACAACGTCATGGCTGCCGGTTTTCTCGCTGAGATCGTTGAGAAACAGCTCCGCCAGCCCGCGCAGCATCTCGGTCAGTTTCGCCAGCCGCTGGCAGATCTCCATCACTTCATCCGGCAGTTCGCCCATCGTAAAGCGGTGTTCTGCCTCCTGCCCGGCGGGAAGATAGAGATTGAGAATGGCGTTGAGGGAGGAGATCAGTTCAAACAGCTCTTCGCAGTGGGCGTTGAGCCGCTCGGGCGTGGCCAGCGGCGGCAGGGTTTTTGGGCGAAACTGCTCAAGGCAGGTCGCCACCAGTTTGGTGAAGAGATCGAGTTGCAGCTGATACCAGCCTGCGGTGATCTCTGCCGACATCTCCAGCGCATCGCGGGCTACATCCGGCAGATGGTGGCCCTCATCGAGCACCAGCAGCAGGTTTTTCGGCTCCGGCAGCACCGCTTCGCTCTCCATCGCCGCCATCACCAGCGCGTGGTTGGCAACCACCACTTCCGCTTCCTGGATCTCCCGACGCGCCACAAAGAAGGGGCACTCGCGGTAGTAGTGGCAGTTACGGTTCAGGCAGCCTGCTTTATCGGTGCTCAGGCGTCGCCAGAGATCGTCGCTGATGGCTTTATCGGTGTGATCGCGCAGGCCATCCCACTTGTAGCTGTCGAGATCGGCTTTCAGCGATGCGCAGCGCGTCTGCTCCTCTTTGTTGCCGGGCGTCAGTTCGTCATCAAGAAAGGCCAGCAGATCCTGCTGATTGGGATCGCTGCTGGCGAGTGCGGCAAGATTGCGCGGGCAGACATAGCGCCCGCGGCCAAAGGCGGCGGTAAAGCGTAAATCGGGAATAATTTTGCGCAGCAGCGGCAGATCTTTACTGAAGATCTGATCCTGTAGGGCGACGTTGGCGGTGCTGACCACCAGCGTTTTCTGCTCTTCACGGGCAATGGCAATGCCCGGAATAAGGTATGAGAGGGTTTTACCGACCCCGGTCGGCGCTTCAATCGCCAGATGGCGGCCCTCATCGCCCGCCAGCGTTTTTGCCACGTCAGCAATCATCTGACGCTGCGGCGCGCGGGGAATAAAGTCCGGGATCTGTTGTTGCAACGCCTTATACCAGGCGGCAATTTGCGCTTTTAACGCGGCGGTAAGGGCCATTCGATAACCTGAAGTACTGTATAAACGGCCACTATTGTGGCACTTTTTCGCCCGCAGGGGCGAACGCTTTTTGCCGTTATGGAAGCCTGCTCGTAAATCGCACGTCAGGCAGACGATACTTTTCGCAAAGCCGATCACAAATTGGCAGATCCATTTATGAAACCGCTTCCCGACGCGTTGAACATTTATATGGTCAATGCTAGCTTTTTATCTGCATTACGCTTGTTACCGAATATCGGGCAAAACCTAAATGCAGACTGAGGGGATCAATCCGTCCCTGGCTGTATTTATGTTTTGCCCGTTTTTGTTTGCAGGAGTTGGCGATGCTGGTCAAACAAATATTAAATAATAACGTTGTCAGCGCCCTCGATGAGCACGGCTTTGAGGTAATTCTGACCGGGCGCGGCCTCGGGTTTAATACCCAGAGCGGTGACCGCGTCAATATGGACGCCATTGAGAAGATATTCCACCTGAAAGACTCCCAGCTCTCGGCCCGTTTTAAAGATCTGGTGAGCGAAGTGCCGGTGGAAATTGTCCAGTTAACCGCGGATATTGTCGCCCTCGCGTGCGAAACCCTGCCGCATAAATTAAGCGACGGGCTGTATGTCACCCTTGCCGATCACCTCCATTTTGCCCTGCAACGCAGTGAAAAAGGCGAGAGTTTAGCCAACCCGCTGGAGTGGGAAGTGCGCCACTTTTACACCGCCGAGTACGCCATTGGCCGCCAGGCGCTGGGCATGGTGGTGGCGCGCACCGGCACGCTGTTACCGGACAGCGAAGCGTGCAGTATCGCCCTGCATATTGTGAACGCCGGGCTGAACGATACGATGGGAAAAACCACGCAAATTACCCGGCTTATTTATCAGCTGCAAAATATCGTCAGATACTTTTTTACCCTGCCGCCCGATGAGCACACCCTCAATTACCAGCGCTTTATTACTCATTTAAAATTTTTCGCGCAGCGGGTGATTGCCGGGGAGGTATTAAACAACGATGACGAGGAGTTATTTGCCATGGTTGAGCGCCGCTATCAAACGACGCTGAAGTGCGTTAACGCCATCAGCGAGTTTGTCGGCAAACATTATCACCACACCATGAGCAACTCCGAGAAGCTTTATCTGACCGTGCATATCGAAAACGTGGTGCAACGGTCGGCGTAATTCACCCGGCAGGCAGATATGCCTGCGGCGTGAAAAATGAATTCCATCCAGGCTTGTTACTGTTAAATCAGGCAAACCCCAGAGGAAACAAGGTATCGGCCGGGGCCGATGTTTGTTGATGACGCCAGAAAATCGGCGTCTGTCTGGAGGAATGAGCATGAACTACCCGCAAACCGCGCAGAAGATCATTGCGCATATCGGCGGCAAGGAGAATATCCTGTCGCTGTTTCACTGCATCACCCGCCTGCGTTTTCTCCTTCACGACCATGACAAGGTCGACCGCGCGGCGCTGGAAGCGCTGGATGGCGTGATCGGCGTGAATATCTCTGGCGATCAGTACCAGCTGATTATCGGTAATGAGGTCGCCCCACTCTGCGAAGCGCTGCTGGCGCAACTGCCAGGCGTCTCGTCCAGTGCCAGCAGCAGCAAACGGCGTAACCTGGTGTCGGTGGTGCTGGAGGGGTTATCGAGCATCTTCTCACCGATCATTCCGGCAATTGCCGGAGCCGGGATCCTGAAAGGGGTGCTGGCACTGATGGTCGCCATGCAGTGGCTTCAGACCAGCAACCAGACCTACCAGATCCTGCTCGCCATCAGCGACGGCGTCTTCTACTTTATGCCGCTGGCGCTGGCTTTCAGCGCCGGGAATAAGTTTGGTGCCAACCCCTACGTCGCCGTGGCGCTCGCCGCCACCCTCTTCCACCCGGCGATCCAGACGCTGTTTAAATCCGGCGCGCCGGTGAGCTTTCTCGGCCTGCCGGTGCCAACGGTCAATTACGCCTCGACGGTGATCCCGATTCTGCTGGCGGTGTGGCTGTTAAGCCGGGTGGAGAAGCTGATTGACCGCATCATGCCCGGCGTGCTGAAAACGATGTTTGTGCCGCTACTGAGCCTGGTGATTGTCGCGCCGATTACGCTGATGGTTATCGGGCCGCTCGGTATTTTCGCCGGCAATGCGCTCTCCGGCGGCATTATCTGGCTGGTGGAGAACATGGGCATCGTTGCGGGCGTGGTGGTGGGCGGCACGCTGTCGATGATCATCATTACCGGCATGCACTATGTGCTGGTGCCAATCATGATCAACAACATCAGCACCATGGGTTTCGACCCGTTCAAAATCCTCTTTTATGTCGCCAACCTCGGCCAGGCGGGCGCGGCTTTCGGCGTGTTTATTCGCGCACGCGATAAGAAGCTGAAGTCGCTGGCGCTCTCCACCAGCTTCAGCGCGATGATGGGCATCACCGAACCGGCGATGTACGGCGTCAATATCCGCTACAAACGCCCCTTTGCCGCCGCGCTGCTGGGCGGCGCGATTGGCGGCGGCTTTGCGATGGCGATGGGGGTGAAAACCTACGCCTTTGCCCTCAGCGGCTTGCCCGGCCTGCCGGCGCTGGTCGGCCCGACCTTTCTCTGGGCGATTGTCAGTATCGCGCTCTCCTTTGTCTCCGCTGCCGTGCTGACGGTGATCCTCGGTTTCGAAGAGAAGGTGGTTGCAGGCGTCAGCCCGGTGAAGATTGCGCGCGAGGAGGAGCGACTCTTCGCCCCGGTTAGCGGCACGCTGAAAGCCCTCAACACCCTGAGCGACCCGGTCTTTGCCGATGAGATTTTCGGCAAGGGGCTGGCTATCGACCCGAGCAACGGCGAGCTGCGTTCGCCGGTCAACGGCAAGGTGGAGTCGCTGTTTGAAACCCACCACGCGCTGGCACTGGAGAGCGATACCGGCGCCGAAATTCTCATCCACATCGGTATCGACACGGTGAAACTCGGCGGCAAGCACTTCACCAGCCATATCGAGGCCGGGCAGAACGTGGAGGTGGGCGATCTGCTGGTCAGCTTCGATCTCGCCGCGCTGCGGGCAGAGGGGATCGATCCGAGCGTGATCGTGGTGGTCACCAATAGCGAACAGTACGGCGATATCAGCCCGGTGAAAACAGATGGCGATGTCGCCAGCCGGGACGCATTTCTCACATTGACCGCAAGCGCGGCCTAAGGAGCACATCAGTGGCTTATTCGAAATCATTTCCGGAAGGGTTTTTATGGGGCGGCGCAACGGCGGCCAACCAGCTTGAAGGGGCATGGAATGTCGACGGCAAAGGGCTCTCCGTCTCCGATGTCTACACCTTCGATATCAACACGCCGCGCGAGCGCTGGCTCGATCAGTGGCTGGGCATGACCCACGCGCAGGTGCGCGAAGCGCAGGATCCTGACAGCAAAAAGTACTACCCGAAGCGCAAAGGCAACGACTTCTACCACCACTTCAAAGAGGATATCGCGCTGTTTGCCGGTATGGGCTTCAAGTGTTTTCGTATGTCGATCGCCTGGACGCGCATCTTCCCGCGCGGGGATGAGACCACGCCCAACGAAGCAGGGCTGGCGTTTTATGACGAGGTGTTCGACACGCTGCGCACGCACGGCATCGAGCCGATTGTCTCGCTCTCGCACTATGAAATGCCGCTGGCGCTGGTCACCGATTACGGCGGCTGGCCAAACCGCCAGCTGGTCGATTTCTATGTCCGCTTCGCCACCACCGTCTTTACGCGTTATCGCAAAAAGGTGAAGTACTGGATGACCTTTAACGAGATCAACTGCGTGAAGCACCACCCCTATGTCAGCGTCGGGGTGATTGAGGAGGACAACCCGCATCTTGAGCAGGATAAGTACCAGGGCGCGCACCACCAGTTTGTTGCCAGCGCGCTCGCCACCAAAGCGTGCCACACCATTATTCCCGGCTCGCAGATGGGCTGCATGATCAGCTACCAGATGCTCTACCCGCACACCTGCCACCCGGATGATTTGCAGGCCTGCGAAGAGATGCAGCGCGTATCGCTCTTCTTCAGCGACGTGCAGGCACGCGGCTACTACCCCGCCTACACCGATCGCATGCTGGCGGAAAAAGGGGTGACGCTGCAAAAAGTGGTTGGCGATGATGAGATCCTGCGCCAGCACCCGGTCGATTTCGTTTCGTTCAGTTACTACATGTCGAGCACCGTCAGCGCCAACCCGGCATTGCATGACGGCGCAGAAGGCAACCTGATCACCGGTGGCATTCGTAACCCGCACCTCACCACCAGTGAATGGGGCTGGCAGATCGATCCGAAAGGGCTGCGGCTGGCGCTCAATCAGCTCTATGACCGCTACCAGAAGCCGCTGTTTATTGCCGAAAACGGCCTCGGCGCGGTGGATACCGTTAATCCGGATGGCTCCATCGACGACGATTACCGTATCGACTACCTGCGCCAGCACGTGGTGCAGATGCAGGAGGCGATTGCCGACGGCGTTGATCTCTTTGGTTACACCTGGTGGGGGCCGATTGATGTGGTCAGCGCCGGGACGGCGCAAATCTCCAAGCGGTACGGCTTTATCTATGTCGATCAGGACGATATGGGCAACGGCAGCCAGGCGCGCTCGCTGAAGAAAAGCTACCACTGGTATAAAAAACTGATCGCCTCGAATGGCGAAGACTTAGCGGATTAAGGAGCAGATATGTCTGTTTTTCCGAACGACTTTTTATGGGGCGGCGCGATTGCTGCTAATCAGGCGGAAGGCGCATGGGACGAAGATGGCAAAGGGCCCTCTATCGCTGACGTGGTGCGTGGCGGTATCGCTTCCGGTAAACATGATTCGGTGATTGACCCGAACCTCTATTACGCCAGCCACCAGGCGGTCGACTTTTACCATCACTACAAAGAGGATGTAGCGCTCTTCGCCGAGATGGGCTTCAAATGCTTTCGCACCTCGATTGCCTGGTCGCGCATCTTCCCGCGCGGGGATGAGACTACGCCCAACGAGGCGGGGCTGCACTTTTACGACAACCTGTTTGATGAGCTGCTGAAGTACGGCATTGAGCCGGTGATCACGCTCTCGCATTACGAAACGCCGCTGGCGCTCTATCAGGAGTATGGCGGCTGGAAAAACCGCCAGCTTATCGACTTCTTCACCCGCTACTGCGAGACGGTGTTCCGCCGTTATCAGGGCAAGGTCAAATACTGGATGACCTTTAATGAGCTGAACAACATGAACCGTATGCCGTTTGCCACTGGCGCGGTGGATGTTGACGCCAGCCCACAGGAGATTTGGCAGGCGAACCACCACCAGTTCGTCGCCAATGCGCTGGCGAACATGCTCTGCCACGAGATCATGCCCAATGCGCTTATTGGCTGTATGTTGTCGCTGAGCACCGTCTACCCGGCAAGCTGCAACCCGGAGGATATCTTCTCGACCATGCAGCTGCGCCGCCGCTCGCTGCTCTTCTCCGATGTGATGATGCTGGGCGAATACCCGGCGTACGCTAAACGGCTGCTGAACGATCTGGGTGTGAAGCTGGAGATGGCAGAGGGCGACATGCAACTGCTCAAAGCGTACCCCTCCGATTACCTCGGCTTTAGCTACTACCGCAGCGTGCTGCACCAGGCGGGCGGGCAGTTCCGCGTCGATACCGGCGGCACCGCCGGGCTGGATAACCCGTTCCTGGAGAAGACCGAGTGGGGCTGGCCTATCGATCCCCTCGGTTTTCGTATCGTCTGTAATGAGCTGGCGGACCGCTACCGCAAGCCGCTGTTTATCGTTGAAAACGGTTATGGCGGTGTTGATGAGGTGCAGGCTAACGGCGAGATTAATGACCAGGCGCGCATCGATTATGGCCGCCGCCATATTCAGGCAATGGCCGAGGCGATTGCGGATGGCTGCGAGATTATGGGTTACACCTGGTGGGGACCGATTGATATTGTCAGCGCCGGCACCGGCGAGATGAAAAAGCGTTACGGCTTTATCTATGTCGATAAAGACAACGAGGGCAACGGCACGCTCAAGCGCAGCAAAAAGCGCAGCTTTGGGTGGTATCAGCAGGTTATCGCCAGTAATGGCGAGGTGTTGTAAAATCCCGGCCTCTGAAACCGCGCAGGCCGGATAAGCGTGTAACGCGCCATCCGGCAATCGGTGCGGCACGTTGCCTCGGTGGACGGGGTTCAGTAGGCCGGATAAGGCGCAGCCGCCATCCGGCAATGGGTCTGGCATATGGCATTTTGTGGAACGGTTCCGTTCACCAGGCATTGGGGAGTTTCATTAATCTCTTATGCGGTGAACGGGACAAGGGGGGGACCGCTCCCCCCTTGTCAATCCCCGCGGCCCCGCGAGGAAATCGGTGCTGCGCACTGCGCTCACCTCCCGCGTGTCTGACTGCGGCCGGCTCGACTCGACATCCTGTCTCGGTTCGCCTCTGTCCGCCATCCATGGCGTCCAGACCTTGTCATTCACGCTTCGGTTCGCCGATTTCAGCGGGGACACAACCCCCTCGCTGTCATATTGCAGATAAAAGCAAAGTCGGTATCGCTGATACATTGCCGGATGGCGCTGGCGCTTATCCGGCCTACGCCGTTCCAGCGGCAGCGGGCTCCGTTTTGGTAGGCCGGATAAGGCGGAGCCGCCATCCGGCAATCGGTGCCGCGGGGAGAATGCCGGATGGCGCTCACGCTTATCCGGCCAACGCCGTTTCAGTGAGATCGTGTCAGCAGCACCATAAAAAAACCGCCATCCGGCGTAATGCCCGATGGCGGTTTTGAGTGCCGGATAAACCTACCCGGCCTGAACGGAAACAGATTTACGCGGAAGCGGGTTTACGCGGACGACGACGGCGTGCGCCGTTGTTTGCCGGTTTCGCTGCACCGCCATCAAGACGGCGATTGCCCACGGGCTTCGCGGCTCCACCTTCCGATTTCGCGGCTGCGCCGTCGTTGCTACGACGCGGATGACGCGCTTTCGGCGTTTCGCCTTCACTACGGCGCGGTGCGGACTGGCTGCGACCGCCGCCACCGCCCTGCCCGCGTCCACCGCCGCCCTGACGGCCACCGTTCTGACCACGGCCATTCTGGATCGGCTCCGCTTTAATTGACGGATCCGGCTCATAGCCTGCAACCGCAACACGCGGGATCTCTTTTTTCAGCAGACGCTCAATGTCGCGCAGCAGTTTATGCTCATCGACACAGACCAGCGACAGCGCTTCGCCGGTGGCGGCAGCACGGCCGGTACGGCCGATGCGGTGTACGTAATCTTCCGGCACGTTCGGCAACTCATAGTTGACGACATGCGGCAGCTCTTCGATATCCAGGCCGCGCGCGGCGATATCTGTTGCCACCAGCACGCGAATCGAACCGGATTTAAAGTCTGCCAGCGCGCGGGTACGTGCGCCCTGGCTCTTATTACCGTGGATCGCCGCACTGGTGATGCCATCTTTATTCAGCTGCTCGGCCAGGTGGTTGGCGCCATGCTTGGTACGGGTAAAGACCAGCACCTGCTGCCAGTTACCTTCGCCAATCATCTGCGACAGCAGTTCCCGCTTGCGTTTCTTATCCACAAAGTGAACGTGCTGCGTCACCTGCTCGGAAGCGGTGTTACGGCGTGCGACTTCGATTTCCAGCGGGTTGTGCAGCAGTTTTTCCGCCAGCTGTTTGATCTCATCCGAGAAGGTCGCGGAGAAGAGCAGGTTCTGACGCTTCGCCGGCAGCTTCGACAGCACGCGGCGAATATCGTGGATAAAGCCCATATCCAGCATACGGTCAGCTTCATCCAGCACGAGAATTTCCACGCTGTCGAGCTTCAGGGCGTTTTGGTGTTCGAGATCGAGCAGACGGCCCGGGGTAGCCACCAGGATGTCAACGCCGCCACGCAGTTTCATCATCTGCGGGTTAATGCTGACGCCGCCGAAGACGACCATCGAACGAATATTGAGATACTGGCTATACTCCTGCACGTTCTCACCGACCTGCGCCGCGAGTTCACGGGTTGGGGTCAGGATCAGGGCGCGTACCGGACGGCGGCCTTTCGCGTGAGGCTGGCTCTGCACCAGGCGTTGCAACAGCGGCAGTGTAAAACCGGCGGTTTTACCGGTACCGGTCTGGGCGCTGGCCATCAGATCGCGGCCTTGCAGCACCGCAGGGATCGCCTGCTGTTGAATAGGGGTCGGCTCGAGGTAACCCTGCTCCGCAACTGCGCGCAGGATATCCGGATTCAGGCCAAGGGCATCAAATGACATAACAACTCCGCACCGCCCCGACCTGTCACAGGTGTAGTTTTCGAGGAGATAATAGGTAGACTGATGACAAAAACCACAATGTCATGAAGGTGCGGAGTGTATCAGCTTTTGTGATCCGGCGCATAAAATATCCCACGTCAATGTCTCAGCAAGATATCTTCCCGCTTCATTCTCTGAAAAAGGGATAAATTTAGCCCCCCTCACATTTCCTGCGCAAAAATTGGACAACATTTTTCCGGCGTCGTAAAGTTAATCAATCGATTGATTAATTTTATAACCCCTATGAATAGCACACCGACCACCAGCAAAGGCGAACAGGCCAAAAATCAGTTAATTGCCGCCGCCCTTGCGCAGTTTGGCGAGTATGGCCTGCATGCCACCACGCGGGATATCGCCGCCCAGGCCGGGCAGAACATCGCCGCCATCCCTTACTACTTCGGCTCGAAAGAGGATCTCTACCTCGCCTGCGCGCAGTGGATTGCCGACTTTATCAGCCACCATTTTGCGCCACACGTGCAGGCCGCCGAGGCGCTGTTTGCCGAGACCGAGCCTGACCGATCGGCCATCCGCGCGCTGATCCATCGCGCCAGCAAAGAGATGCTCACGCTGCTCACCCATGATGAAACCCTAAACCTGAGCAAATTTATCTCCCGCGAGCAGCTCTCCCCCACTCGCGCCTATCAGATTGTGCATGAGCAGGTGATCGACCCGATGCACCAGCATTTGACGCGCCTGCTCGCCGCCTACACCGGACAGGATGCCGACAGCACGCAGATGGTGCTGCATGCCCACGCCTTAATCGGCGAGATCCTCGCCTTCCGCCTGGTGCGGGAGACCATTTTGCTGCGTGCAGGCTGGACGCAGTTCGACGAAGAGAAAACGGAAATGATCTTTCAAGTCATCACCTGCCATATCGATTTTATTTTGCAGGGATTAACGCACAGGAGTCCGGAGTGATGAAAAAGCGTAGCGTTGTGGTGTTACTCAGCGTGGTGCTGCTGGCGATGCTCGCCGGCGGTTGGTACTGGTATCAAAGCAGGCAGGACGACAGCCTGACGCTGTATGGCAATGTCGATATCCGCACCGTTAATTTAAGTTTTCGCGTCGGCGGGCGGCTGGCGGCGTTGCAGGTGGATGAGGGCGACAGCGTACAGGCCGGGCAGAAGCTCGGCGAAATCGACCGCGCGCCTTATGAAAACGCGCTGTTGCAGGCGAAAGCCAACCTCTCTACTGCCGAAGCCAAATATGCGTTAGCCACCGAAGGCTACCGCGCCGAGGAGATTGCCCAGGCGGCCTCCGCCGTGAGCCAGGCGCAGGCGGCGTACGATTACGCGCAGAACTTCTATCAGCGCCAGCAGGGGCTGTGGAAAACAAAAGTGATCTCGGCAAACGATCTGGAGAATGCCCGCTCGGCGCGCGACCAGGCGCAGGCAACGCTCAAATCGGCGCAGGATAAGTTGCGCCAGTTCCGCGCTGGTAACCGCCCGCAGGAGATCGCCCAGGCGAAAGCGGGCCTCGAACAGGCGCAGGCCGCATTGGCGCAGGCGCAGCTTGATTTGCAGGACACTACGCTTGTCGCGCCGAGCAACGGCACGGTGCTGACCCGCGCCGTCGAGCCGGGCAGCATGCTTAACGCAGGCAGCAGCGTGTTAACCCTGTCGCTGACCCGCCCGGTGTGGGTGCGCGCCTATGTCGATGAGCGCAATCTGCACCAGACGCGACCGGGTGCCGAAATCCTGCTCTACACCGATGGCCGCCCGGATAAGCCCTATCACGGCAAAATCGGCTTTGTCTCGCCGACCGCCGAATTTACCCCAAAAACCGTTGAAACCCCGGATCTGCGTACCGACCTGGTCTATCGCCTGCGCATTATCGTCACCGATGCCGATGATAACCTGCGCCAGGGGATGCCGGTGACGCTGCGTTTTGACGGCGAGGCGCGTCATGAATGAGCGGACTATTCAGATCGACGGGCTGGTAAAACAGTTCCCCGGCATGGAGAAACCGGCGGTGGCGCGGCTGGATTGTAAAATCCAGGCCGGTTATGTCACCGGGCTGGTCGGCCCGGATGGCGCGGGCAAAACGACGCTGATGCGTATTCTGGCAGGGTTGATGAAGCAGAACGAAGGCCGCGTGCGTGTGCTGGGCCTCGACCCTATCGACAACGACAGCGAACTGCATGCCGTGCTCGGCTATATGCCGCAGAAATTTGGCCTCTATGAAGATCTGACGGTGATGGAGAACCTGATCCTCTATGCCGATCTGCGCAGCGTCACCGGCGAGAAGCGCCAGCAGATGTTTACCCGCCTGCTGGCGTTTACCTCTCTCGGCCCCTTTACCGACCGGCTGGCGGGCAAACTTTCCGGTGGTATGAAGCAGAAGCTGGGGCTGGCCTGTACGCTGGTCGGCGATCCGCAGGTGCTGCTGCTTGATGAGCCGGGCGTCGGCGTCGACCCCATTTCGCGGCGTGAGCTGTGGCAGATGGTACATGAACTAGCGGGCGACGGGATGCTGATCCTCTGGAGCACCTCCTATCTTGATGAAGCGGAGCAGTGCCGCGATGTACTGCTGATGAACGAGGGCGAGCTGCTCTACCACGGCGAGCCGAAAGCCTTAACCCGCAGCATGGCCGGGCGCAGCTTTCTGCTCACCAGCCGCGATGAGAATAACCGCCGCCTGCTGCGCCGCATTCTCAGGCTGCCGCAGGTGAGCGACGGCGTGATCCAGGGGCGCTCGGTGCGCATGATCCTGAAAAAAGGGGCCGATGTGCAGGCGATTCACGCCGCGCCAGAGATGCCGCCGCTACAGATTGAGGAGACCGCTCCGCGCTTCGAAGATGCCTTTATCGACCTGCTGGGCGGTGCGGGTGCCGCCGAGTCGCCGCTTGGCAAGATCCTGCACTCGGTGAAGGGCGACAGCGAAGAGACGGTGATTGAAGCGAGATCGCTCACCAAAAAGTTTGGCGATTTTGCCGCCACCGACGAGGTTAATTTTGCCGTCAAGCGCGGCGAGATCTTTGGCCTGCTCGGCCCGAACGGTGCGGGCAAATCCACCACCTTTAAGATGATGTGCGGCCTGCTGGTGCCGACCGCTGGCCAGGCGCTGGTGCTGAATATGGATCTTAAAGTCAGCTCCGGCAAAGCGCGCCAGCGCCTCGGCTATATGGCACAAAAGTTCTCCCTTTACGGCAACCTGACCGTGGAGCAGAACCTGCGCTTCTTCTCCGGCGTGTATGGACTGCGCGGCAGCGCGCAGCGGGAGAAGATGGCGCGAATGAGCGAAGCGTTTGGCCTGGAGACCATTGCCCGCCACGCCACCGATCAACTGCCGCTCGGCTATAAGCAGCGGCTAGCGCTGGCCTGCTCGCTGATGCACGAGCCGGACATTCTTTTTCTCGATGAACCCACCTCCGGCGTCGATCCCCTCACCCGCCGCGAGTTCTGGCTGCATATCAACAGCATGGTGGAAAAAGGGGTGACGGTGATGGTCACCACCCACTTTATGGATGAGGCGGAGTATTGCGACCGCATCGGGCTGGTCTACCGCGGCAAACTAATTGCCAGCGGCACGCCGGACGAGCTGAAAGCGCAGACCGCCGATGACAACCACCCGGACCCGACGATGGAGCATGCGTTTATCACGCTGATCCAGAACTGGGATAAGGAGCATAGCAATGCGCGTTAACGCCCTCTCCTGGCGGCGCGTACGGGCGCTGTGCGTCAAAGAGACGCGGCAAATCGTGCGTGACCCGAGTAGCTGGCTGATTGCGGTGGTGATCCCGCTGCTGCTGCTGTTTATTTTTGGCTACGGCATCAACCTCGACTCCAGCAAGCTGCGCGTCGGCGTGCTGCTTGAGCAGCGCAGCGATGAGGCGCTCGATTTTACCCACGCGCTCACCGGCTCGCCCTATATTGACGCCACAATCAGCAGCGATCGCCAGCAGTTGATTGAGATGATGCAGGCCGGGCGCATCCGTGGTCTGGTGGTGATTCCGGTCAACTTCGATGCCCAGATGGCAAGACCCAGCGAGGTGGCACCGATTCAGGTGATCACCGACGGCAGCGAACCGAATACCGCCAACTTTGTGCAGGGCTATTTACAAGGGATCTGGCAGCTCTGGCAGGCGCAGCGCGCGGAAGATCGCGGCGAAACCTTCACGCCGCTAATCGATGTGCAGACGCGCTACTGGTTCAACCCGGCGGCCATCAGCCAGCACTTTATTATTCCCGGCGCGGTGACCATTATCATGACGGTAATTGGCGCGATCCTCACCTCGCTGGTGGTGGCGCGCGAGTGGGAGCGCGGCACCATGGAGGCGCTGCTCTCCACCGAGATCACCCGCGCTGAGCTGCTGCTCTGTAAGCTCATTCCCTACTACTTTCTCGGCATGCTGGCGATGCTGCTCTGTATGCTGGTGTCGGTCTTTATTCTCGGTGTGCCCTATCGCGGCTCGCTGCTGATCCTGTTTCTGCTCAGCAGCCTGTTTCTGCTCAGCACGCTCGGCATGGGGCTTTTAATCTCCACCACCACGCGCAACCAGTTTAACGCCGCGCAGGTGGCGCTGAACGCCGCGTTTCTGCCGTCGATTATGCTCTCTGGCTTTATCTTTCAGATCGACAGTATGCCGGCGATTATTCGTGCGGTGACCTATATCATCCCGGCGCGTTACTTTGTCAGCACGCTGCAAAGCCTCTTCCTGGCGGGCAATATTCCGCTGGTATTGACCATAAATATGCTGTTTTTGGTGGCCTCCGCCGTGATGTTTATCGGCCTGACGTGGCTGAAAACCAAACGCAGGCTGGATTAAGGAGAAGCCATGTTTCACCGTTTATGGACGCTGATCCGCAAAGAGTTACAGTCCCTGCTGCGCGAGCCGCAAACCCGCGCCATTTTGATTCTGCCGGTGATTTTTCAGGTGCTGCTCTTCCCGTTTGCCGCCACCCTTGAGGTGACCAACGCCACTATCGCTATCTATAACGAGGATAACGGCAAGCACGCGGTGGAGCTGACCCAGCGCTTCGCCCGCGCCAAAGCCTTTACCAACGTGCTGCTGCTGCACAGCCCGCAGGAAATCCGCCCGACGCTGGATACGCAAAAAGCGCTGCTGCTGGTGCGCTTCCCGGCGGATTTTTCCCGCGATCTCGACAGCGGCAAACCGGCGCAGATGCAGTTGATCCTCGACGGGCGTAACTCGAACAGCGCGCAGATCGCCGCCAACTATCTTCAGCAGGTGGTGAAGGATTATCAGCAGGAGCTGCTGGCCGGGCAGTCGAAGCCGAACAACAGCGAGCTGGTGGTGCGTAACTGGTACAACCCGAATCTCGATTACAAATGGTTTATCGTGCCGTCGCTGGTAGCGATGATCACCACCATCGGCGTGATGATTGTCACCTCGCTGTCGGTAGCGCGCGAGCGGGAACAGGGCACCTTCGATCAGCTGTTGGTCTCGCCGCTTGCCACTTGGCAGATCTTTATCGGCAAAGCGGTGCCGGCGCTGATTGTCGCCGCGTTTCAGGCGACGATTGTGCTGCTGTTCGGCATTCTGGCTTACCAGATCCCGTTTGCCGGATCGCTGCTGCTCTTCTACTTCGCGATGCTGGTTTACGGCCTGTCGCTGGTTGGGTTTGGGCTGTTGATCTCGTCGTTTTGCGAAACGCAGCAGCAGGCGTTTATCGGGGTGTTTGTCTTTATGATGCCGGCGATCCTGCTTTCGGGTTACGTTTCGCCGGTGGAGAACATGCCGGTGTGGTTGCAGGACTTAACCTGGATTAACCCGATCCGGCACTTTACCGATATCACCAAGCAGATCTATTTGAAGGATGCCAGTCTGGAGATTATCTGGGGAAGCCTGTGGCCGCTGATAGTGATTGCCCTGTCAACGGGCACTGCGGCCTACGCCATGTTTCGTCGTCACACGACCTAGCCGTTTCTCTTTAGTTAAGAGTGAGACCACCGCCGGGCCGCCAAGGATTGCCAGCCCGGCAAGCGCCAGCAGGTAGTTGTTTTGCAGCACCCGCGAGAGCAGCCAGATGGCAATAAGGGATGCGCCAAAATACCAGGTGGTGGTTAGCTCCTCGAGCACATCGCCGATGCCGCGCCAGCCGGCGTCATGATGGCGCTGGAAAAAGAGCATCAGCAGCACGGTGACGCCATAAAGCACGCACAGCCCCAGCCCCACGTGCACCAGCCTGCCGCTCATCCAGCCCATCACCAGTATCGCCACAATCATCAAATGCAACATAATCTGCCAGCAACTCAGGCCTGTTGCGACACGAACACGTTGTTGCCACTTCATGGCATCTCTCCGCAAGGATTTTACTCTTGTAGAAGAGTACCCCGATCTACGGAAAATTCTGTAACCCCGGCTTTTTTTGTGACAGGGACTACAATTTATTTCTATACAGGAGAGTGATGCTGGCAGGAGATTTATGACCCAACACGCGCGACCATTTTCATTAAAAGTATTGACGATTAACACACACAAAGGCTTTACCACCTTCAACCGGCGCTTTATTTTGCCCGAGTTGCGCGATGCCGTGCGCCTGGTGAGCGCCGATATCGTCTGCCTGCAAGAGGTGATGGGCGCCCACGAAGTGCACCCGCTGCGCGTTGAGAACTGGCCCGATACCACCCATTACGAATTTATCGCCGATACCATGTGGAGCGACTTCGCTTACGGGCGCAATGCGGTCTATCCTGAAGGGCACCACGGCAATGCGGTGCTCTCCCGCTATCCGATTGAACACTACGAAAACCTCGACGTCTCAGTAGATGGCAGCGAAAAACGCGGCCTGCTCTACTGCCGGATTGTGCCGCCCGATTATGGCGGCGCGGTACATGTCCTCAGTGTTCATCTTGGGTTGAAAGAGGCGCATCGCCAGGCGCAGCTAAAAATGCTGGCGGAGTGGGTCAACTCTCTGCCGGAAGGCGAACCGGTGCTGGTGGCGGGGGATTTCAACGACTGGCGGCAAAAAGCCAACCAGCCGCTTAAAGCGCAGGCCGGGCTTGAGGAGATCTTCACCCGCGCGCACGGTCGCCCGGCGCGAACGTTCCCGGTCAGCCTGCCTTTACTGCGCCTCGACAGAATTTATGTCAAAAACGCCAGCGCCAGTGCGCCTACCGCGCTGCCGCTGCGCAACTGGCGTCATCTGTCCGATCATGCCCCCCTGAGTGCGGAGATCCATTTATGAAATGTAGCTGGCGGGACGGTAACCGCATCCAGTTGCTGGAAAATGGTGATAACTACTATCCGGCGCTCTACGATGCGATTGATAACGCGCAACAGAAAATTATTCTCGAAACCTTTATCTGGTTTGAAGACAAAGTGGGCAAAGAGCTGCACAGCGTGCTGCTACGCGCCGCCCAGCGCGGCGTCAGTATTGAGGTGCTGCTCGACGGCTACGGTTCGCCCGATTTAAGCGAATCGTTTGTCAGCACCCTCACCTCGGCGGGGGTGATTTTCCGCTACTACGATCCGCGCCCGCCGCTGCTCGGCATGCGTACCAACGTCTTCCGTCGTATGCACCGCAAAATTGTAGTGATCGACAACACCGTCGCCTTTGTCGGCGGGATTAACTACTCGGCTGAGCACCTCTCTGATTATGGCCCCGAGGCGAAACAGGATTACGCCGTGCGGGTCGAAGGGCCAATTGTCGAAGATATTCTGCAATTTGAGCTGGAAAACCTGCCCGATAACGCCCCGGCGAAACGCTGGTGGCAGCGCCGCCGTCATCGTCCGGAAGAGAACCGCAAGCCGGGCGAAGCGCAGGCGCTGTTTGTCTGGCGTGATAATGACGACCACCGCGACGATATTGAACGTCACTATCTGAAGATGCTGGCTAACGCCCGTAGGGAAGTGATTATCGCCAATGCCTACTTCTTCCCCGGCTACCGGCTTTTGCACGCGATGCGTAACGCTGCCCGTCGCGGCGTTACCGTGAAGCTGATTGTGCAGGGCGAGCCGGATATGCCGATTGTCAAAGTGGGCGCGGAGCTGCTCTATAACTACCTGCTGAAAGGCGGCGTGAAGGTGTATGAGTATCGCCGCCGCCCGCTGCACGGCAAAGTGGCGCTGATGGACGATCACTGGGCGACCGTTGGCTCCAGTAACCTTGACCCGTTAAGCCTGTCGCTTAATCTCGAAGCGAACCTGATTATTCACGATCGCGAGTTTAACCAGACGCTGCGCGACAACCTGCAAAAGATTATTGAGCAGGATTGTAAGCAGGTGGATGAGTCGATGGCGCCGAAGCGCACCTGGTGGAATCTCGGGAAAAGCGTGGTGGTGTTCCACTTCTTACGCCACTTCCCGGCGCTGGTCGGCTGGTTACCGGCGCATACCCCTAAACTGGCTGAAGTGGGGCCGCCGGTGCAGCCGGAGATGGAAACCCAGGACAGAAACGAAGCACAGCACTCGGGAGCAAAACCCTGATGTCAACATCACATCCGCGCTGGCGGTTGGCTAAAAAAATCCTCACGGTGATCTTTTTTATCGCCGTTATTGTTCTGCTGGTGCTCTATGCGCAGAAGGTGAACTGGGAAGATGTCTGGAAGGTCATTCGCGATTACAACCGCACCGCCCTGCTGAGCGCGGTGGCGCTGGTGATCCTCAGCTACGTGCTGTATGGCTTTTACGATCTGCTCGGCCGCGCCTACTGCGGCCATAAGCTCGCGAAGCGCCAGGTGATGCTGGTGTCGTTTATCTGTTATGCCTTTAACCTGACGCTCAGCACCTGGGTTGGCGGGATTGGCATGCGCTATCGCCTCTACTCGCGGCTTGGGCTGCCAGGCAGCACCATTACGCGCATCTTCTCGCTCAGTATCACCACCAACTGGCTGGGCTATATTCTGCTCGGCGGGCTGATCTTTACCTTTGGCGTGGTGGAGATCCCGGCGCACTGGTATATCGACGCCTCGACGCTGCGTATTGTCGGCGTGGTGCTGTTGTTGATTATCGCCGTCTACCTGTGGGGCTGCGCGTTTGCGAAACGCCGTCACGTCACCATTAAGGGCCACAAACTGGTGCTGCCGTCGTGGAAATTCGCCGTCGCGCAGATGGTGATCTCCAGTGCTAACTGGATTGCGATGGGGGCGATTATCTGGATCCTGCTCGGCATGCGCGCCGACTTCTTCTTTGTGCTTGGGGTGCTGCTGGTCAGCAGTATCGCCGGGGTGATTGTGCATATCCCGGCGGGCATCGGCGTGCTGGAAGCGGTGTTTATCGCCCTGCTTGCCAGCGAGCATGTGTCGCAGGGGATTATTATCGCCGCCCTGCTCGCCTACCGGGTGCTCTACTACTTCCTGCCGCTGCTGCTGGCGCTGATTGGTTATCTGCTGCTGGAGGGCCGTGCCAAGAAGCTGCGGGCGAAAAACGAGAAGGCGATGGCGCAGCAGTGATAGTGCCGTCCCATGAAACGGTGTAGGCCGGATAAGCGTGTCACGCGCCATCCGGCCTACGCGGTTTCAGCAGCCATGCTTTAGCGCGACGCGCTGGACGATCCTGATGAAACCAGAAACATCAGCGTTTGAAGTATGTCGAGAAAGGCGGTCGCCGCGCCGAGCCAGATGCTGAGCGCACCGCGGGTCGCGCAGTGCTGCACCGTAACAAACTGCTGGCGGTAAAGCCCGCGCGCGCTGTCGAGCATCTGCGGGCTTTTGCGCGCGCTCACAACGCTAAACAGCACCACCAGAAAGAGGCTTGCGCACCACTGTGCCACGCCGCCTGCCAGCGCAAGATTAATCACCACGGCAAGCGCGCCGCCTGATGCGGCCAGCAGCAAGTAAAAACGTCCGTTGCGCAGCCGCTCGCCATAAAGATGTGCAACCAGCGCGCCAAGGGCGAACATCCCGCAGGTCACGCCGTAGAGCACAAGACAGAGTTGCAGCGGAAAGAGGCTCGCAGCCAGCAGACCGCCAATTACACTCAGCAGCACCAGCGCGCTGATGGCGTGTAACGTCTGCATGCGCGCAAACAGCATGGTGAGCGCGAAAAGAGTGATAAACCAGAGGATCACCAGCAGCACGATGATCGCGCTGTGTTCAGTAAACTGCGGCAACGCCAGCAGATCGAGTACCAGCCAGCAGAGCGCCGCGCTAAGCGCCATGCCCACCGCCAGCCACAAACAGGCCTTCACCAGTAACTCAACGGGCGTGACCTGCACCGGGGCAATCCAGCCAAATACTCTCACCGCTCCTCCGTGAAAAAGGCAAAAAAATCCCGGCCGTAGCCGGGATGGAGTACGGCGTAACTTATCGGCGGTTGCCGAAGATACGCAGCAGCATCAGGAACAGGTTGATAAAGTCGAGGTAGAGCGTTAACGCGCCCAAAATCGAATATCTGCGCAGCTCGGCGCTGTTGCTGACATCAATCTGCTCACCGATCCCTTTCAGCTTCTGCGTGTCATAAGCAGTGAGGCCGACGAAGACAATCACACCGATATAGGTGATGACCCACATCAGCGCTTCGCTCTTCAGCCAGAAGTTGACCAGCGAGGCGAGCACAATCCCAATCAGCCCCATAAACAGCATATTGCCGAAGCCGCTGAGATCGCGTTTGGTGGTGTAGCCGTAAAGGCTCATCACGCCAAACATCCCGGCGGTAACCACAAAGGTGGCGGCAATCGACTGCGAGGTATAGACCAGCAGAATGCTGGAGAGCGTCAGGCCGGTAAGCGCCGAATAGAGCATAAACAGGCCGGTCGCCAGCGCGGGGCTCAGTTTATGGATCATGCCGGAGATGACAAACACCAGCGCCAGTTGGGCGATAATCAGCCCGAAGAAGGTGATCTGGCTGGAGAAGACGAAGCTCATGATCGCGTCGCTGCGCGCGGCATACCATGCGACAAACGCGGTTAACAGCAGACCGCAGGTCATCCAGCCATAGACCTGCGCCATATAAGTTTGCAGCCCGCTACGGCTGCCCTGCACGATAGAATCGGAACGGGGGAAACGGTCCATAATCACTCCTGATTGATGGGTTAACAATGCAGTAAGGTTAACACATCAATCGGTACCCTGCGTGCTACCAGCGTTTCGCTGCCTGCTGATCGCTGTCGCGCGCTTCCACCCAGCGCTCGCCTTCCGGCGTCGCTTCGCGCTTCCAGAACGGCGCGCGGGTTTTCAGGTAGTCCATAATAAACTGCCCGGCCTCAAAAGCGCTGCTGCGGTGCGCGCTCCCCACGCCGACAAAGACAATCTCGTCTCCCGGCCAGAGTTCGCCGATGCGGTGATAAACGCTTACCCGCCCGAGCGGCCAGCGGCTGCGCGCCTCGTCGACGATCGCGGCCAGCGATTTTTCCGTCATCCCCGGATAGTGCTCAAGGGTTAAGGCGCTGACGCTGTCGCCCAGATTGTGGTTGCGCACTTTGCCGGTAAAGGTCACCACCGCGCCATCTTCATCGCGCGCGGCCAGCCAGCTGTACTCTTCGCCGACGTTAAACGCGGCGCGGTCGACACAAATTCGCGTTTCGCTCATCTCAGCCTCCGGTCACCGGCGGGAAAAAGGCCACTTCATCGCCGCTTGCCAGCGGATGATCAAAACTGACCAGCGTCTGGTTCACCGCTGCCAGCAGCTTGCCCTCTTCCAGCGCCAGCGCCCAGCGGTCGCCCTGCGCGGCAAGATGCTGGCGCAGCGCTTCAACGGAGGGAAAAAGCGTCTCAACGTTGAGGGTGTCGCAGCCCACCAGCTCGCGCACCTGCGCGAAAAACAGTACTTTAAGCATCGCTCTCTACCCTGAAATCACCCGATTTGCCGCCGCTTTTCGCCAGCAGGCGCAGCGGGCCAATCACCATATCTTTCTGCACCGCTTTGCACATATCGTAAATCGTCAGCGCAGCGACCGAGGCAGCAGTTAACGCCTCCATCTCAACGCCGGTTTTGCCGCTCAGGCGGCAGACAGATTCGATGCGCACGCGGTTATGCTCCGGCTGCGCCTGGAGCAGCACTTCTACTTTGCTCAGCAGCAGCGGATGGCAGAGCGGGATCAGCTCCCAGGTGCGTTTTGCCGCCTGAATACCGGCGATGCGCGCGGTGGCGAAGACATCGCCTTTGTGGTGGCTGCCGTCGACAATCATCGCCAGCGTCTCTGGCAGCATGGTAACAAAGGCTTCGGCGCGCGCTTCGCGCACGGTTTCCGCTTTGGCGGAGACATCCACCATATGCGCTTCGCCATCGGCGTTAATGTGGGTCAGTTGCGACATAACTTACTTCTTCAAATGGGAGTAAAAATTACACGGGCGCGTACGCGCATCGAGCTGCGGTTCAATGACATTTTCCCACGCGGTGCGGCACGCTTTGGTCGAGCCGGGCATGGCGAAAATCAGCGTCTGGTTGGCGACGCCCGCCAGCGCGCGGGATTGCAGCGTCGAGGTGCCGATCTCTTCAAAGGACAACATGCGAAACAGCTCGCCGAAGCCCTCAATTTCGCGGTCAAACAGCGGCAGCAGCGCTTCTGGCGTCTGGTCACCTTCGGTGAAGCCCGTCCCGCCGTTGATTAGCACCGCCTGCACCTCATCGCTTGCGATCCACGCCGATACCTGGGCGCGAATGGCGTAGCGGTTCTCTTTAACGATCGCTTTATCAACCACCTGATGACCGGCATCGTGCGCGGCGTCGCGCAGATAGTGACCGGAAGTGTCATCCTCTTCGCCACGACGGCTGGAGACCGTCAAAATAGCAAGCCTGACCGGGATAAACTCAGCGCTGACCTGGCTCATCTCTCTCCTTGCGGCGTTACCCGCCGATATATGAAAGGTTTTGCGTAATGCCCGTATTGCCCTGATGCAGGAAGTGGGTCTGCTTTTTCTGGCTGAGCGCCGTGGCGATACGATCTTCAAGCCTGCCCTGCTCCTCGTCTGCCTGCAGCAGATCGCGCAGATCGACGCCGCCATCGCCAAACAGGCAGAGGTGCAGTTTGCCGGTGGAGGAGACGCGCAGGCGATTGCAGCTGGCGCAGAAATCTTTTTCGTAGGGCATGATAAGCCCGATTTCGCCTTCGTAATCCGGGTGGCAGAAGACCTGCGCCGGGCCGTCGCTGCGCTGGCGCAGCTGGTGGATCCAGCCGCGTTTAAGCAACTCGTCGCGCAGCACCATGCCGGAGAGGTGATGTTTGCGGAACAGATCGCTCCCCTCGCCCGTCTCCATCAGTTCAATAAAGCGTAGCTGGATTGGCCGCGTCTGGATCCAGTCAAGGAAGGTATCAAGCTGGTGATGGTTCACGTCGCGCATTAGCACGGTATTGACCTTCACCTTCGAAAATCCGGCGCTAAAGGCGGCATCGATGCCCGCCATCACCTGGCGAAACTTATCCTGCCCGGTAATGGCGTGAAACTGGCGAGCGTCGAGGCTGTCGACGCTGACGTTGATCGCCGTCAGACCGGCGTCGCGCCACTGGGCAACGTCGCGAGCCATGCGGTAACCGTTGGTGGTGACGGCAATCTGGCGAATGGCGGCGTTTTCCCGCACCGCAGCGATGATGTCGGTGAAATCGCGGCGCAGGGAGGGTTCGCCGCCCGTCAGGCGCACTTTTTCCGTGCCCATTGCGCTAAAGGCGCGGGTCACGCGGCGAATTTCATCGAGGCTGAGAAAGCCGTTGTTATTGACGCCGCCGGGCTTGTAGCCATCCGGCAGGCAGTAGGTGCAACGAAAATTGCACACGTCGGTAATCGACAAACGCAAGTAATAGAACTTGCGCGCGAACGCGTCAGTCAGTTGTGAGGCCATGTACACCTTTCCAGATTCGGGAGATGCAGTCATTTCTTCCTGCACCCTGGCAGCGAGAGCTATTGCTCTGCTACGGCCAAAGCACCATATCTTTAGTTAACGATCCTTAAGACACAGGTGCAGAGGCTTGAGTGTATCCTCTTCGTCTTTCGGGCTGCATCGGTGTTGATACACTTCAACGCCACTCGAAATCCATTGAGGAGGGTTATGTTAGGCACGCTAACATGCTCTGGCGATAGTAGCGCGATCGCCCGGCTTTCGCCATTGTGAATATCGTTATATAAACCACTACATAGCGACATAATCGTGCACAATGGCTACAGAGTACGTGAAAATCGCTTTTTTGCTTTGATATGTGTCATTTTACGCGGTGCGCGGCATCGTCTTTTAGTGGTATTTACGCTAACGTAGCGCGATAAAAAATCATAAGGAACAATTATGCGTAATCGCACCCTCGCCGACCTGGATCGCGTTGTCGCGCTCGGCGGCGGGCATGGTCTTGGGCGGGTGATGTCTTCGCTCGCCTCACTGGGATCGCGCCTCACCGGCATCGTCACCACTACCGACAACGGTGGCTCTACCGGGCGTATTCGCCGCTCCGAAGGCGGCATCGCCTGGGGCGATATGCGCAACTGCCTCAATCAGTTGATTACCGAACCAAGCGTCGCCTCGGCGATGTTTGAGTACCGTTTTAGCGGCAATGGCGAACTTTCCGGTCATAACCTCGGAAACCTGATGTTAAAAGCGCTCGATCACCTCAGCGTGCGCCCGCTGGAAGCAATTAACATCATTCGCAATTTGTTGAAGGTGGACGCCTTTTTAATCCCGATGTCCGAGCAGCCGGTCGATCTGATGGCGACGGACAGCGAAGGCAACGTGGTGTACGGCGAGGTCAATATCGACCAACTGCACGCACCGGTGCAGGAGCTGATGCTGTCGCCGAAAGTCCCCACCACCCGCGAAGCAGTGCAGGCGATTGCCGAAGCGGATTTGATCCTGATTGGCCCCGGCAGTTTTTACACCAGCCTGTTGCCGCTGCTGCTGCTTGATGAGTTAGCCCAGGCGCTGCGCCGCACCCCTGCGCCGGTGGTCTATATCGGCAACCTCGGCAAAGAGCTCAGCCCCGCCGCCGCCCGCCTGACGCTGGCGGATAAGCTCTCGATCATGGAGCAGTACATCGGCAAGCGCATTATTGACGCCGCCGTGGTGGGGCCAAAAGTGGACGCCAGCACGGTCACAGACCGGCTGATTATTCAGGAAGAGCTGGAGGCGAGCGATATCCCCTATCGCCACGACCGTGTTCTGCTGCGCAACGCGCTGGAGAAAGCGGTGCAGCAGCTTGGCTGACGCGCAGGCGGGGCAGAATCAGCCCCGCCAAACCCTTTGCTTAATTTCTTAAGGTTGTCTTAAAAAACCCCTGTCAGCATAGCGCTATTCACATTATGGAATTTGGCTATGCGCACGCTTTCGCTCTATCGGCCCTCTTTAAGCCGCCTCTCTCTGCTTACCCTTGCGGCGCTCTATATCGCGCTGGTGCTCAATATTGTTTTTTACCGCCAGGCGTTTCATCTGCTTCCGGTCGACTCGCTGCATAACGCGCTGGTGTTCCTCACCATGCCGCTGGTGGCCTTTAGCGTAATCAACATTGTGCTGACGCTGGCGTCGTTTCTGCACCTCGACCGGCTGCTGCTGAGTCTGTTTATCCTCGTCTGCGCTGCCGCACAGTACTTTATCTCCACGTTCGGCGTGATTATTGACCGCTCGATGATCACCAATATTCTCGATACCACCGCGGCGGAGAGCTTCGCCCTGATGTCGGGCAAAATGGTGATGACGCTGGTGCTGACCGCCCTGCTGCCGGTGATTATCGCCTGGTGGATCAAGATCAAACCCACCCGCCCCCTGCTGCGTAGCATTACGCTGCGCCTGCTCAGCGTGGCGATCTCCGCGCTGATTATCGTTGCCGTGGCGGTGCCGTTTTATAAAGATTACGCCTCGCTGTTTCGCAACAACAAAGAGCTGGTGAAAACCCTCGGCCCGTCGAACGCCATTGCCGCCTCGCTCTCCTGGTATGTTCATAACCGCATGGATAACCTGCCGCTGGTGCGCATCGGTGAAGATGCTCACCAACTGCCGCAGATGAAGCGCGGCCCGCGTAAAAACCTCACCATTCTGGTGCTGGGCGAAACCTCGCGCGGGGATGATTTCTCGCTTGGCGGATATGATCGCGAGACCAACCCGCTGCTGAAGCAGGATAATGTTATCTACTTCCCCAACACCACCTCGTGCGGCACCGCGACAGCGGTCTCCGTGCCCTGCATGTTCTCCGGCATGGGCCGTGCCCACTATGACGATCAGCTGGCGCATCACCAGGAGGGGCTGCTTGATGTAGTGCAGCGCGCCGGGATTCAGGTGCTGTGGAATGAGAATGATGGCGGCTGTAAAGGGGCCTGCGACCGCGTGCCGCACCAGGGTATGACGCAGCTAAATCTGGCGGATTACTGCATCAAGGGCGAGTGCCAGGATGAGATCCTGTTTCGCGATCTGGCGCGCTATATCGATCAACTGCCGGGTGACGGGCTGATTGTGTTGCACACCATTGGCAGCCACGGGCCAACCTACTACAACCGCTATCCGGCGCAGATGCGCAAATTCACCCCCACCTGCGATACCAATGAGATCCAGACCTGCTCCCGCGAGCAGCTAGTGAATACCTATGACAACACCATCGTCTATGTCGACTATATTGTTGATAAAGCGATTAAATTACTGCAATCAAAACAGGAGAGGTTTACCACCAGCCTGGTTTACCTCTCCGATCATGGCGAATCACTGGGTGAAAATGGCGTTTACCTGCACGGGCTGCCCTACTCCATCGCGCCCGCCACGCAGAAACATGTGCCGCTGCTGATCTGGCTGTCGCCCGATTACCAGACGCGTTACGGCATTAACAGTCAGTGTGTCGCGAAAAATGCGCGGGAGAAGGCCTACTCGCAGGACAACCTCTTCCCGACCATGTTGGGTATACTGGGCGTCAGCACCACGGTCTACCATCCTGAAGACGATATCCTTACGCCGTGCCGGGAGCAGGTGAAATGAAAATTCTGGTGATTGAAGATGATACGCTGCTGCAACAGGGGTTAATCCTCGCGATGCAGAGTGAAGGCTACGCCTGCGATGGCGTCTCGACCGCCCATGAAGCGGCGCTCTGCCTGGCGGGTGGCCACTACAGCCTGATTGTGCTCGATCTCGGCCTGCCTGATGAAGATGGCCTGCATCTGCTCAACCGGCTGCGCAAAGAGAAATATACCCTGCCGGTGCTGATCCTCACCGCCCGCGATACCCTCGACGATCGCGTGGCGGGGCTTGATACCGGCGCGGATGATTACCTGGTAAAACCCTTTGCCCTCGACGAGCTTAACGCCCGTATCCGCGCGCTGCTGCGCCGTCACCACAATCAGGGCGATAACGAGATTATCCACGGCAACCTGACGCTGAATGTCACCCGCCGCCAGGCGTGGCTGGAGGGACAACTGCTGGAGCTGACGCCAAAAGAGTACGCGCTCTTATCGCGCCTGATGCTGAAAGCCGAAAGCCCGGTACACCGCGAGATCCTCTACAACGATATCTACAACTGGGATAACGAGCCGTCGACCAACACGCTGGAGGTGCACATTCACAATCTGCGCGACAAGATTGGTAAGTCGCGCATCCGCACCGTGCGCGGCTTCGGTTATATGCTGGTGGCACCGCAAGAGCGGCCCGAGTGATGGCGATGTTCGACTTTCGTCACTGGAGCCTGCGCCGCCGGCTGCTGCTGACCATTGGCGGCATTCTGCTCTTCTGCCAGCTGGTCAGCGTCTTCTGGCTCTGGCATGAGAGCGAAGAGCAGATCCAGCTGCTGGTGCAGACGGCGATCCACAACCACAACAACCGTAAACATATTGAGCATGAAGTGCGTGAAGCGGTGGCGAGCCTGCTGGTGCCAAGCCTGTTGATTATCGGCCTCGCGCTGCTGCTCTGCATGCAGGCCGTCAAAGCGATCACCCGCCCGCTCTCCGAACTTCAGCAGGAGCTGAATAAGCGCACGCCGAACAATTTGCAGCCTATTACCCTCGATCAGAGCGTCAGCGAAGTGGAGGCGGTCACCTCGGCGATTAACGAGCTGGTCTCGCGCCTGACGTTAACTCTCGATCGCGAACGGCTCTTTACCGCCGATGTCGCCCATGAGCTGCGCACACCGCTCGCCGGGCTGCGTCTGCACCTTGAACTGATGGCAAAAAGCAGCGGTATGCAGGTCGAACCGCTGGTGCAGCGCCTCGATCAGATGACGGAAAATATCGCCCAGCTGCTGCTTTTAGCGCGCGTGGGGCAATCTTTCTCCGCCGGTACCTATCAGCAAGTGACGTTATTAAGCGATGTGGTGCTGCCGATGGAAGAGGAGCTTCGCACCATGCTGGCGGCACGCGATCAGCGCCTGGTGATGCCGGTTGAGGGCGAAGGAATGGCGGTAGCGGGCGATGCGACGCTGCTACGGCTGCTGGTGCGTAACCTGGTAGAGAATGCCCATCGCTACAGCCCCGTCGGCAGCACGATTACTGTACGGCTGGAGCAGGCGGAAACGCCGGTGCTGGCGGTAGAGGATGAGGGGCAAGGGATTGATGAGAGCCGCAGCGGCGAGCTGAGCAAAGCATTTGTCAGAATGGACAGCCGTTACGGCGGTGCCGGTCTTGGCTTAAGTATCGTTACGCGTATCGCGCAACTGCATGACGCGCAGTTTTTCCTGCACAATCGGCTGACACAAAGTGGGGTGCGGGCGTGGGTCAAATTCAGCGCGCCCGACCGGGGGACGATCAGTAGCTCAGCAGCCAAAAATGGGTAAAACCGAGTACCACCGCCAGCGCGCAGGCGACGGCAAAACACTCACGAACGGTAATTTGTTGCATCACACTCTCCTCCACGAAAACTGAGGAGAGTGTGACA
Source organism: Kosakonia cowanii JCM 10956 = DSM 18146 (assembly GCF_001975225.1). NCBI lineage: Bacteria > Pseudomonadati > Pseudomonadota > Gammaproteobacteria > Enterobacterales > Enterobacteriaceae > Kosakonia > Kosakonia cowanii. Next base: position 2,683,956 of record NZ_CP019445.1, on the reverse strand, counting down.
GGGCTATGTTAAGTCAACATTAAGAGGCAACAATAAACAGTTCGCGCAGTTGATGAAGCTGATCGCGCACCTTCGCCGCCTCTTCAAACTCCAGATTCTGCGCATGCTGCATCATCTGCCCTTCCAGTTCATGAATTTTCTGTTGCAGCGCTTTCGGCGTCAGGCCCAGATCGGATGCATCTGCCTCAACCGGCGAGCGGGACTTGCCGCGCCCTTTGGCTTTGGTTTTCGCCAGCCCCTGGCCCAGCGCCAGAATATCCACCACTTTCTTGTTGAGCCCCTGCGGCGTAATGCCGTGCTCTTCGTTGTAGCTCTGCTGTTTCTCGCGGCGGCGCTCCGTTTCGCCAATCGCTTTCGCCATCGACGGCGTGATCTTATCGCCATAGAGAATCGCTTTGCCGTTAATGTTACGCGCCGCACGACCAATGGTCTGGATAAGGGATCGTTCGGAGCGCAGGAAGCCCTCTTTATCCGCATCGAGAATGGCGACCAGCGACACTTCCGGCATATCCAGCCCCTCACGCAGCAAGTTGATGCCGACCAGCACATCGAACTCACCAAGACGCAGGTCGCGGATAATCTCCATACGCTCGACGGTGTCGATATCCGAGTGCAGATAGCGCACCTTCGCGCCGTGCTCGACCAGATATTCGGTCAAATCTTCTGCCATACGTTTGGTCAGGGTAGTTACCAGCACACGCTCGTTGATCTCGACGCGCTTACGGATCTCGGACAGCAGATCGTCGACCTGGGTCGCCACCGGGCGCACTTCGATAATCGGATCCAGCAGGCCGGTCGGGCGCACCACCTGATCGATCACCTCTTCGCCCGATTTCTCCAGCTCATAGTTACCCGGCGTCGCGGAGACGTAGATGGTCTGCGGTGCCAGTGCTTCGAACTCTTCGAACTTCATCGGGCGGTTATCGAGCGCCGACGGCAGACGGAAACCATACTCTACCAGCGTCTCTTTACGCGCCCGGTCGCCGCGATACATGCCGCCGATTTGCGGAATGGTCACGTGGGATTCATCAACCACCAGCAGCCCATCGGCGGGCAGATAGTCAAACAGCGTCGGCGGCGCTTCGCCCGGCCCGCGCCCGGAGAGGTAGCGCGAGTAGTTCTCGATGCCGGAGCAGTAGCCCAGCTCGTTCATCATCTCCAGATCGAACTGGGTGCGCTGGGTAATACGCTGCTCTTCCAGCAGCTTATTGTTCTCCAGCAGAAACTTCCGCCGCTCCGCCAGCTCGACTTTGATCTCTTCCATCGCCTGCACGATGCGCTCGCGCGGCGTGACGTAGTGCGTTTTCGGGTAGATGGTAAAACGCTGGATCACCGATTCGATATGGCCGGTCAGCGGATCGAAGAGCGACAGGCGCTCAACCTCTTCGTCGAACAGCTCAACGCGCAGCGCCAGATCGTCCGACTCCGCCGGGAAGATATCAATCACTTCGCCGCGCACGCGGAAGGTGCCGCGCTGGAACGCCTGGTCGTTACGGGTGTACTGCAGCTCCGCCAGACGGCGCAGGATCGCGCGCTGATCGATGATCATGCCATTGGTGAGGTGCAGCATCATCTTCAGGTAGAGGTCAGGATCGCCCAGACCGTAGATGGCGGAGACCGATGCCACCACGACCACATCTCGCCGCTCCAGCAGCGCTTTGGTGGCCGAGAGACGCATCTGCTCGATATGTTCGTTAACCGACGCGTCCTTCTCGATAAAGGTATCCGAGCTGGGTACATAGGCTTCCGGCTGATAGTAGTCGTAGTAGGAGACGAAATACTCCACCGCGTTATCCGGGAAGAACTCTTTCATCTCGCCATAGAGCTGCGCGGCCAGCGTCTTGTTGGGTGCCAGCACCATGGTTGGACGCTGCAGATCGGCAATCACATTGGCCACGGTGAACGTCTTCCCTGAACCGGTTACCCCGAGCAACGTCTGGTGCGCGAGCCCGTCTTCCAGCCCTTCCTTGAGGCGACGGATTGCTTCAGGCTGATCGCCGGAGGGGCGAAAAGCGGAATTCAGTTTGAACGGTTTACTCATGAATGGCACCTGATGAGGAGTGGGGCAGGTAAGACAGTTTACTCACCATGCGCATTTTTGCCAACCGAAGATACTGGATGAAAAAACAGTAGCGTGCAAACCGATCTCATCTACCCCAGTGCAAAACATCGCATTGTGGCTGCGATTGGGCAATCGGTAAGCGATTAAACCTCGCGTTAAAGGTTATCCCCAGAATTTTTGCCCTTTTAACATTTGTCAAGGTGATGTTTGACGCTTTTATGGCAGTCGGTGACACTTTTCTTACACCCATTGCTTTTATTTAAACGTTTGATTAAAAAAGAAAATATTAAAAAGACGGGTTTCGCACCAATTCATGCGCAAGCCGCGCCGCCTCTCGCTTGCCGCACGTTTTCTAACTCTAATACACAAGGTTATCCACAGGAATAGTGGATAACTGCCGCCAGCCCGTGCACCCCGCCCCTCGCCAAACTCCCCCTCTGCGTCGAAAAGGGGGAGGGAAAATTTTTTTATCGACTCTTTTCGGCAATTATCAGATAACGATGCGCAAGATCCGCATGGGATCCTTCTCACAATTCCACTATCCGTTGCACCACCACCCGCTGCGGTAAGCACTGGCAAAGTGCAGAATTTTTACCTGGGTTTGCGCGCCATCACGTTTTTTTCGCACGCTTTCTCAGCCGTCTCCGAAAAAAATGCCCTTTTCACGTTCTGGCAAGCCTTTTGCAGTTGACCGTAGTGAAAAGCAGTCATACCTGATGGGAACAAGGAGCGGATCATGTTGAGCTTACATGCGGTGAACCACTATTACGGCGACCAACATACGTTATGGGATATCGATCTGGAGTTAGCCCCCGGCCTCTGCACCTCGCTGGTCGGGTTGCCGGGTATGGGAAAAACCACGCTGGTGAACTGCATAACCGGCTACCTGCCGGTGGAGAGCGGCAGCATGATCTGGCAGGATGCGGGCGCGCCGCCGCGCGATCTGCTGACACTGCAGGCCGAGCACCGCAGCGCGGTCGGTATCGGCTATGTGCCGCAGGACAGACGCATCTTTTCGCAACTGACGGTGGAGGAGAACCTGCATGTGGCGATGCGTGCCGCCGGTGACGCAGGGCAGAACTTAAGCCGCGAGATCTTCGATCTCTTCCCGGAGTTGTATGGGCTACGCCAGCAGCGCGGTGCGACGTTGTCGGAGGATAACCAGCAGCAGCTGTCGATGGCGCGGGCGCTGGTAACGCGCCCACGGTTATTGATCCTCGATGAACCGACGCGCGGCCTCGGCCAGGCGTTTATCCATAAGCTGGGGAATTTGATCGTGCGGCTCAATCAGGAGTTTGGTATGTCGATCTTACTGGCGGAGCAGCAGCTGTCGCTGATCCGCCGGGTAGCGGATCGTTTCTGCCTGCTGCACCGCGGGCGGCGCGTGGCCGGGGGCGATATCAGGCAGTTAGATGATCCGCTGCTGGCGCACTGGATGTCGCCGCAGTCAGTACGCTGAGATCGAGATAGTGGCCGGTTGCGGCGGCTTCCGGCGCATCCGCCAGCCACGGGATCTCGCCGATCAGCGGCGCGGGCAGCACGCGTTGCAGCGTCGCCATATACTCCTGGTGGCGTTTACCCGGCTTGACCACGTCATTAGCGATCCAGCCTGCCAGCCTTAGCCCTGCCTGCTGTACCGCCTGGGCGGTTAACATCGCATGGTTGATGCAGCCAAGCTTGACGCCAACCACCAGAATCACCGGCAGGCGCTCTGCGGTGGCCCAGTCGGCAAAGGTCAGCGTCGGCGAGAGCGGCGTAAACCAGCCCCCTGCCCCTTCCACCAGCAGCCAGTCAGCCTGCTGCTCCAGCTGGCGTAAACCGGCCGACATCACTTCCGCCTCTATCGGCTGATTCAGATCAGCGCTGACAATGTGCGGCGAGGTCGGCTCGGCAAAGGTGTACGGATTAACCGCCTGATAGGTGAGCAGCAAACTGCTGTGGCGCTGCAACGCCAGTGCATCGCTATTGCGCAGCCCATCGGGCGTCATCTCACTGCCGGAGGCGACCGGTTTATAGCCCGCACTGCGCAGCCCGCGCAGGTTCGCCGCCTGCAACAGTGCGCAGCTCGCCACGGTTTTACCCACTTCGGTATCAGTACCGGTCACAAAATAGCGTTCAGTCACGGGTTATCACTCCCCAAAAAAGTTGATAGGTCAGCGGGAATTTGCCTTGCTGTTGCGGCCAGGCTTCCTGTAAGCGCTGCAATTTGCCGCGCGTCAGCCCCTGCTGGCGACCAGCATGCAGATGGGTCGCGCCAATCCCTTTAAGGGATCGCAGGGCGCTGGCGGCATCGGCAAACCACAGGGTGACGGTGTCAATGCCGCAGCGCAGCGGCCAGCCGTTCAGCGCCTGCTCAATCTCCGTCGCGGGCAGGAAGCGGTTAGCATGGGGAAGGCTGTCCAGCGCGCGCCAGGCCTGGTTCAGCTCCGGTAACGAGCCGTCCGCCAGCGTGGTAAAAGCAATATGCCCGCCCGGTTCGGTGACGCGGCGCAGTTCGCCAACCGCCTGGCGCAGATCGTCGCACCACTGCACCGCGAGGTTGCTCCACGCCAGTGAAAAGGTCGCGTCAGCCAGCGGCAGTGCTTCGATATCGCCAGTGACATAACGCGCGGCGCTCTTCAGCTGGCGGGCTTCTGCCAGCATAGCGGGCGAGAGATCGAGCGCCGTGACATCGCAGCCTTGCGCGCGCCAGTAGCGGCTCATCGCGCCTGGCCCGCAGCCAGCGTCAATCACCCGCGCAGGATTAATGTCGCCCAGTTGCGCCAGCAAACAGTCGGCGCTGAGCCGCTGTAACTCATCATGTCGCGCGTAGCTCTGGGCTGCGCGACCAAAGGCGGCGGCCACCGCCTGTTTATTCACCGCCATGCAGCGCCTCCAGCAACCTGTCGATATCCTCCGGCTGATGCGCGGCGGTTAAGGTGAGGCGCAAACGCGCCGTGCCCGGCGGCACCGTTGGTGGGCGAATGGCGGTCGCAAACAGCCCCTGCTGGCGCAGAGTGTGGGCGAGACGCAGCGCGCGGCTGTTGTCGCTAACAATCAGTGGCTGAATGGCACTGTGCGACTCTGTCACTGCCAGATCCAGCCCGCGCACGCCGTCACGAAAACGGCCAATCAGCGCTGCCAGCTGCGCGCGGCGCGCGTCGCCTTCATCGGAGCGGATAATATCGAGGGCGGCGCTGAGCGCCACCGCCTGCGCGGGGGGCATTGCAGTGCTGTAGATAAGATGGCGGGCGAACTGCACCAGGTAATCGGCAGCCGCTTCGCTGCAAAGCACCGCCGCGCCGCTGACGCCGAAACCTTTGCCGAAGGTGACCACCAGAATGTCGGGCTTCACCCCCTGCAAATGGCAACTGCCGCGCCCCTGCTCGCCAAGCACGCCGATGCCGTGGGCATCATCCACCATCAGCCATGCCTGCGCCTCACGCGCGGCATCGGCAATCGCCGCCAGCGGCGCGCTGTCTCCATCCATGCTAAAAATGCCTTCGGTGACCACCAGCTGCTGCCCGTTGAGCGGTTTGCTCAACAGGCTCGCCAGTTGCCCGACATCGTTATGGGCAAAACGGCGCAATTGCGCCGGGCTGAGGGCAGCCGCTTCCAGCAGCGAGGCGTGGCTCAGCTTGTCGGCGACGATGCGATCCTCTTTGCCGGTGAGGGCCGCAATGGTGGCCTGGTTGGCGGCAAAACCGGAGATAAAGAGCAGCGCGCGGTCGTAACCGAGCCACTGCGCCAGCTCGCGCTCAAGTTGATGATGCGCAGCCGTATGACCAACAACATGGCCCGAACCGCCGCTGCCGACGCCATACTGCGCGGCGCCCTGCTGCCAGGCGGCAATCACCTGCGGATGCTGGCTTAAACCGAGGTAGTCATTACTGGCGAAGTTGCAAAAACGCTCGCCCTCAAGGGTTAGCCAGCGTCCGGCACCCTGCTCAACGGTGATACGACGGCGCAGGGCATCTGCCGCGCGGCGTTCGCTGAGCGCGGCTTCGATTCGCTGCTGCCAGCTCATAGGGTCGCCGCGTTGTAATAGTGCTCCGTGTCGGCGTGAAGCAGCTGCTGCTCAATCTCCTGCTGCTGTTCGTTATCGCCATTCAGCACCTGGGTCTGCTGCGGGTTCAGCCCCAGTTTCTGGAACAGGAGCAGGTCTTTATCCTCTTCCGGGTTTGGCGTAGTCAGCAGTTTGCAGCCGTAGAAGATGGAGTTGGCACCGGCCATAAAGCACATCGCCTGGGTCTGCTCGTTCATCTGCTCGCGCCCGGCCGAAAGGCGAACGTAGGAGGTGGGCATCATGATGCGCGCCACGGCGATAGTGCGAATAAAATCAAAGGCGTCGACATCGTCGTTATCCGCCAGCGGCGTGCCTTTCACCTTCACCAGCATGTTGATCGGCACGCTCTCCGGCGGCGTCGGCAGATTGGCGAGCTGCATCAGCAGCCCGGCGCGATCGGTAACAGTTTCGCCCAGCCCGACAATACCGCCGGAGCAGACTTTGATCCCGGCATCGCGCACTTTATCCAGCGTGTCGAGACGCTCCTGATAGGTGCGGGTGGTGATGATGTTGCCGTAGAACTCCGGCGAGGTGTCGAGGTTGTGGTTGTAGTAATCAAGCCCGGCGTGGGCCAGACGCTGCGCCTGGCTCTCATTGAGGGTGCCAAGGGTCATGCAGGCTTCCAGCCCCATCGCTTTCACCCCTTCCACCATCTGCTCCAGGTAGGGCATATCGCGATCGTTCGGGTTTTTCCACGCCGCGCCCATGCAGAAGCGCGTTGAACCGGCGAGCTTCGCTTTGCGCGCCGACTCCAGCACCTGCTCCACCTCCATCAGCCGCTCCGACTCGAGGCCCGTTTTGTAGCGCGCGCTTTGCGGGCAATATTTGCAATCTTCCGGGCAGGCGCCGGTTTTGATCGACAGCAGCGTGCTGACCTGCACCTGGCGCGGGTCAAAATGCTGACGGTGAATTTGCTGCGCCTCGAAAAGCAGATCCAGCAGTGGTTTTTCAAATAAAGCAGTAACTTGCGACAGTGTCCAGCGTGTGTGGTGAGCCATCTGGCCTCTCCAAAAGTGTGATTAAATCGTTATTCGGTGTAGACTCGTAAACCTAAAACTTTTTAATTTGGTTTACAAGTCGATTATGACCCAAGACGATTTAGCTTTTGATCGCAGCCATATCTGGCATCCCTACACCTCCATGACCGCCCCTCTCCCCGTCTATCCGGTCGCTTCCGCGCAGGGCTGCGAGCTACATCTCGCCAGCGGTGAGAAGCTGGTTGACGGCATGTCATCCTGGTGGGCGGCGATCCACGGTTACGGCCATCCGGCGCTGAACGCGGCGATGAAAACGCAGATCGATGCCGTCTCTCACGTGATGTTCGGCGGCATTACCCATGCGCCCGCCGTGGCGCTGTGCCGCAAACTGGTGGCGATGACGCCCGAGGCGCTGGAGTGCGTGTTTCTCGCCGACTCCGGTTCGGTGGCGGTGGAAGTGGCGATGAAGATGGCGCTGCAATACTGGCAGGCGAAGGGCGAATCGCGGCAGCGCTTCCTCACCTTCCGTAACGGCTACCATGGCGACACCTTTGGTGCGATGTCGGTGTGCGATCCCGATAACTCGATGCACAGTTTGTGGAAGGGTTACCTGCCGGAAAACCTCTTCGCACCTGCGCCGCAGAGCCGTTTCGATGGGGAGTGGGATGAGCACGATATGGTGGCGTTTGCCCGCACGCTGGCGGCCCATCGCCATGAGATCGCTGCCGTTATTCTGGAGCCGATTGTGCAGGGCGCGGGCGGCATGCGTATTTATCATCCTGAGTGGCTGAAGCGCATCCGTAAGATGTGCGATCGCGAAGGGATCCTGCTGATCGCCGATGAGATCGCCACCGGCTTTGGCCGCACCGGTAAACTCTTCGCCTGTGAGCATGCGGATATCACGCCAGATATTCTCTGCCTTGGCAAAGCGCTGACAGGCGGGACTATGACCCTCTCCGCTACGCTGACCACCCGCGCGGTGGCAGAGACCATCAGCAACGGCGAGGCGGGCTGCTTTATGCACGGCCCAACCTTTATGGGCAACCCGCTGGCCTGCGCGGCGGCAACCGCCAGCCTGGAGATTTTGCAGCGCGGCGAGTGGCAGGCGCAGGTCGCTGCCATTGAAGCGCAGCTGAAGACGGAGCTGGCTCCCGCCGCAGAGGCCGCAAGCGTCGCGGATGTGCGCGTACTCGGCGCGATTGGCGTGGTGGAAACGCGCTCGCCGGTGAATATGGCGGCGTTGCAGCGCTTCTTTGTTGAGCAGGGCGTCTGGATCCGCCCGTTTGGCCGCCTGATCTATCTGATGCCGCCCTATATCATCACCCCGGAGCAGCTGTCGCGCCTGACCCAGGCGGTGAATGCCGCCGTGCTGCGTGCGGACTTCTTCGCCGCCGAGGCGTAAAAGATGCACTACACTTTTGGGTTACTGACCTGAAAAATGGAGGATATATGGCAATTCTGATGGTTCTGACCTCACATGACACCCTGGGCGACACCGGCAAGAAAACCGGTTTCTGGCTCGAAGAGTTTGCCGCACCCTGGTATATCTTTCAGGATGCAGGCGTAGAGGTGGTACTCGCCTCTCCGGCGGGCGGACAGCCGCCGCTCGACCCGACCAGCGATGCGCCGGATGCGCAGACGCAGGACACCGAGCGTTTCCGTAAAGATGAAAAAGCGCAGCAGGCGCTGGCAAATACCCTGCCCCTGAGCAGCATCAACATCAGCGATTATGACGCGGTCTTTTTCCCGGGCGGCCACGGCCCGCTGTGGGATCTGGCTGAGCACCCCGCCTCTATCGATCTGATTGAAAAATATTGGGCGGAAGGAAAACCGGTCGCGGCGGTCTGCCACGCACCGGGCGTACTGCGCCATGCGAAAAAACCGGACGGCACGCCGCTGGTGCAGGGTAAACGCGTCACCGGTTTTACCAACAGCGAAGAAGAGGCGGTTGGCCTGACGAAAGTGGTGCCGTTTTTAGTGGAAGATTCACTGAAACAGGCAGGCGGGCAGTTCGAGCGCACCGATGACTGGGGCGTCTATGTGGTCACCGACGGCCATCTGGTCACCGGTCAGAACCCGGCCTCCTCTGCGGCAACCGCCGAAGAGTTGCTGAAACTGCTGCACCGCTAAGCAAGGAGGCCACATGAAGTTACTCAGCCATAATTTTCGTGATGGTGAGAAGCTGCCGCTGCGTCACGTGTTTAACGGCATGGGCTATGAGGGCGATAATATTTCGCCCCATCTGACATGGGATGAGGTGCCTGCGGGCACCAAAAGCTTTGTCGTCACCTGCTATGATCCTGACGCGCCCACCGGCTCCGGCTGGTGGCACTGGATTGTGGCGAACCTGCCGGCAGACACTCGCGTACTACCGCAGGGTGCAGGATCCGGCAGTGCCGCATTGCCGGAAGGGAGCGTGCAGACGCGCACCGACTTTGGCAGCGCCGGATATGGTGGCGCGGCACCGCCGAAGGGCGAAACCCACCGCTATATCTTCACCGTTCACGCGCTGGACGTAGAGAAACTGGATGTCGACGAGAACGCTAGCGGGGCAATGGTCGGCTTTAATGTCCATTTTCACACCCTCGGCAGCGCCACTCTCACCGCCCTTTTCAGCTAAAAGCCAGGGATTTACAGCCGATTTAACAAATCGGCTTCCCGTTTCGCTCAACTTAGTATAAAAAAGCAGGCATTACGCTATCCCCTTTAACTTGCATAGTCTGGAGCACCCCTTGAACACATCATCGGTTTCCCGTCTGGCGCTGGCGCTCGCTTTTGGCGTGACACTGACCGCCTGTAGCTCGACGCCGCCCTCTGAGCGTCCTTCTGAACAAACTGCGCCGGGCACCTCCTCGCGCCCGATCCTAAGCGAAGCTGAAGCGAAAAACTTCACCGCCGATCGCTACTTCACCCCGCTGGCCGCCAACAGCGCCGCGTGGAAACCTTACGCGATCCGCGTGCCGGAAAAAGCAGATTTCGTTGTTGGGCCGGCCGGTACGGCGGGTGTGACTCACACCACCATTCAGGCTGCGGTTGACGCTGCTATCAATAAACACGCCAGCGACCGCCAGTACATTGCGGTGATGCCGGGTGAATATGAAGGCACCGTCTATGTGCCTGCGGCTTCGGGCAGCGTGACCATTTACGGTACCGGTGAGAAAGCGGCGGATGTGAAGATCGGTCAGGCGATCGATTCTGAAATGGATCCGACCAGCTGGCGTCGTCTGGTCAACCCATCGGGCAAATATATGCCGGGTAAACCAGCATGGTATATGTTTGATGCCTGCCAGCGCAGCCGCGCGGCGACCGTTGGCGTGATGTGCTCCGCCGTTGTCTGGTCGCAGAACAACGGGCTGCAACTGCAGAACCTGACCATTCAGAACACGCTCGGCGACAGCGTCGATGCCGGCAACCACCAAGCGGTGGCACTGCGCAGCGATGGCGATAAAGTGCAGATCAACAACGTCAATATCCTCGGTCGCCAGAACACCTTCTTTGTGACCAACAGCGGCGTGGATAACACCCTGCGCAGCGATCGCCAGACCCGCACGCTGGTGACCAACAGCTACCTCGAAGGCGATGTAGATATCGTCTCCGGGCGCGGCGCGGTGGTGTTTGATAACACCGACTTCCGCGTGGTCAACTCGCGTACGCAGCAGGCAGGCTATGTCTTCGCACCATCGACCCTGTCGAACCTCTATTACGGTTTCCTCGCCGTCAACAGCCGCTTTACCGCCGCCGGAAACGGTGTCGCGCAGTTGGGCCGCTCGCTGGATGTCGACAGCAGCACCAACGGCCAGGCGGTGATCCGCGATAGCGTGATTAACGAAGGCTTTAACGTGGCGAAACCGTGGGGCGATGCCGCCGTATCAGGCCGCGCCTATGCGGGCAACACCGGCACTGCGGATGATAAAGGCAACATCCAGCGCGATTTGAACGATGCCAAGTTCAACCGCTTCTGGGAGTTCAACAACCGCGGCCTCGGCAGCAAAGTGGTTGCCGAGCCGAAGAAGTAATTAGCATCTGAAAACTAAAAACCTCGCCGCGGCGAGGTTTTTTTATGCCCGGAAATGGGATCCCGGTTATTACATGGCGTTAATCACTACCCACATCGGGCCCTGGCCCACGGCGTAACGCGCTTTTTCCGCCAGCAGACCCTGCGCGCCGCTAATCTCATACAGCGCGATATGATGGGATTTCTGCCCGGCGGCAATCAGGTATTTGCCGCTGTTATCGATATTGAAGCCGCGCGGCTGGGTTTCGGTCGGCTGGAAACCTTCAACGGCGATGACGCTGCCATCTTCCGACACGCTGAAGATGGTCAGGGTGCTGGAGGTACGATCGCAGGCATAGAGATGACGGCCATCCGGCGTGATATGGATATCCGCCGCCCAGCGGGTATCACTGAACTCCGGCGGCATCATATCCACGGTCTGCACACACTCGGTCTTGCCGTGCGGATCGCTAAGCTGCCAGACATCGACGCTGCTGTTGAGTTCGTTAACGCAGTAGGCGAAACGCTTATTCGGGTGGAAGGCCATATGGCGCGGGCCGGCGCCCTCAACGGTGGTCACTTCCGACGGCTCCTGCGCGGTCAGCGCGCCCGTTTCACCGAGGGTAAAGAGACAGATGCGATCCTGCTTCAGAGCAGGGACAAACAGCGTGCGGTTGTCCGGGGAAATATTGGCCGAGTGGCACCCTTCCAGCCCCTCTTCAAGGTGTACGGTCTCGCCCGGAATGCCATCATTCAGGCGCACCACGCTGACGCTGCCCGCATTATAGGAGGCGCTAAACAGGAAACGACCGCTGTGATCGGTGGAGATATGGGTCGGGCTGCCGGAGAGCGGTGCTTCTGCGGCGTAGCTCAGGGCGCCATCCTCAGGGGAGATACGGTACGCGAGAACGCGAAATTCAGGGCGAACGCCAACGTAGAGGTAACGTTTATCCGGGCTGACAACCATCGGCTGCACCTGGCCTGGCACATCGACAACCTGCACCAGCGTCAGGCTGCCTTCGGAATTCAAACGCCAGACGTGGATCTGCTGACTTTCGGGGCTGGCGGTATAAACGGTCTGTTTCATGAACACTCCTTTCCTCAAATTCTTCTCTGCGTTAAGTAACCAGGATAGCCGTTTTTGCGGCGTGATGCTGAATTTCGCCCTCAGATTTTGCGCATGCGACGACGGGGTGTACCATCCCCGGACACGAATTTTCACCTTCAACCACGGGAAACGATATGACCTCGCGCGTAATAGCACTCGATTTAGACGGTACGCTTTTAACCCCGAAGAAGACGCTTCTGCCCTCTTCCCTTGAAGCGTTGGCACGCGCAAAAGCCGCCGGGCATCTGCCCATTATCGTGACCGGTCGGCACCATGTCGCTATCCACCCTTTTTATCAGGCACTGGCGCTGGATACACCTGCAATTTGTTGTAATGGTACCTATTTGTATGATTATCATGCAAAAAAGGTGCTCGCCGCCGATCCGCTGCCGGTCAACCAGGCGCAACAACTGATCGCCCTGCTGGAGGAGTACCAGGTGCATGGCCTGATGTATGTCGATAACGCCATGCTGTATGAAAAGCCGACCGGCCATGTGCTGCGCACCACGGCGTGGGCCGAAGCGCTGCCGCCCGAGCAGCGCCCGGTGTTTCAGCAGGTGGACTCCCTGCGCGCCGCGGCCGCAGAGGTGGAGGCTATCTGGAAATTCGCCCTCACCGATGAAGATACCGGCAAGCTGAAGAACTTTGCTCACCATGTTGAGCAGACGCTAGGGCTGGAGTGCGAATGGTCATGGCACGATCAGGTGGATATCGCCCGCGCCGGTAACAGCAAAGGCAAACGGCTGGCCGAATGGGTCGCCGCGCAGGGCTTATCGATGCAGGATGTCGTGGCCTTTGGCGATAACTATAACGATATCAGCATGCTACAGGCCGCAGGCACCGGTGTGGCGATGGGCAACGCCGACGACGTGGTGAAAGCCCATGCCAATGTGGTGATTGGCGATAACACCGTCGATAGCATCGCCCAATTTATTGATAAAGAGCTGCTCTAATCAGGCGGTAATCGATACGCTTTTGATTTGCGCATAGAGCCACTGGCCGGGTTTGATACTGAGTTCATCCCGCGCCCAGGGGCTGATGCGCGCCCACAGGGTTCTGCCACCGACATCCAGCTGCACTTCAACCTGCCCGTCAACATCGAAACACTGCACGATTTTGGCGCGCAGAATATTGCGGATGCTGGTGTTCATCGGCGGCTGGAGCACCAGTGACACATCGGTGGCCTGAATGCGGATACGCAGCGCGCTTTTCAGCGGCCGGTCGATCTTATTGACCCAGATATGCTGATCGCCCAGCGCCAGCGCGGTCATCGCATAGTGCGGATGGTGTTCCAGCACCAGCACTCTCAGCACGCTGCTCTGCTGCTCCGGCGGCAGCCACGGGTTCATTACGCTGCTGCCCCACACATCTTCGAGGCTGCCAAAGGCTTTCACTTCGCCCGCTTCCAGCACCATCACTTTATCTGCCAGATGCAGGATCTCATCCAGCGAGTGGCTGACGTAGAGCATTGGGATATTGATCTCCTGCGCCAGCCGTTGCAGGTAGGGCAGCAGTTCGCGCTTGCGCGGAATATCCAGCGACGCCAGCGGTTCATCCAGCAGCATCAGCTCCGGCGCAGTCAATAACGCGCGGCCAATTGCCACCCGCTGCTTTTCCCCGCCGGAGAGACCGCCGGGCAGCCGGTCGAGCAGCGGCTCGATGCCGAGCAGTGTCACCAGTTTGTCAAACTGAGCAGCCATCGATTTCGCCATACCGTAGCGCAGGTTGCCGCGCACGCTATAGTGCGGAAAGAGGCGCGCATCCTGAAAAACATAGCCGACGCGGCGCTTTTCGGGCGGCAGACACACTTTGCGTTCGGTATCGAACAGCACGCGGTCGTTAAGCACGATGCGCCCCTCTTGCGGCTGCGTCAGGCCGCCGATGGCGTTAATCAGTGAGGTTTTGCCCGCGCCCGAGACGCCAAAAATCGCGGTGATGCCGCTGGCAGGCAGCGTTTCGGCGATATGTAACCGATGGCTGCCCAGCGTCTGGGTGAAATTAAGCTCCAGCATCGGTTATCTCCCCGTCCGTTCGCGGCTCACGCGCGCCAGCCACTCTGAAATCAGCAGTGAGATCAGCGCCAGAATAATCGAAATAATGCACAGGCGCGCGGCGGCGCTCTCGCCCCCCGGCGTCTGAATTAAGGTGTACATGGCAGAGGGAATAGTGCGGGTTTCGCCCGGAATATTGGAGACGAAGGTAATGGTGGCACCAAACTCGCCGAGGGAGCGGGCAAAGGCCAGCACCGTGCCGACAATAATTCCCGGCAGGGTGAGCGGTAAGGTAATGGTGAAAAAAACGCGCCAGCGACCGGCCCCCAGTGTGCGGGCGGCCTGTTCCAGTTTGGTATCGACACTCTCCAGCGCGAGGCGAATGGCGCGCACCATCAGCGGGAATGACATTACCGCGGCGGCTAATACCGCACCGCGCCAACTGAAGGCGAAAGTGATGCCAAACCAGTCATAGAGCCACTGACCGACGACGCCACGGCGGCCCATGGCAATCAGCAGCAGGTAACCGACCACCACCGGCGGCAGCACCAGCGGCAGATGCAGCACGCTGTCGAGCAGCGCTTTGCCCGGGAAAGTGCGGCGCACCAGCAGCCAGGCAAAGAAGATCCCAAAGGGCAAACTGAGTAGTACCGCCAGGGAAGAGACTTTAAGGCTCAGCAGAACAGCCTGCCATTCAGGATCGGTCAATATCATTCGTGCGTTGTAAATCCGTAACGTTTAAAGATTTCAGAAGCCTGCGGGCCTTTCAGATAGTCATAAAACGCGCTCACCGTTGCGTTTTTATGGCCATCGATAATCGCCAGCGGGTATTCCACTTTTTTGTGCGACGCTTCCGGGAAGGTGCCCACCACTTTCACCCCTTTGCTGGCCACCGCGTCAGAGCCGTAGACAATGCCTAATGGCGCTTCGCTGCGCTCCACCAGCGCCAGCGCGCCGCGAACATCCTCCGCAGGTGCCAGTTTCGGCGAGAGGGTTTCCCAGGCGCCCAGTTTTTGCAACGCCTCTTTGGCGTAGATACCGGCCGGAACATGATCCGGATCGCCCACCGCCAGACGGCCGCCTTTCAGCAGGCTGTTCCAGTCGGTTTTCGCATCAATCTTAATCTCGCCCTGCGCGCTGCTCTTCGGCGCAACCACCACCAGGCTATTGCCGAGCAGGGTTTCACGGCTCGCGCTATCCACCGCTTTTTTCTCGATCGCGTAATCCATCCACTTCTGGTCGGCCGAGATAAAGAGATCCGCCGGCGCACCCGCTTCAATCTGGCGGGCAAGCGTGGAAGAGGAGGCGAATGAGGAGACCACCTCAACCTGCTTCTCTTTTTTATACGCGGCGGCAATATCCTGCATCGCATTGGTCAGCGAGGCGGCGGCAAAGACGGTAATTTTACCCTCTTGCGCCACGGCCTGCCCTGCTACGACAAGTGTTAATGCTGCGCCAACCAGCAGACGTCGCCCTGTGTGTGCCATTTTTTACTCCTCTCATTTTCGTTATATAAAAAAAAACATAACGATAGTATCAGAGAATGGCAGCGGGCCGGAAATACCCATCAATAATTAAAACCTACCTAACTATATCGGCAGAAAGGGAAAAGATCTTGAATGGCAGAGAACGAAACGCCCACAAAGTGGGCGTGTGGGAAGGGATTAGCGCGACGGGGTAGTGGTATTGCGGCGCTTTTCGCGGTGTCCAACGGCGGAAAAGACGTTGAACACTTCACCCAGGCCATAAATCAGGCCGAGGATAATCGCCATAACCACCGGCACCATAATCACGGCAAAAACCAGGCTTTTCAACAGCTCTAACATGGTCGTCTCCAGAAAGTGAGAATGCGGCATTCTAGCCTGAACATTATGTAAAACACTCGCCTTTTGTGCGATTGCCCGGCACTAGGCGCGTCGGCGCTTTTCCTTCACAATAGCCCTTTTGCGAGGGAAGTGCGTCATGCAGGCTGAAATTCTCCTTACTCTTAAACTCCAGCAGCGCCTCTTCGCCGACCCGCGGCGCATCGCCCTGCTCAAACAGATTGAGCAAACCGGCTCCATCAGCCAGGGCGCGAAGAACGCCGGGATCAGCTACAAAAGCGCGTGGGACGCCATCAATGAGATGAACCAGCTCAGCGAGCAGACGCTGGTTGAGCGCGCCACCGGCGGTAAAGGCGGCGGCGGCGCGGTAGTCACCCGCTACGGGCAGCGTCTGATTCAGCTCTACGATCTGCTGGGGCAGATCCAGCAAAAAGCCTTTGATGTGCTGAGCGATAATGACGCCCTGCCGCTCGACAGCCTGCTGGCGGCCATCTCGCGCTTCTCCCTGCAAACCAGCGCCCGCAACCAGTGGTTTGGCACCATCGTCGCCCGCGACTACCAGCAGGTGCAGCAGCATGTCGAGGTGTTGCTGGCGGATGGGCAAACCCGGCTTAACGCGGCGGTCACGGCGCAAAGCGCTGAACGCTTAGGGCTGGAGGCGGGCAAAGAGGTGCTGGTGCTGCTAAAAGCGCCGTGGGTCAGCCTGACCTGCGATGCGCGGCTGGCGGCGCAGGCGGATAACCAGATAACCGGCGCGATTGCCCATATTGAGCAGGGCGAGGTGCAGAGTGAAGTGCTGATCGCCCTGCCGGATGGTCAGATGCTTTGCGCCACAGTGCCAAATGCGCAGGTGGAGGATATGCAGGAACAGCAGCAGGTGACGGCATATTTTAATGCCGATCGGGTGATTCTCGCCACGTTGTGCTGAGGGCATTGACAAGCCAGGCCATTGCACGTATCCCTGAGTTTCTGTGCTGCAAAACCTGGGATACATCATGTCGTCATTGCAAATTTCGCAAGGTACGTTTCGTCTTAGCGATACCCGCACGCTGCATCTTGAAGATCTCCGCCTGCAGGCCGGAGAGAGCTGGGCCTTTGTCGGTGCCAATGGCAGCGGCAAATCGGCGCTGGCTCGCGCGCTGGCGGGTGAACTGACGCTGCTTAACGGCGAGCGCCAGTGCCACTTCACCCGCCTTACCCGCCTCTCCTTTGAACAGCTGCAAAAGCTGGTTAGCGAAGAGTGGCAGCGTAATAACACCGATATGCTCTCGCCGGGCGAAGAGGATACCGGTCGCACCACCGCCGATATTATTCAGGATGAGGTTAAAGACCCGTCGCGCTGCGCTGCGCTGGCGGCGCAGTTTGGCATTACCCATCTGCTTGAACGTCGCTTTAAATACCTCTCCACAGGCGAGACCCGCAAAACCCTGCTCTGCCAGGCGCTGATGGCGCAGCCGGAGTTGCTTATTCTTGATGAACCCTTTGACGGGCTGGATGTGGACTCCCGTCAACAGCTCGCCCTGTTGCTTGCCCGTCTGAATGCCGATGGCTACACGCTGGTGCTGGTGCTCAACCGGTTCGATGAGATCCCGGCCTTTGTTCAGCATGCGGGCGTGCTGGTGGATTGCGCCCTGACGGAAACCGGTGAGAAAGAGGCCCTGCTTCAGCAGGCGCTGATTGCCCAGTTGGCGCACAGTGAACAGTTGAGCGGCATGGCGCTGCCGGAGCCGGATGCTGCGCCCGCTCGTGCCACGCTCGATCCCAGCGCAGCGCTGATTGTGCTTAACGACGGCGTGGTCTCCTATGATGACCGCCCAATCATTAATCACCTCAGCTGGCAGGTGAATCCGGGCGAGCACTGGCAGATTACCGGCCCGAACGGCGCGGGGAAATCGACGCTGCTAAGCCTGATTACCGGCGATCATCCGCAGGGCTACAGCAACGATTTAACCCTGTTTGGCCGCCGTCGCGGCAGCGGTGAGACCATCTGGGATATCAAAAAACATATTGGCTATGTCAGCAGTAGCCTGCACCTCGATTACCGCGTCAGCACCACGGTGCGCAATGTGATCCTCTCGGGCTATTTCGACTCGATTGGGATTTACCAGGCGGTCTCCGATAAGCAGCACAAGCTGGCGCAGCAGTGGCTCGATATTCTCGGCTTTGATGCCCGTACCGCCGACGCGCCGTTTCACAGCCTCTCGTGGGGGCAGCAGCGGCTGGCGCTGATTGTCCGCGCACTGGTTAAACACCCGACGCTGCTGATCCTTGATGAGCCATTGCAGGGACTGGATCCGCTCAACCGCCAGCTGGTGCGCCGCTTTATCGATGTGCTGATCGGCGAAGGGGAAACCCAGTTGCTGTTTGTCTCCCACCACGCTTCCGACGCGCCCGGCTGCATTACCCATCAGCTGGCGTTTATTGCCGACGGCGAAGGCTACCGCTACGCCTT
The DNA here is from genome assembly GCF_001975225.1 of Kosakonia cowanii JCM 10956 = DSM 18146. NCBI lineage: Bacteria > Pseudomonadati > Pseudomonadota > Gammaproteobacteria > Enterobacterales > Enterobacteriaceae > Kosakonia > Kosakonia cowanii. The sequence continues at coordinate 2,665,504 of NZ_CP019445.1, read as the reverse complement.
AACACCACAATAATTGGGGGGCTGCTTCGCCTCCTGGCGGTGTGGTGTAATAGCGCCCGCGCGTTTTCGCGTAAAAAAATAATGATCGTTTACTGGCTTGCTGATGACGCCCCCCGTTATCCGCGGCCAGTTTTTGTTATGGCAAGAAAAAAGCCCGCCGATGGACGACGGGTCAATATAAACGGGACCTTTATGACTCAATATCTCTCCCTTCCCCGCGTCCTTACGCTGGTCGCGGCGCTCTGCTTTGGTTTCAGCACGCTGAGTTTTGCCGAAGAGACGGCACCGGACGCTGCTTCCGCGAACGAAGCAAAAATTAACCAGGCCGTAGAAAACATGCAGCGCGTCAGCGTGTCGGGCCCGCATAAAGTCACGCTGGGTAACCAGGCGGTGCTTAATCTTCCGGAAGGTTTTACCTATATCCCTCCGCGGCAGGCAGCGGAATTTATGCGCGAACTGGGTAACCACGTCGATGAGAGCGCCTTTTACGGGCTGGTGTTCAATGATGCCATCTCCGGGTTCGTCTCCATTGAGTATGACGATGCGGGTTACATCAAAGATGACGATGCCAAAGACTGGGACGCGGCCGAGTTGCTGAGCAACCTGCAGGAGGGGACCAAAGAAGGCAACAAGATGCGCAGCGAGAAAGGCATCCCTCCTATCGAAGTGGTCGGCTGGGTAGAGAAGCCGAGCTATGACGCAGCAACGCATCGCCTGATCTGGTCTGCTGCCATTCGCGATATCGGCAGTAACGTACCGCTGAAAGAGCAAGGCGTGAACTACAACACCTACCTGCTCGGCCGTGAAGGGTATCTCTCGCTGAACCTGGTGACCGATCGCGGCACCGTGGAGCAAGAGAAGCCGCTGGCGAAAAACCTGCTTAACGCCGTGACCTTTAACGACGGTAAAAAGTACAGCGACTTCAACGCCTCGACTGACAAGATCGCCGAGTATGGCCTGGCGGCGCTGATTGGCGGCCTGGCGGTGAAAAAACTTGGTCTGCTGGCAATTATCGGCGTGACGCTGCTGAAGTTCTGGAAACTGGCGCTGATTGCGCTGGCGGGTGCAGGTATGGGCATCAAGAAGCTGCTGTTCCGTAAAAAAGACGACAAATCTAAGATTGTCGAATAAGCATGAAGCTGCTGTTTCTGCTGTTTAAAGGCGCAACCCTCGGCAAGCTGCTGCTTTCCGGGGGGACAATGCTGCTGTCGGTGGCGACCTATGCGCTGGCCTTCGGCTGGCCCTACGCCACCGGCTTCGTGGTGCTGCTCTTTTGTCATGAACTGGGCCACTATCTTGCGGCGCGTCAGCGTAACTTGCCGGTGGGTCTGCCGATGTTTATCCCTTTCGTCGGTGCCTGGGTGGCGCTAAAAGAGGAGTTTCCGGATGCGGAAACGGAGGCGTGGGTCGGTATCGCCGGCCCCCTGCTCGGCTCGCTTGCCGCGCTGGGCTGCTACTATCTGGCGGAGTACTTCGACAGTTCGATGTTGATGGCGGTGGCTTACGCTGGCTTTTTCCTCAACCTCTTTAACCTGATCCCGGTTCCCCCCCTTGATGGCGGGCGCATTACCGTCGCCATTTCGCGCAAGATTTGGTATCTCGGCATTCCGCTGCTGCTCGGTTTCTTTTACCTGCATCCCAGCCCGCTGTTGCTGATTGTCTGCCTGCTGGCGGCTTCGCAAATCTGGACCCGGCGCAAAGAAACGCCCAATTTAACCGCACTTAACCCTGGCAAACGTCTGGAATATACCCTTTTGTACTTTGGGCTGATTGCCTGGCTCTCCCTGATGACCTATAACCTCCACGGGGCGCTGGCCAGCTTTCGCTGACCTTCCCTGCGTCGCTGCAGCGCAGTGACGTCATTTTCAGACTAATCACACTCGTCGGCGCAGCCCGGTAAATACGCGGCTGTCCCGGCGTTGATGCGGCATTGCGGGCGGTTGAAAAATCAGTGTAAACGATTCCACTATTTTATCCCATGTCACACTTTTTACCGCTCTGTTATGCTAAGGTTAATTCATATCAAATGCTTGATGGAGTCAAATATGCGAGTTCTGGTTACTGGTGGTAGCGGTTACATAGGAAGCCACACCTGCGTGCAACTGCTGCAAAACGGTCATGACGTTATCATCCTCGACAACCTCTGCAACAGTAAGCGCAGCGTGCTTAACCAGATTGAGCGCTTTGGCGGTAAACGGGCGCTCTTCGTTGAGGGCGATATTCGCGATGAAGCGCTGCTGGCCGAGATCCTGCACGATCACGCTATCGAAGCGGTGATCCACTTCGCCGGCCTGAAAGCCGTCGGCGAATCCGTTGCTAAACCGCTGGAGTATTACGACAACAACGTTAACGGCACGCTGCGCCTGATTAACGCCATGCGCGCCGCCAACGTGAAGAACTTTATCTTTAGCTCCTCGGCAACCGTCTATGGCGACCAGCCGAAAATTCCTTATGCCGAAAGCTTCCCGACAGGCACCCCGCAAAGCCCGTATGGCAAAAGCAAACTGATGGTTGAGCAGATCCTCACCGACCTGCAAAAAGCGCAGCCGGAGTGGAGCATTGCGCTGCTGCGCTACTTCAACCCGGTAGGCGCGCATCCGTCAGGTGAGATGGGTGAAGATCCGCAGGGGATTCCGAACAACCTGATGCCCTATATCGCGCAAGTGGCGGTGGGCCGCCGCGAATCGCTGGCGGTGTTCGGCAATGACTACCCGACAGAAGATGGCACCGGCGTGCGCGACTATATCCACGTGATGGATCTGGCTGACGGTCACGTTGCCGCCATGCAGCAGCTGGCAGGCAAACCGGGCGTCCATATTTATAACCTCGGCGCTGGCGTCGGCAGCAGCGTGCTTGATGTGATTAACGCCTTCAGCAAAGCCTGCGGCAAACCGATTGCCTGGCATTTCGCGCCGCGCCGCGACGGCGATCTCCCGGCCTACTGGGCGGACGCCACCAAAGCCGACAAAGAGCTGAACTGGCGCGTAACACGCACCCTTGATGAAATGGCAGAAGATACCTGGCGCTGGCAGTCACGCCATCCGCAGGGCTATCCCGATTAACAGGAGTGGTAATGTCGCAATTTAACCCGGTCGATCACCCGCATCGCCGCTACAATCCGCTGAAGGATCAGTGGATTCTGGTCTCTCCGCACCGTGCGAAACGCCCCTGGCAAGGGGCGCAGGAGACGCCGTCTAAACAGACGCTGCCTGCGCACGATCCGGACTGTTTCCTCTGTCCGGGCAATACCCGTGTCACCGGGGATAAAAACCCCGACTACACCAGCACCTATGTCTTTACCAATGACTTTGCGGCGCTGATGACCGACACGCCGGATGCACCAGAGAGTAACGACCCGCTGATGCGCAGCCAGAGCGCGCGCGGCACCAGCCGGGTTATCTGCTTCTCGCCGGATCACAGCAAAACGCTGCCGGAGCTGAGCGTGGCGGCACTGGAAGAGGTGGTAAAAACCTGGCAGCAGCAGACCGCTGAGCTGGGTAAAACCTACCCGTGGATCCAGGTGTTTGAGAACAAAGGCGCGGCGATGGGCTGCTCCAACCCGCATCCGCACGGGCAAGTTTGGGCCAACAGCTTCCTGCCGAATGAAGCCGAGCGCGAAGATCGCCTGCAAAAAGCCTACTTTGCCGAACACCACTCGCCGATGCTGCTCGATTATGTGCAGCGCGAGCTGAAAGATGGCAGCCGCACGGTGGTTGAAACCGAGCACTGGCTGGCGGTGGTGCCCTACTGGGCCGCCTGGCCGTTTGAAACGCTGCTGCTGCCAAAAGCCGCCGTTCAGCGCATTACCGAGTTAACCGACGCGCAGCGCAGCGATCTTGCGCTGGCACTGAAAGAACTGACCAGCCGCTACGACAACCTGTTCCAGTGCTCATTCCCCTACTCAATGGGCTGGCACGGCGCGCCGTTTAATGGCGAGGATAACGCCCACTGGCAGCTGCATGCGCACTTCTACCCGCCGCTGCTGCGCTCCGCCACGGTGCGTAAATTTATGGTCGGCTACGAGATGCTCGGCGAAACCCAGCGCGATCTCACGGCAGAACAAGCGGCTGAACGCCTGCGCGCGGTCAGTGATATCCATTTTCGCGAATCCGGAGAATAACAATGAGCCTGAAAGAGACAACAGACGCTCTGTTTGCTGAGACATTCGGCTACCCTGCCACCCACACCATCCAGGCCCCGGGCCGCGTCAACCTGATTGGCGAACATACCGATTACAACGACGGTTTTGTGCTGCCCTGCGCCATCGATTACCAGATGGTGATCAGCTGCAAAGCGCGCGACGACCGCACCGTGCGCGTGATCGCTGCCGATTATGACAACCAGCGCGATGAGTTTTCGCTTGATGCGCCGATTGTGGCGCACGACAGCCAGCAGTGGTCCAACTATGTACGCGGCGTGGTGAAACATCTGCAACAGCGCGATGCCAGCTTTGGCGGTGCGGATCTGGTGATCAGCGGCAATGTGCCGCAGGGCGCGGGCTTAAGCTCGTCGGCCTCGCTGGAAGTGGCGGTCGGTACCGTCTTCCAGCAGCTTTACCATCTGCCGCTGGATGGGGCGCAGATCGCGCTCAACGGCCAGGAAGCGGAGAACCAGTTTGTTGGCTGTAACTGCGGCATTATGGATCAGCTGATCTCTGCGCTTGGCAAGAAAGGCAGCGCGCTGCTGATCGACTGCCGCTCGCTCGGCACCAAAGCGGTTTCCATGCCGGAAGGCGTGGCGATTGTCATCATTAATAGCAACTTCAAACGTACGCTGGTGGGCAGCGAATACAACACCCGCCGCCAGCAGTGCGAAACCGGCGCGCGCTTCTTCCAGCAAAAAGCGCTGCGTGATGTCAGCCTCGATCAGTTCAACACTGTGGCGAATGAGCTGGATCCGCTGGTCGCGAAACGTGTGCGCCATGTGCTGACCGAAAACGCCCGCACCGTGGAAGCGGCCGCTGCGCTGGAGAAAGGCGACCTGCAACGCATGGGCGAGCTGATGGCGGAATCCCACGCCTCTATGCGCGACGATTTCGAAATCACCGTGCCGCAAATCGATACGCTGGTAGAGATCGTCAAAGCGACCATCGGTGATAAAGGCGGCGTGCGCATGACCGGCGGCGGCTTTGGCGGCTGCGTCGTTGCGCTGGTGCCGGAAGCGCTGGTGCCGGAAGTGAAACAGGCGGTTGAGAGCCAGTACGAAGCGAAAACCGGCATCAAAGAGACCTTCTACGTGTGTAAACCTTCTCAGGGGGCAGGACAGTGCTAAATGAAACGCCTGCGGTAGCACCCGATGGGCTGCCGGTACGACTGATCACCCTGCGCAACGGCGCGGGGATGGTGGTGAGCTTAATGGACTGGGGCGCGACGCTGCTCTCTGCGCGCGTACCGATGAAAGATGGTAGCGTGCGCGAAGCCCTGCTCGGCTGCGCTACGCCGGAGCACTACTGGGAGCAGACCGCCTATCTCGGTGCGTCTATTGGCCGGTATGCGAACCGCATTGCGAAGAGCCGCTTTACTCTTGATGGCGAGACCTGGTCCCTGACCCCAAGCCAGGGCGAAAACCAGCTGCATGGCGGCCCGGAAGGGTTTGATAAACGCCGCTGGCGCATTGAGCGCCAGAACGACAGCGAAGTGCTCTTCTCCCTCACCTCGCCGGATGGCGATCAGGGCTATCCGGGTACGGTCAACGCCACGGCGCACTTCCGTCTTGGTGATGATAACCGCATTACCATTGAGTACCGTGCGACCACCGACAAGCCCTGCCCGGTCAACCTGACCAATCACGCCTATTTCAACCTTGATGGCGCGCAGGGCGATGTCCGCAACCATACGCTGCAGCTGCTGGCCGATGCCTATCTGCCGGTGGATGAGATGGGCATTCCGACCGGCGATCTGAAAAAGGTGGCGTTGACCAGTTTTGATTTCCGTACGCCAAAAACCGTGGCGGAAGAGTTCCTCAGCGATGAGGATCAGCGCGTGGTGAAGGGGTACGATCACGCCTTTTTACTGCAGGCGCAGGGGGATGTGAACAGGCCTGCGGCGCACCTGTGGTCGACGGATAAGCAGTTGCAGATGTCGGTCTACACTAGCGCGCCTGCGCTGCAGTTCTATTCCGGTAACTACCTGGAAGGGACGCCTGCGCGCGGCGGGAAAACCTACAGCGCATGGCAGGGCCTGGCGCTGGAGAGCGAGTTTTTACCCGACAGCCCGAACCGCCCGGACTTCCCGCAGCCGGATTGTACGCTGCAACCTGGCGACGAATATGTCAGCCGGACGGAGTATCACTTTATTCCGCTCTGAGCATGAGCCCTCCTGCGGGAGGGCTTTTTTTTGCCCTTTTTGCTGAAATATGCGCCACTTATCCTCAAAACAATAACCCTTGATTCACAAGCAGCTTACACTCTGCGCCTATTTTCGCTATGGTTAAGGGTAATCGTTGCCGGGCAGTGCGCTTCGGCAATACAATGAGAATCGTTATCATTAAATCAGGCTCACAGGAGTAAGTGTATGGCTGTTACTAAGCTGGTTCTGGTTCGTCATGGCGAAAGCCAGTGGAACAACGAAAACCGCTTCACCGGTTGGTACGATGTTGATCTGTCAGAGAAAGGCGTTGGCGAAGCGAAAGCGGCAGGCAAACTGCTGAAAGCTGAAGGCTACGCGTTTGATTTTGCTTATACCTCTGTGCTGAAACGTGCCATCCACACGCTGTGGAACGTTCTGGACGAACTGGATCAGGCATGGTTGCCGGTTGAGAAGAGCTGGAAACTGAACGAACGTCACTACGGTGCGCTGCAGGGTCTGAACAAAGCAGAAACCGCTGAGAAATATGGCGACGATCAGGTTAAACAGTGGCGTCGCGGCTTCGCCGTTACCCCGCCGGCACTGACCAAAGATGATGAGCGTTTCCCGGGCCACGATCCGCGCTACGCGAAACTGACCGAACAAGAGCTGCCGCTGACCGAAAGCCTGGCGCTGACCATCGATCGCGTTATTCCTTACTGGAATGAAACCATTCTGCCGCGTCTGAAAAGCGGTGAGCGCGTGATCATTGCCGCACACGGTAACTCCCTGCGTGCGCTGGTGAAATACCTCGACAACATGAGCGAAGAAGCGATCCTCGAACTGAACATTCCGACCGGCGTACCGCTGGTGTATGAGTTCGACGAAAACTTCAAACCGATTAAGCACTACTATCTGGGTAACGCGGATGAGATCGCCGCGAAAGCTGCTGCGGTAGCAAACCAGGGTAAAGCGAAGTAATAAAAAAAGCCGGGCACGTTGATGCCCGGCTTTCAACTCTCAGGCCCGGTATGCTTCGCGCTGCCGGGCTTTTTGCTGCGTAAAATTGCCGGATGGCGCGTAAACGCTTATCCGGCCTACGCGGTTTCAGCGGCTTCGTTACCGTAGGCCGGATAAGGCGTAGCCGCCATCCGGCATACAAAATAGAGGGCCCGTTAACCGCGGCGTGCTTTAACGGCTTGCGCTAACTGGCGCAGCACCGCGTCGGTATCTTCCCAGCCGATACAGGCATCGGTCACGCTTTTGCCGTAAACCAACGCATCGCCGCTCTCAAGGCTCTGGTTGCCTTCCACCAGGTGGCTCTCAATCATCACGCCCATGATCGCCTTGTCACCGCCCGCGATCTGCTGGCAAACATCGGCGCTCACGTCCATCTGCTTTTTAAACTGCTTACTGGAGTTCGCATGGCTGAAATCAATCATCACCTGCGCCGGTAAGCCCGCTTTTTCCAGCCCTGCCTTCACTTCAGCGACATGCTTCGCGCTGTAGTTCGGCTCTTTGCCGCCGCGCAGAATAATGTGGCAATCGCCGTTGCCCGCCGTGTTGACGATGGCGGAGTGACCCCATTTGGTCACGGAGAGGAAGCAGTGCGGCGCGCCAGCGGCATTGATAGCGTCAATCGCTACTTTAATGGTGCCGTCGGTGCCGTTCTTAAAACCAACCGGGCAAGAGAGGCCGGAGGCAAGCTCACGGTGTACCTGAGATTCGGTCGTGCGCGCGCCAATCGCGCCCCAGCTCATCAAATCCGCCATATATTGCGGGGTGATCATATCGAGGAACTCACCTGCCGCCGGCAGCCCACTGTCGTTAATCTCCAGCAGCAGTTTGCGCGCAATACGCAGGCCGTCATTGATGCGGAAGCTGTTATCCATATGCGGATCGTTAATCAACCCCTTCCAGCCAACGGTGGTGCGCGGTTTTTCAAAATAGACGCGCATTACGATTTCCAGTTCGCCCTTCAGTTCGTCACGCAGTGCCAGCAGGCGCGAAGCATACTCTTTTGCCGCCACGGGATCGTGAATGGAACAGGGGCCGATGACCACTAACAGGCGATCGTCGTTGCCGCGCAGGATTTGATGAATTGCCCGGCGCGCCTGGGAGACCGTTCTGGCAGCGGTTTCGGTAGCGGGGAATTTTTCAAGCAGCGCGACAGGAGGGAGTAACTCATTGATCTCTTTGATGCGTAAATCGTCGTTCTGATAAGTCATGATCTTTCCAGTGTGAACATGTTTTTTAGAAGAAAAGCAATCTGACCAATCTATCTCGCTCGCGCCGTAGTGTAAACGCGATTTTACACTTCGCCCGGATAATTCCTGGAATCCACGTAATGTGGTGGGAAAAGTAGCAAGTCGCCACATCCCGACTACACTTTTTAACTGTAAATACCTTTGTTTTACATTTTTTCGTTATTCCATGCTGCTACTTATGGCACGTATGGCATCTTTCACCACTGAGCGTGCGATGGGTTCGCGCATATTCTGCCGACGTCCCGCGCGGCATTAGACGACCAGCACAGGAGCATCATGATGAAAATGAATAAATTAGCGACGCTTTTACTGACCACCACACTGACTCTGGCAGGCGGCGCGGCGTATGCAGCTGACGCATCCTCTTCTAGCTCCAGCAACGGCGATGCCAACGCAGCAGCGAAGGCAGGCCAGGTTGCGCCTGACGCGAAAGAAAACGTTGCGCCAGGCAATGTTGATAACAGCAATATCAACACCGGCAACACGAATACCAACTCCACCTCTACGCAGATGAACCACAAATCTGGTCATATGAGCAAAGAGGAAGTGCACAAAAACACCATGTGTAAAGATGGCCGTTGCCCGGACGTGAATAAAAAAGTTGAAACTGGTAGCGGTGATAACAGCAAAGTGAACACCAAAACTGATGGCACCACCCAGTAAGGCGTGATGCTGAAGTGAAGAAGGAGAGCTGAGGCTCTCCTTTTTTTATTCCTTAAAACTCAAAATCTGCAATGATGTAGGCGTTTTCTCAACGGTCAAAAGGATAGATCCCATCATGGCGCACGATCACTCGCATGGCTCATCGGATGCCAATGCCCGCCGTCTGCTACTGGCCTTTATGGTCACCGCTGTTTTTATGGTTATTGAGGTGGTGGGCGGGATTATTTCCGGCTCGCTGGCGCTTCTGGCCGACGCCGGACATATGCTCACGGATGCCGCCGCCCTGCTCTTCGCTCTGCTGGCTGTGTGGTTTGCCCGCCAGCCGCCGAGCGCCAAACGTACCTTCGGCTGGCTACGTCTGACAACGCTTGCCGCCTTTATCAACGCCCTCGCGCTGGTGCTGATAACAATCTGGATTGTCTGGGAAGCGATCCTGCGCTTTAGCCACCCACAGCCGATTGCCGGAATGACGATGATGGCTATCGCCATCGCTGGCCTTGTGGCAAATCTGCTCTCCTTCTGGCTGCTGCATCGCGGCAGCGAAGAGAAGAACCTGAACGTGCGCGCCGCTGCGCTGCATGTGCTGGGCGATCTGCTTGGCTCCGTTGGCGCGATTGTTGCGGCAGTGGTGATCATGGTGACCAACTGGACGCCCATCGACCCGATTCTGTCGGTGCTGGTTTCTGCGCTGGTGCTGAAGAGCGCGTGGCGCTTGATGAAGGAGAGCGTCAATGAGTTGCTGGAGGGGGTGCCCGCTTCACTGGATATCGGTGCGTTACAGCGCCATTTGCGCCGAGCGATTCCGGAAATCCGCGATGTGCACCACGTGCATGTCTGGCAGGTGGGTGAAAAACCGCTGATGACGCTGCATGTGCAGGTGATCCCGCCGCGCGATCACGATAAGTTGCTCGGCGAGATCCACCACTTCCTGGCGCACCATTATGAGATTGCTCATGCGACGGTGCAGATGGAGTACCAGCCCTGTAGCGGCTCAGACTGCCATCTTGGCGACGTTACAGCCGATCACCACCACGGACATCACCATTAATGTGAAAGCGCGCGAGAGCCACGCTCACGCGCGCTGTTAATCCACATCCGGCTGCCGTTCAGGGCAATAAAGGTGAGGATCATATACTCCAGCGACATCGCCCACACCCCCTGGCGCGCAAAAATCACCACGCTTATCACGTTGATAATCACCCACAGCAGCCAGTTTTCGACATATTTGCGCGTCATCAGGATCATCGCCACGATAGAGAGCACCATCATGCAGGAGTCCCAGAACGGGAAAGCATCAGGCTGCAGCGTTGGCATCGCCACGTTCAGCCCGACGGCCTGCATGATGTTGACGGCGATACGCGTCAGGAAGGCGAAGACCGGGTTGATAAACAGCGTCATCAGACCAATCGCCACCACGCAGGCGGCAAGCCAACCGAGGGCTTTGCTGCGCGGCAACCAGCGTATTTGCAGTTCGGCCTCATTTTGCGAGGTCTGGCGCGACCAGGCATACCAGCCATAGATATTGGCGGCGAAGAAGAAGAGCTGCAGCAGCAGGCTGGCGTAGAGCTGAATCTGGAAGAAGATGATGGCGAAGAGCGTGACGTTAATCAGACCAAAAGCGTAGTTGCTGATTTTCTCAAGGCTGGCGAGCCAGATACAGAGTAAACCCGCCAGCGTGCCTGCGGCTTCAATCCATGAAAGGTCATATCCCCCGGCACCGATCGGAATGTGCACGAGGATGTTTTGCGTACTAAAAAAGTCCATTCTTTCCCCAGAGCGTAGTGTTACGCATTGATGTCTATGAAAATGTTAAGGTCGAAGTGTAGCCGCAAAATCGAGCATGCGGTTAAGCGGCAGCAGCGCGCGTTCGCGCAGGCTGGCCTCCACTTCTATCTCATGCGCCGTTCCGCCCTGCTCCAGCCCGTCGGCAATGGCTTTCAGACCGTTCATCGCCATCCACGGGCAGTGAGCGCAGCTGCGGCACGTCGCTCCTTCGCCAGCCGTTGGCGCCTCGATCAGCGCTTTATGCGGCACAGCCTGCTGCATTTTATAGAAGATCCCGCGGTCGGTGGCGACAATCAGTTGCGAGTGAGGCAGCGTTTTTGCGGCCTGGATCAACTGGCTGGTCGAACCGACCGCATCGGCTAACTCTACCACCGCTTGCGGCGATTCAGGATGCACCAGTATTGCGGCGTCCGGATAGAGCGCCTTCATGCGCCGCAGCGCCTGGGTTTTGAACTCATCATGGACGATGCACGCCCCCTGCCAGCAAAGTACGTCCGCGCCCGTTTGTTTCTGGACGTAATTGCCGAGATGACGATCCGGTGCCCAGATAATTTTTTCGCCGAGGCTATCGAGGTGCTCAATCAACTCGACCGCAATGCTTGAAGTGACTACCCAGTCGGCGCGGGCTTTTACCGCCGCCGAGGTGTTGGCATAAACCACCACGGTGCGATCCGGGTGCGCATCGCAGAAGGCGTTGAATGGCTCAATGGGGCAACCGAGATCGAGCGAGCATTCGGCCTCAAGCGTCGGCATCAGGATCGTTTTTTCCGGGCTGAGGATTTTCGCCGTTTCCCCCATAAAACGCACGCCGGCTACCAGTAGCATTGAGGCGGAATGTCGCGCCCCAAAGCGCGCCATCTCCAGCGAGTCGGAGATGCAGCCGCCGGTCTCTTCCGCCAGCTGCTGGATTTCCGGGTCGGTATAGTAGTGGGCGACCATTACCGCATTACGCTCTTTAAGCAAGCGTTTGATTTTATCGCGATAAAAGGCTTTTTCCGCAGGGTTCAGCGGCGCGGGTTTGGCAGGAAAGGGATAGATTGCGGCTTCAGGATCAAACATTACGCTCATGATGCTCACTCGTTTTGCGTGCTTAACATGATAACCCCAACAGCTGCCAGATATAGATTATTAAGCAGCTGATGTTTTATATACTAAACAAGATACCCGATCGCAGAGATATTGTCGCGGTGAATTTATTCGCAGTGGGAAATGGATAGTGTGGATATTTGCCTGCTGGCGCTGCGCTTAGCAGGCCTACGAAAACCAGGTGCGGAGAGATGTTGCAGGCCGGATAAGGCGTAGCCGCCATCCGCCAGTGCGTTCAGGTCCAAAACAGATTGCCTGCTGGCGCTGCGCTTAGCAGGCCTACGAAAGCCAGGCGCGGAGAGGTGTTGTAGGCCGGATAAGGCGTAGCCGCCATCCGGCAGTGCTTTCTGGTCCAAACAGATTGCCTGCTGGCGCTGCGCTTAGCAGGCCTACGAAAACCGGGTGCGGAGAGGTGATGTAGGCCGGATAAGGCGTAGCCGCCATCCGGCAAGAAGAGCGCACGGATTTTTCAAATCGCAGATAGCAAAAAAGCGCCTTTAGGGCGCTTTTTTACATTGGTGGGTCGTGCAGGATGACTCGCTTCGCTCGCCCTTCGGGCCGTCGCCGCAAGCGGCTCCGTTGTCTCACTACGTTCGACCCGAACCTGCCGCAGGTTCGAATCTTTGAAACCGGCAGATAGCAAAAAAGCGCCTTTAGGGCGCTTTTTTACATTGGTGGGTCGTGCAGGATTCGAACCTGCGACCAATTGATTAAAAGTCAACTGCTCTACCAACTGAGCTAACGACCCTTTGCAGGGATTCTTCGAAGTGGTGGATCGTGCAGGAGGATTCGGCTTTCGCCTCGCCGTTGCTGACGCAACGTTATCCTTCACGTCTGACACCTTCACCAATTATCAAAATTGGTGGGTCGTGCAGGATTCGAACCTGCGACCAATTGATTAAAAGTCAACTGCTCTACCAACTGAGCTAACGACCCATACAGGGTAGCGACTTCGAAGATAAATCTTTGGAACCACGTAATGCGTGGCAATTGCTTAGGATGAGTCGGCTTTCGCCGGCGGGCGGTTGCTGACGCAACGCTATCCTTCACGTTTGACACCTTCACCAATTATCAAAATTGGTGGGTCGTGCAGGATTCGAACCTGCGACCAATTGATTAAAAGTCAACTGCTCTACCAACTGAGCTAACGACCCGGTGGTGGGTGATGACGGGATCGAACCGCCGACCCCCTCCTTGTAAGGGAGGTGCTCTCCCAGCTGAGCTAATCACCCGATACTGCGCTGGATACTGCTAAGTGGTGGGTCGTGCAGGATGACTCGGCTTTCGCCTCGCCCTACGGGCCGTTGCTGTCGCAACGTTATCCTTCACGTTAAAACGCTTCACCAGACTTAATAGTGGTGGGTCGTGCAGGATTCGAACCTGCGACCAATTGATTAAAAGTCAACTGCTCTACCAACTGAGCTAACGACCCACTTTTGGGCTGCTTCCGGGTTAAGAGATATCCCGTGGCAACGGCGGCATATATTACTGATTTAAGAACTCAGCGCAACAACAATTTCGACGCGCACTGTTTAACTGCTTATGATTCATGCGACAAGACCAGAAAAACCGCGTTTTCTGGTCATGCGCTATGCATTACATCGAAGCAAGGCGTTTTTGCGCCTGTTTCGCACCATCGGTACCAGGGTATTTGCTGACCACCTGCTGGTAAACCGCTTTGGCTTTCGCAGTATCGCCCTTGTCTTGCATAATCACGCCGACTTTAAACATCGCGTCTGGCGCTTTCGGCGACTTCGGGAAGTTCTTCACTACCGATGCGAAGTAGTACGCCGCATCGTCTTTCTTACCCTTGTTGTAATTCAGCTGACCGAGCCAGTAATTAGCGTTCGGTACATAGGTTGAATCCGGGTACTTTTTAACGAAGTTCTGAAACGCAGCCAGCGCATCATCCTGGCGGGATTTATCCTGCACCAGGGCGATAGCCGCGTTGTAATCGGTATTGGCATCGCCGCTTTGTACCGGTGCGCCTGAAGCCGCCGCACCGTTATTTGCGCCCGCATCCGCTGCCGGAGCCTGCGCTGCTGCACCGCTGCTCAGATTGCCGATCTGCTGCAGAATTTGCTGCTGGCGTTCAACGACCTGATTGAGCTGATACTGGCTTTCCTGGATCTGCCCGCGCAGGGAGTCAATATCGGCCTGATTATCAGAGAGCTGCTGCTGAAGTTGGGTTAAAAGCTGGCTGTGAGCATTGGAAATACGCTCAAGTTGAGTGACGCGGTCTTCGACCGAGCCTGAGCCGACACTACTGATTGGCGCCTGAGCATTAGCGGCCCAGGGGGCCGCTATGCCAACCAGTAACGACAGACTCAACAGATGATGTCTGAAGTTACTGCTCATGCAATTCTCTTAGTAAACCAGTACGGCGCGACGGTTTTTAGCGTAAGCCGCTTCGTCGTGACCCAGTACTGCAGGTTTTTCTTTACCGTAAGAAACGATGGAGATCTGGTCAGCAGAAACGCCTTTACCTTGCAGGTACATTTTAACGGCGTTAGCACGACGTTCGCCCAGGGAGATGTTGTACTCCGGGGTACCGCGTTCGTCAGCATGACCTTCTACGGTTACTTTGTAGGACGGGTTGCTACGCAGGAAGTTAGCGTGAGCATCCAGCATCGCTGCAAAGTCAGAACGGATGTCGTACTTGTCCAGATCGAAGTAAACGATGTTGTTCTGCTGCAGCTGCTGCATCTGCAGACGCGCTTGCTCTTCAGAGGACATGTTACCGCTACCGTTCATGCCAGTGCCGGCACCCATCATGCCTTCGCCGCTCTGGTCGCTGGTGTTGTTCTTGTGAGAAGAACATGCAGCGATTGCCATAACAGGCAGAGCCAGCATCAGGCCTTTCAGCACTTTGTTCAGTTGCATTTCTTTGATTCCTTTAATATTTATTTATTATCACAGATACGGAGACCAGGCAGGGAATTTAACCTGTCCATCAGTCGCCGGAATACGCGCTTTGAAACGCCCATCTGTAGAAACCAGGTTCAGCACGGAGCCCATCCCCTGAGAAGAGCTGTAGATGACCATAGTGCCGTTAGGTGCCAGACTTGGCGTTTCATCCAGGAACGTTGACGACAAAACTTGCACGCCACCCGCTTCCAGATCTTGTTTAGCAATGTGCTGCTGACCACCGTCAGAGCTAACCATCACCATAAACTTACCGTCGCTGCTGACATCCGCATCCTGGTTCTGGGAACCCTGCCAGGAGATACGCTGCGCTGCGCCGCCGTTGATATTGATTTTGTAAACCTGCGGACGACCGGCCTGGTCAGAGGTAAAGGCCAGGTTCTGGCTGTCCGGGAACCAGGTTGGTTCGGTGTTGTTGCTGCGACCGTCGGTAACCTGACGAATCTGGCCGGAACCGATGTCCATCACGTAGATGTTCAGGCTGCCAGTTTTTGACAGGGCAAACGCCAGCTTGGTGCCATCCGGCGAGAAGGCCGGTGCGCCGTTGTGGCGCGGGAACGACGCTACCTGACGAATGCTGGCGTTAGCCAGAGTCTGAATAACCAGCGCGGAACGACCGCTCTCAAACGTCACATACGCGACTTTTGAACCGTCCGGGGACCAGGCCGGGGACATCAGCGGCTGCGGCGATTTGTGGACGAGGAACTGGTTATAGCCATCGTAATCAGAGACGCGCAGTTCATACGGGAACTGAGTGTTCGCAGTCTGCACGACATAGGCGATACGGGTACGGAACGCGCCTTTAATACCGGTCAGCTTTTCGAATACTTCGTCGCTGGCGGCATGGGCAGCATAACGCAGCCACTGCTTGTTCACTTTAAAGGAGTTTTGCGCCAGCACGGTACCCGGCGCGCCGCCGGTGTCGACCAGCTGGTAAGCGACGTTGTAGCTGCCATCAGGATTCGGTGTCACCTGACCTACGATGACCGCATCAATACCGAGCGCGGACCATGCAGCGGGCTGCACTTCCTGCGCGGTACCCGGCTGCTGCGGTAAACGGGAGCGATCCAGCGGGTTGAATTTACCGCTGTTGCGCAGATCCGCCGCAACGATACCGCCAGCGTCCTCAGGCGCAGCGCCCGGGCCTGCCCACTGGAACGGCACAACGCCAATCGGGCGTGCCGAGTCTACCCCCTGGGTGATCTCGATACGTACTTCTGCATGCAGCACCGCTGCCCACAGCATCAAAAAACCAAATGCAACACGTAATGCCTGCTTCATCATATCTCCCTTATCCGGGCAAAAAACCCGCGATAATTTAGCAGAATTTTAACAAACCAATAAGACAAAACTACCCGCGTTGGAACCGCCTTCGCATACTTTCCTCACGGGATCGCGAGGAAAGTGTACCTCAAGGTTTGAAGTCCAGCGGCGCATTTTTGAACACTTCATACACAGCCTGACTTGGTGGCTTCGGCATTTTCGCCTGTCGTGCCGCGGCCAGCGCGGCCTGACAGAGCGCCGGATCGCCCCCTTCAGACTGAATATCTAACAGCGTTCCATCAGGAGCCAGTTTGATACGTAACGTACAGGTCTTCCCGGTGTAGGAGGACGCATCATAGAAGCGGCTCTCAATTGCCGTTTTAATCTGCCCTGCGTAGTTACTGATATCGGCTCCGGATGCACCGTTGTTCTTAGTGTTACCCGAACCCGCCGGCGCTGCATTGTTGCCTTTCGCTCCGCCGCCCGTTTTCGGTGCATTCTTACCGGAGCTGAGATCGCCAAACAGATCGTCAACGCCTTCCGCGGCGGCGGCTTTCTCTGCTGCGGCTTTTTTGGCAGCCGCTTTCTTATCGGCGGCGGCCTTCTCGGCAGCAGCTTTCTTCTCAGCGGCGGCTTTTTCCGCAGCCGCTTTCTTCTCGGCTGCCGCTTTTTCCGCTGCAGCGGCTTTCTTCTCCGCTGCTGCTTTCTCTGCGGCAGCGGCCTTCTCAGCGGCAGCTTTTTCAGCTGCGGCGGCCTTCTCGGCTGCGGCTTTTTCAGCAGCAGCCTGTTTAGCCGCTTCCGCCTGCGCTTTCTTCTTCGCATCGGCTGCCGCTTTCGCAGCTTCTGCTTCCGCTTTCTTCTGTGCGTCGGCGGCGGCTTTCGCGGCCTCCGCTTCGGCTTTCTTCTGTGCATCGGCGGCGGCTTTGGCTGCATCCGCCTGCGCTTTTTTCTGCGCGTCTGCTGCGGCTTTCTTCGCCGCCTCTTCCGCCGCTTTCGCCTGCGCATCCGCTTTGGCTTTCGCATCAGCGGCGGCTTTCGCTGCCGCTTCTTCAGCCTGTTTCTGCTGCTGTTGCGCCTGCTTTGCTGCCTCTTCTGCCTGCTTCTGCTGTTCGGCCTGCTCGCGCGCGGCTTCCTGCGCCTGCAGACGCTCTTTCTCTACCTGCTTCAGACGCTCCTGCTCGGCGGCCTGCTTTTCACGCATCTCCTCCGCCTGCTGCTGCGCCTGTTTTTCACGCTGCTCTTCCGCGCGTTTAGCGCTCGATTGCTGGTGCTGTTGGCGGTTGTAGTTCTCCACTACCGCGCCGGGATCGACCATTACGGCGTCGATCGACGAGCCGCCACCGCCGCCCGCTGACGCTTCAATATGCTCATCGAACGAACTCCAGATCAGCAGCGCCACCAGAATTACGTGCAGCACGGCTGAAATGAGTATCGCTCGCTTAAGCTTGTCGTTTTGTACGGTTGCCTTTGACACTCTCGGTTCCCAAAAACTGTCCGCCTGTTAAGCCGGTGATCAGATAGGCTGCGTCATCAAGCCAACCGATTTCACACCCGCGCTATGTAACAGGTTCAGCGCTTTAATGATTTCGTCGTACGGCACGTCCTTCGCCCCGCCGATTAAGAACACGGTTTTCGGATTGGATTGCAGGCGACGTTGCGCCTCCGCAATAACCTGCTCCGGCGGTAGCTGATCCATACGATCTTTCTCTACCACCACGCTGTATTGCCCGACACCGGAAACTTCAATAATCACCGGAGGATCGTCATTGGTGCTGACGGTCTGAGAATCCGTCGCATCCGGCAGATCGACCTCGACGCTCTGGGTGATGATGGGCGCCGTTGCCATAAAGATCAGCAGCAGCACCAGCAGCACGTCGAGCAGCGGCACAATATTGATTTCGGACTTCAGGGCACGCTTGCTCCGCCCACGGGATCTGGCCATGGCTTACTCCTTATTGCTGTCGCTGCTGGCAAACGCCTGGCGATGCAGAATAGCCGTGAACTCTTCCATAAAGTTGTCGTAATTCTGTTCCAGTTTATTGACGCGCTGGTTCAGACGGTTGTAGGCCATCACCGCCGGAATTGCCGCGAACAGGCCGATAGCGGTGGCGATCAGCGCTTCAGCGATACCCGGTGCAACCATTTGCAGCGTCGCCTGTTTCACCGCGCCCAGCGCGATAAAGGCGTGCATGATCCCCCAGACGGTACCAAACAGACCAATATAGGGGCTGATGGAGCCAACGGTACCGAGGAAAGGAATGTGGTTTTCGAGGCTTTCCAGTTCGCGATTCATCGAGATACGCATCGCCCTGGAGGCACCTTCAACAATCGCTTCCGGCGCGTGGCTGTTGGCGCGATGCAGACGGGCAAACTCTTTAAAACCGCTATAGAAAATCTGTTCAGAGCCGCTCAGATTATCGCGACGGCCCTGGCTTTCCTGATAGAGACGAGAGAGTTCAATGCCGGACCAGAACTTATCTTCGAACGCTTCCGCTTCACGCCCTGCGGCGTTGAGGATGCGGGTTCTCTGGATAATGATTGCCCAGGATGCGATTGAAAAACCAATCAAAATCAACATGATAAGTTTGACCAGAAGGCTCGCCTTCAGGAACAAATCAAGGATGTTCATGTCAGTCACTGCTTAAACTCCGCGACAATAGACTTGGGAAGCGCACGAGGCTTCATTAAGAGTGGATCAACACAGACAACCAGCACTTCAGCTTCGTTCAGCACTTTGTTCTCTGCGTTGACGATCCGCTGCGAGAACACCATAGACGTTCCACGCATTGATGTTATTTCCGTTTGGACGTCGAGCATGTCGTCGAGTCGGGCGGGTGCAAAATACTCCAGCGTAATTTTGCGCACCACGAACGCGACCTGCTCTGCCAGCAGAGCCTGTTGGCTAAAGTGATGGTGGCGCAGCATCTCGGTGCGGGCTCTTTCATAAAAAGCAACGTAGCTGGCGTGGTAAACCACACCACCGGCATCAGTATCTTCGTAATAGACACGAACCGGCCATCGAAACAGCGTTGTATTCACTTTACATCCCGGTAATGCAAAAAAGGTTAGAGCTTTTAAACTTCGCTACTATACGCGCGGGCAAGGTGCTTTGGAATGGGTTGTGGTAAACGGAGAGTAAAAATTTATGGGCTTTTGCAAGCCCATCGGGATAGCGGATATTTCTTATTCAAAAGAAGAAGAAAAGCAGACCTGCAAGCAGCACAACATCAGCAATCAGCGGGCAAAACAGCCCCTGCCAGTGCAGCGCGCGAGGACGAAAACCGACGCCGTGGATCACACCGGCGCAAACGGCCCACATCAACAGCAGACCATGCCAGATCTCAAGCTCACTGGTTTTCGCCGCAAAGCGCGACGGGTCCCAAAAAATGCACCCTGCCAGCAGCAGCGCCATTATTAAGGAAAGGGCCCGTAACGGGCCCTTGTCCATTACCGCATAGAGCTTTGCGATAATCTTATCCATCAATGTTCTTCTTGACCGGCTTTGGTTGCTTCAACATGTTCCAGCGCCAGCGCGGTGATCACACCAAAAGCACAGGCAAGAAGCGTTCCTAAAATCCAGGCGAAATACCACATATTCAGCTCCTTACTTAGTACATAGAGTGGGTGTTGCTTTCGATCTGCTCTTTGGTAATACGACCGAACATTTTCCAGTAACACCAGGTGGTGTAGAGCAGAATGATCGGTACGAATACCGCAGCAACCCAGGTCATCAGGTTCAGCGTGCGCTGCGTCGAGGTCGCATCCCACATTGTCAGGCTGGCGTTCAGCATGGTGCTGGACGGCATGACGAACGGGAACATCGCGATACCTGCGGTCAGAATGATGCACGCCAGCGTCAGGGACGAGAAGACAAAGGCGAAGGCTGATTTATCCAGACGCGCAGTCAGGATAGTCAACAGCGGCAGCGCCACGCCCAGCGCCGGGATCGCCCACAATACCGGAGTATTGTTGAAGTTAGTCAGCCAGGCACCCGCCTGTACCGCAACTTCTTTGGTCAGCGGGTTCGAGGCAGCATGGTGATTCATCGCAGAGGTGATCACATACCCATCAATACCGTACACCACCCAAACACCGGCCAGCGCGAAGCAGACCAGGGTAACCAGGGCTGCAATCTGTACCGTGGCGCGTGCGCGCAGGTGCAGTTCGCCGACGGTACGCATTTGCAGGTAGGTCGCGCCCTGGGTCAGGATCATCGCCACACTCACTACACCGGCCAGCAGACCAAACGGGTTCAGCAGCTGGAAGAAGTTACCGGTATAGAAGAGGCGCATGTCGCCATCCAGGTGGAACGGTACGCCCTGCAACAGGTTACCGAACGCCACGCCAATCACCAGCGGCGGCACGAAGCTACCGATGAAGATGCCCCAGTCCCACATGCCGCGCCAGCGCACATCTTCAATCTTCGAGCGGTAATCAAAGCCAACCGGACGGAAGAAGAGTGAGGCCAGCACGAGGATCATCGCCACATAGAAGCCGGAGAAGGCTGCCGCGTAGACCATCGGCCAGGCGGCGAACAGCGCGCCACCGGCAGTGATAAGCCAGACCTGGTTGCCGTCCCAGTGCGGCGCGATGGAGTTAATCATCACGCGGCGCTCGGTGTCGCTACGCCCCAACACGCGGGTCAGCATGCCAACGCCCATGTCGAAACCATCGGTGACGGCAAAACCGATCAGCAGAATGCCCACCAGCAGCCACCAGATAAAACGTAATACTTCATAATCGATCATTTCACGACTCCTGTCTTAGCGTGCCGGCTGAGTAGTCACAGTGGACTGCTCGTAGTGATAGCGACCTGTTTTCAGGCTGCTCGGCCCAAGGCGAGCAAATTTGAACATCAGGAACACTTCGGCCACCATAAACAGCGTATAAAGGCCGCAAATCAGAATCATTGAGAACAGCAGATCGCCGACGGTCAATGAGGAGTTGGCAACGGCAGTCGGCAGCACTTCACCAATCGCCCACGGTTGACGACCGTACTCAGCCACAAACCAGCCTGATTCGATCGCAATCCACGGCAGCGGAATGCCATACAGCGCGGCGCGCAGCAGCCATTTCTTCTCGCCGATGCGGTTACGGATCACCGTCCAGAAGGAGATGCCGATAATCAGCAGCATCAGCACGCCACTGGCCACCATCAGACGGAAGGCGAAGTAGAGCGGCGCAACGCGTGGAATAGAGTCCTGGGTCGCTTTCTGGATCTGCGCTTCCGTCGCGTCGGTGACGTTCGGGGTATAGCGTTTCAGCAGCAGGCCGTAACCGAGATCTTTCTTCACGTTATTGAACTGCTCACGTACTGCCGGATCCGCGGAGCCGGAGCGCAGCTGTTCAAGCAGTTGGTAAGCTTTCATACCGTTACGGATACGCTCTTCGTGCTGCGCCATCAGGTCTTTCAGGCCGATAACCGGCGTGTCGACCGAGCGGGTAGCGATAATGCCGAGCGCAAACGGGATCTGGATAGCGAATTTGTTCTCTTGTTTATCCTGATCCGGAATACCAAACAGGGTAAACGCTGCCGGAGCCGGTTGGGTTTCCCACTCCGCTTCAATGGCGGCCAGTTTGGTTTTCTGCACGTCACCCATTTCGTAACCGGACTCATCACCCAGCACGATAACGGAGAGGATTGCCGCCATACCGAAGCTGGCTGCGATAGCAAAGGAGCGTTTCGCAAACGCAACGTCACGACCGCGCAGCAGGTAGTAGGAGCTGATACCAAGAATGAAGATAGCGCCGCAGGTGTAGCCGGAAGCCACGGTGTGCACAAATTTGACCTGCGCAACCGGGTTAAGCACCAGTTCAGAGAAGCTCACCATCTCCATACGCATGGTTTCGAAGTTGAAATCAGAGGCGATGGGGTTCTGCATCCAGCCGTTGGCGACGAGGATCCAGAGTGCGGACAAGTTGGAGCCCAGAGCAACGAGCCAGGTTACCGCCATGTGCTGAACTTTGCCCAGACGATCCCAACCGAAGAAGAACAGACCCACGAATGTGGATTCGAGGAAGAAGGCCATCAGACCTTCAATGGCCAGCGGCGCACCGAAAATATCCCCAACGTAGTGAGAATAGTAAGACCAGTTAGTCCCGAACTGGAACTCCATGGTCAGACCGGTCGCCACGCCCAGCGCGAAGTTGATCCCAAACAACTTGCCCCAGAACTTGGTCATATCTTTGTAGATCTGTTTGCCGGAGAGGACGTAGACCGTTTCCATAATTGCCAGCAGGAACGCCATACCAAGCGTCAGCGGCACAAACAGAAAGTGGTACATCGCGGTCAAGGCAAACTGTAAGCGTGACAGTTCGACTATATCTAACATCATGACTCCTTGCTCATCGCATGAAGACTCCGAGAGTAAACCCCCGTTAGCGAAGGTTCACACGCATGCCCCAATACAAATTTGCTGCACTGTTTTATTCACTCTCCCAATGTCGGGACAATGAATAAAAAAAGTTACAACCAGGTTAATAAAAAATTCGAATTGATCTCGCGAATATATTACTCCGCAAAACCGTAACAATAAAAAGCATTTATTGATTATGTTTTACGTTTTACGACGGCGATCAATTAATCCCCAACTTTGCACTTCGCGGTCAATTTGATCCGCGACAATTTAGCGAGTTTTGACTGCTTTTCCAAGCTTTTAAATATTGATTTAAATCATTTACCATTGACGGTGTTAATTTTGTATTTAAGGTGTCCGCCGGGTAAAAGCAGTGTTAATAATATGTTTACTGTAACGCAATTTATGGTTATCAATTGCCGAATAAAGCGAAGAAAGGTAAGTTACTTTACCCGGTAAGTTAAAAAGGGGAAAAATGAGTAAGTCTTAAGTGAAATGGCTCAACTATTTCCAGATTGATTTTACAAATATTTCACTTATCCAATTAATATAATTAACACCGCTTCGTTATTATAAAAATAAGCATCTTTAAAAGGCGATACTTAGCGCTATTATTCATAACTTTTATGACCTGCTGTCAGGTCGCAGGATAATGCTGCAAGCGCCCTCCCCTGCCTGCCTCCCTTTTTTTACCACGCATAGATTCGGGCAATAAAAAAGGCCGCTCCAGGAGCGGCCAACCATGTCGAATTGCGCTGCTCCCCTGCGTGGGGGAGCGATGGTTTTTTATTTAATTACTGTTTTCAGAGCGTCGCCGATATCGGCCAGGCTGCGCACGGTTTTCACGCCAGCTGCTTCCAGCGCCGCGAACTTCTCGTCCGCCGTACCTTTACCGCCTGCGATGATGGCGCCTGCGTGGCCCATACGCTTGCCTTTCGGCGCGGTAACACCGGCGATGTAGCCAACAACCGGTTTGGTGACGTGCTCTTTGATATAGGCTGCGGCTTCTTCTTCCGCGCTACCACCGATCTCACCGATCATGACGATCGCTTCGGTCTGCGGATCTTCCTGGAACAGTTTCAGGATATCGATAAAGTTAGAGCCCGGGATCGGGTCGCCGCCGATGCCTACACAGGTGGACTGACCGAAACCGTAATCCGTGGTCTGTTTAACCGCTTCATAGGTCAGGGTGCCGGAGCGCGAAACGATGCCGACTTTACCCGGCTGATGGATGTGGCCCGGCATAATGCCGATTTTGCACTCGCCTGGGGTAATCACGCCCGGGCAGTTTGGCCCGATCATGCGCACGCCGGCTTCATCCAGCTTCACTTTCACCGTCAGCATATCCAGCGTCGGGATACCTTCAGTGATGGTGATAATCAGTTTGATACCTGCGTCGATCGCTTCCAGGATGGAGTCTTTGCAGAACGGAGCCGGAACGTAGATAACCGTTGCGGTCGCGCCGGTCGCATCTACCGCTTCACGCACGGTGTTGAACACCGGCAGGCCGAGGTGTGTGGTGCCGCCTTTGCCTGGCGTTACGCCGCCAACCATCTGCGTACCGTAGGCAATCGCCTGTTCGGAGTGGAATGTACCCTGGCTTCCGGTGAAGCCCTGGCAGATAACTTTGGTGTTCTTATCGATCAAAACAGACATTATTTCCCCTCCACTGCGGCAACAACCTGCTGTGCTGCATCCGTCAGACTTTTCGCTGCGATAATATTCAGGCCGCTGTCAGCCAGGCGCTTGGCACCCAGTTCAGCGTTGTTACCTTCCAGGCGTACGACTACCGGCACGTTCACGCCAACTTCTTCTACTGCACCGATGATGCCGTCTGCGATCAGGTCGCAGCGCACGATGCCGCCGAAGATGTTAACCAGAACGGCTTTCACGTTCTCATCGGAGAGAATGATTTTGAAAGCTTCGGTTACGCGCTCTTTGGTCGCGCCGCCGCCAACGTCGAGGAAGTTAGCCGGTTCGCCGCCGTGCAGTTTAACGATGTCCATGGTGCCCATCGCCAGGCCTGCGCCGTTAACCATGCAGCCGATGTTGCCGTCGAGGGCAACGTAGTTCAGCTCCCACTGTGCAGCCTGCGCTTCGCGCGGGTCTTCCTGAGACTGGTCGCGCATTTCGCGCAGATCCGGCTGGCGGAAGAGTGCGTTGCCGTCCGCGCCCAGTTTGCCGTCGAGGCAGATCAGGTCGCCCTGCTTGGTGATCACCAGCGGGTTGATTTCGATCAGCGCCAGGTCGCGCTCAAGGAAGATGGTCGCCAGACCCATAAAGATTTTAGTGAACTGCTGAACCTGCTTACCTTCCAGACCCAGTTTGAACGCCAGGTCACGACCCTGATACGGCATCGGGCCGGTCAGCGGATCGATAGTGGTTTTGTGGATCAGGTGCGGGGTCTCTTCCGCCACTTTCTCAATCTCAACACCGCCTTCGGTGGAGGCCATGAACACCACGCGACGTGAGCTACGGTCAACCACCGCGCCCAGGTAAAGCTCTTTGTCGATATCGGTCGCCGCTTCAACCAGAATCTGGTTAACCGGCTGGCCGTTAGCGTCTGTTTGGTAGGTTACCAGGCGTTTACCCAGCCAGTGCTCCGCGAATGCGCGGATCTCTTCTTTGCTGTTCACCACTTTTACGCCGCCCGCTTTACCGCGGCCGCCTGCGTGAACCTGGCATTTTACAACCCACGGGCCTGCGCCAATTTTTGATGCCGCTTCTTCGGCTTCACGCGGGGTAGTACAGGCGTATCCAACCGGAGTCGGCAGACCTGACCGGGCAAAAAGCTGTTTCGCCTGATACTCATGTAAGTTCATCTGTTCTATCCATCCTTCAGGTAATCATTATCAGGGTGTCTGCGGGTCGGGGTGCCCTGTTTGCCGGATCCGCCCACAGTCAGGTGATGACTTCAGGCCCGGCATCCGCCGGGCCCTGGCCGACTACACGTCCAGCAGCAGACGGGTCGGATCTTCCAGCAGCTCTTTGATGGCGACCAGATAGCCCACAGACTCACGGCCGTCGATCAGACGGTGATCGTAAGAGAGCGCCAGGTACATCATCGGCAGGATCTCAACCTTGCCATTAACCGCCATCGGGCGATCTTTAATGGCATGCATGCCGAGGATCGCGCTCTGCGGCGGGTTGATGATCGGGGTGGACATCAGCGAACCAAAGACACCGCCGTTGGTAATGGTGAAGTTACCGCCGGTCAGATCTTCCACGGTCAGCTTGCCGTCGCGCCCTTTCAGCGCCAGCTCTTTAATTTTCTTCTCGATATCTGCCATGCCGAGGGTGTCGACATCGCGCAGCACCGGGGTCACCAGGCCACGCGGCGTGGAAACAGCCATACTGACATCAAAATAGTTGTGGTAAACCACATCATCGCCATCGATAGAAGCGTTCACTTCCGGGTAGCGTTTCAGCGCTTCAACCACCGCTTTCACGTAGAAGGACATAAAGCCCAGACGGATGCCGTGACGCTTCTCGAACGCGTCGCCGTACTGCTTACGCAGATCCATAATCGGCTTCATGTTGACTTCGTTGAAGGTCGTCAGCATGGCGGTGGAGTTTTTCGCTTCCAGCAGACGCTCGGCTACGCGTTTGCGCAGGCGGGTCATCGGTACGCGTTTTTCCGTGCGGCCAGCCGGGGCCGGAGCCGGGGTGCTGGCAGCAGCCGGAGCTGCCGCTGGTGCAGCGCTCTGCGCCGGGCCTTTCGCCAGATGCTTCTCAACATCTTCACGGGTCAGACGACCACCAACACCGGTACCTTTGATGTCGCTGGCTTCCAGGTTGTGCTCGGCCAGCAGGCGACGGATCGCCGGGCTCAGGGCATCATTGTTCTGCTCTTCCAGCGAGGCCTGCTGGCGCTGCGCCGGTGTAGACTCTTTCTCTTCAGATTTAGCACTGCTCTCTTTGCCTGCGCTGTTGCCCTCTTTCAGACGGCCCAGAATCTGGCGGGAGGTAACGGTTGTGCCTTCCTCTTCCAGCACGGCATCAAGGATGCCGTCCGCTGACGCCGGCACTTCCAGTACCACTTTGTCAGTTTCGATTTCTACCAGCACTTCATCACGTTTAACGCTATCGCCTGGTTTTTTGTGCCAGGTTGCAACGGTCGCGTCAGCAACGGACTCAGGCAGATCGGGAACAAGAATATCTACGCTACTCATTATTTATCCTTTAATTAATTGACGTTCAGCGCGTCATTTACCAGATCTTGTTGCTGTTTCTGGTGAACGGAGAGGTATCCCACCGCCGGAGAGGCGGAGGCCGGGCGACCTGCGTAACGCAGACCTGCCCCAAACGGAATCACATCACGGAAGTGATGCTGGCTGCAGTACCATGCGCCCTGGTTCAGCGGCTCTTCCTGGCACCAGACAAAATCATGCACATGCGCGTACGGCTTCAGCGCTTCCTGCACCGCCTGGTGCGGGAACGGATAGAGCTGCTCAATGCGGACAATCGCGACATCTTTCTGATCGTTCTTACGACGCTGTTCCAGCAAATCGTAATAAACCTTACCGGAACAGAGGATAACGCGTTTCACGCCCTGCGGATCGAGATCGTCCACTTCGCCAATCGCCGGCATAAAGGTGCCGTTCGCCAGCTCATCAAGCGTTGAGACCGCCTGCGGATGACGCAGCAGGGATTTCGGTGACATCACAATCAGCGGACGGCGCATACCGCGCAGCGCCTGACGACGCAGCATGTGGTAAACCTGCGCCGGGGTCGACGGCACGCAAACCTGCATATTCTGCTCGGCGCAGAGTTGCAGATAGCGCTCCAGACGCGCGGAGGAGTGCTCCGGGCCCTGCCCTTCATAGCCGTGCGGCAGCAGCATTACCAGGCCACACATACGGCCCCACTTCTGCTCGCCGGAGCTGATGAACTGGTCGATAACCACCTGCGCACCGTTGGCGAAGTCGCCGAACTGCGCTTCCCAGATGGTGAGCGTGCGCGGCTCAGCGGTGGCGTAACCATACTCAAACGCCAGCACCGCTTCTTCCGACAGCACGGAGTCCCAGACGCGGAACGCGCCTTGGCTGTTATGCACGTGTGCCAGCGGGGTGTAAGTCGAACCGTTAGTCTGGTTATGAACCACAGCATGACGGTGGAAGAAGGTGCCGCGACCGGAGTCTTCACCGGAGAGACGCACCGGAATGCCCTCATCCACCAGCGTAGCGTAAGCCAGGGTTTCCGCGCCGCCCCAGTCAAACAGCTTGTCGCCGTTCGCCATCAGCTGACGGTCAGCGTAGATTTTCGCTACGCGGGACTGCATCTCAATCGCGTCCGGTACGGTGCTGATGCGCTTCGCCAGCTCTTGCAGGCGCTTCATCTCCACCTTGTTCGGGTAGCTCTCATCCCACTCGTGGTTGAGGTACGGCGACCAGGTGAAGGAGTGCATATTCATCGGACGCCATTCAGCGACCACGCACTCACCGGCGTCGAGCGCATCGCGGTAGACGTTAGCCATTTCGGTGGCGTCTTCCGCGGCGATGGTGGTTTCCTGCTCCAGACGGCTGGCGTAAATCTGACGCGGCGTCGGGTGCTTTTTGATTTTCTGGTACATCAGCGGCTGGGTTGCACTCGGCTCATCGGCTTCGTTATGGCCGTGACGGCGATAGCACACCAGGTCGATAAAGACATCGCGTTTGAAGGTATTACGGAAATCGAGCGCCAGGCGGGTGACAAAAGCCACGGCTTCCGGATCGTCCGCGTTAACGTGGAAAATCGGCGCCTGCACCATTTTACCGATATCGGTACAGTACGGCGTTGAGCGCGCATCCAGCGGGTTCGACGTGGTGAAGCCCACCTGGTTGTTGATAACGATACGCACGGTGCCGCCCACTTCATAGCCGCGGGCTTTGGACATGTTGAGGGTTTCCTGCACCACGCCCTGGCCTGCGACCGCCGCGTCACCGTGAATAGTGATCGGCAACACTTTGTTGCTGCTCGGTTCATCAAGGCGATCGAGACGCGCGCGCACGGAACCGATAACCACCGGGCTTACGATCTCGAGGTGCGACGGGTTAAACGCCAGCGCCAGGTGAACCAGGCCGCCTTCGGTTTCAACGTCGGACGAGAAGCCCATGTGATATTTCACGTCGCCGGTGCCGAGATGCTCTTTATGCTTGCCGGCAAACTCGTCGAACAGGTCCTGCGGCTTTTTGCCCAGCACGTTAACCAGCACGTTCAGACGACCGCGGTGCGCCATGCCCAGCACCACTTCGCGGGTGCCGCTTTTACCGGCGTGGCGGATCATCTCTTTCAGCATCGGCACCAGCGCGTCGCCACCCTCAAGGGAGAAGCGTTTCGCGCCAGGGAATTTCGCGCCCAGATAGCGCTCCAGCCCTTCGGCGGCGGTCAGTTCGCTTAAGAAGCGCTTTTTCTCTTCTGCCGAGAAGCTGGATTTGCCGGTGGCCGACTCGATGCGCTGCTGGATCCAGCGTTTCTCTTCGGTGCTGGTGATGTGCATGTACTCGGCGCCGATGGAGCCACAATAGGTCTCTTTCAGCGCATGGAGCAGCTCGCCCAGCGGCATAGTGTCTTTGCCGATAGCAAATGACCCGACATTGAAGCTGTTCTGGAAATCGGCTTCGGTCAGGTCATGGAATGCGGGATCGAGATCGGCGACCCTCTCCTGCTGCCATAATCCCAGCGGATCGAGATTCGCATGCTGGTGACCACGGAAGCGGTAGGCGTTAATGAGCTGCAGGACTTTGACCTGCTTAACGTTGGTATCGGGGTCGGAAATCGAGGAGGAGTAACGTGAAGCGTCCTTCGCCAGCTGGCGGAAGTAATCACGCGTTTTGGAGTGGAACTGATCCGGTTTGACTCCGGTACCTGGTAACTGCTGGAACATAGATCGCCAGTTCGCATCTACCGAGTCAGGATCGGTTAAGAAGTCTTCATAGAGCTGTTCTATCCAGCTCTGGTTAGACCCAGAGAGGTAAGAAGAGTCCAGCCAGGCTTTCATTGCGCCGTTCTGCATCGTGATCCCTTAAGCATTGTTATGCTTACTTCGCCGTGGATAACTTCGACGTACACGTACGCGCACGTCCCAGGGTTCACCTGCGGGTTCTTTGACCCGCGAAGGAACCTTTAAAAACAGCCTAATCGTCGTTGTTCGGGCTGCGACGGCGTTGGCGGCCTTCACTCACCTCGGTCACATAGTTCACTATGCTCCCCGGGATGCGCTCAATTGCCGCCTTGTCTCGCGCCAAACATCTCAATTATGTTTCAGTGGCGGTTTTTAGAGGTTTCTGCTGCTTTTACTCGCCCGGCGCGCTTGCGCTTACCGGGCTTATCAATACTGTAGGCCGGATAAGCGCAAGTGCCATCCGGCTTTACCTTTTTATGCACTGCGTTGCAGCAACATTGACTTAATGTGGCCAATGGCGCGCGTTGGGTTAAGCCCTTTCGGACATACACTGACGCAGTTCATGATGCTGTGGCAGCGGAATACACTGAAAGCATCGCTCAGGCCATCAAGGCGCTCATCCGTTTCCGTATCGCGGCTGTCGATCAGGAAGCGGTATGCCGCCAGCAGGCCTGCCGGGCCGATGAATTTCTCCGGGTTCCACCAGAACGACGGGCAAGAGGTCGAGCAGCAGGCACAGAGAATACACTCATACAGACCGTCGAGTTTCTCACGCTGTTCAGGCCCTTGCAGGTGCTCACGCGCCGGCGGATTTTGCCCATTATTCAACAGGTAAGGCTTAATTTTTTCATATTGGGCATAGAACTGCCCCATGTCCACCACCAAATCGCGGATCACCGGCAGGCCCGGCAGCGGGCGGATCACAATCTTCTTCTTGCCGTTGCCAAGCGCGGAAATCGGAGTGATACAGGCCAGCCCGTTTTTGCCGTTCATGTTCAGGCCATCGGAACCGCATACCCCTTCACGGCAGGAGCGGCGGAACGACAGCGTGGAGTCGGTCTCTTTCAGCTGCATTAAGGCATCAAGCAGCATCATGTCGCGACCCTCTTCCGATTCGAGGGTGTAATCCTGCATACGCGGCGCGTCGTCGACGTCCGGGTTATAGCGATAAATCGAGAATTCGAGTTTCATCAATCCTGTCTCCGCATTAATAAGTACGAATCTTCGGCGGGAACGCCGGACGCAGTTTCGGTTCCATATTGACGCTGCGACGCGTCATAGATTCCGTCTCTGGCAGGTACAGGGAGTGACACAACCAGTTCTCATCGTCACGATCCGGATAGTCGAAGCGGCTATGCGCGCCACGGCTTTCGGTACGGAAGTTGGCAGAAACCGCCGTTGCATAGGCCGTTTCCATCAGGTTATCCAGTTCCAGACACTCAACGCGCTGGGTGTTGAACTCGCTGGAGGTGTCGTCCAGACGGGCGTTTTTCAGGCGCTCGCGGATCACTTTCAACTGCTCAAGGCCCTTCGCCATCGCATCGCCTTCACGGAAGACCGAGAAGTTGTGCTGCATACACTCTTGCAGCGCTTTACGAATGGTGACCGGATCTTCGCCATCGCGGTTGTTGTTCCAGCGGTTAAGGCGCTCAAGGGAAGCGTCGATATCAGAGTCGCTGGCATCACGCAGCGCGCCCTGCTCGGCGATAGACTCCTGCAGATGCAGACCCGCCGCGCGGCCAAATACCACCAGGTCGAGCAGCGAGTTGCCGCCCAGACGGTTGGCGCCGTGTACCGATACGCAGGCGATTTCGCCTACCGCAAACAGACCCGGAATAACAACGTCTTCGCCCTGGGCGTTAACGGTCAGTGCCTGGCCGGTCACTTTGGTCGGAATACCGCCCATCATGTAGTGGCAGGTCGGAATAACCGGGATCGGCTCTTTGACCGGATCGACGTGGGCAAAGGTGCGCGACAGCTCAAGGATCCCCGGCAGGCGCGATTCCAGCACCTCTTTACCGAGGTGATCGAGTTTCAGCTTGGCGTGCGGGCCCCACGGGCCATCGCAACCGCGGCCTTCGCGAATTTCGATCATGATCGAGCGCGCAACCACGTCGCGGCCCGCCAGATCTTTCGCGTTCGGCGCATAACGCTCCATAAAGCGCTCGCCATGTTTGTTCAGCAGGTAACCGCCTTCACCACGGCACCCTTCGGTGACCAGTACACCTGCGCCGGCGATGCCGGTCGGGTGGAACTGCCACATTTCCATATCCTGCACCGGTACACCGGCACGCAGCGCCATCCCAACACCGTCGCCGGTGTTAATGTGTGCGTTGGTCGTGGACTGGTAAATACGCCCCGCCCCGCCGGTTGCCAGCACGGTTGCACGCGCTTTAAAGTAGACCACTTCACCGGTTTCGATACAGAGCGCCGTACAGCCGACCACCGCGCCATCCTGGTTTTTCACCAGATCGAGCGCATACCATTCGGAAAAGATGGTGGTGTGGTTTTTCAGGTTCTGCTGATAAAGGGTGTGCAACAGCGCGTGACCGGTACGGTCCGCTGCGGCCGCCGTGCGTGCCGCCTGCTCGCCGCCGAAATCTTTCGACTGGCCGCCAAACGGACGCTGATAGATGCGGCCATCTTCCAGACGGGAAAATGGCAGACCCATATGTTCCAGCTCAAGAATCGCTTCCGGGCCGGTTTTACACATATATTCAATGGCGTCCTGGTCACCGATATAGTCGGAGCCTTTTACCGTGTCATACATGTGCCATTCCCAGTTATCTTCATGGGTATTGCCCAGCGCAACGGTGATACCGCCCTGCGCAGAGACAGTGTGGGAACGGGTTGGAAAGACTTTAGAGAGCAGCGCACAGGTTTGCCCGCTCTGGGAAATTTGCAGCGCCGCGCGCATACCTGCGCCACCTGCGCCAATTACAACAGCATCAAATTCTCTGACTGGCAGTTTCATTACACACCCCACACCACAACGAATCCATAAATGACGTACGCGAGCAGCGCAACAACAATCACCAGCTGCAGCAGCAGGCGCGTTGCAACGTGTTTAACGTAGTCGGTCAATACCTGCCACATGCCGATCCACGCGTGGATCAGGATGGAAAAGAGCGCCAGCAGGGTAAAGACTTTCGTGAAGGCGGAGGAGAAGAAGCCCGTCCAGACACCCCAGGTCACTTCGCTGTGCAGCGCGAAAAAGCCGACCATGTAGATGATGTATAACGTCAGGACAATAGCGGTAGCACGGACGAGAATAAAATCATGTACGCCGTTGCGTCCTAATGCGGAGGCGTTGCTTACCATACGAGGACTCCTGCGAGAATTGAAAGCACGACAGTGATCACAAAAGAAATATTAGCGGAACGTTTTCCTGCGGCGAAGTTCTCTTCCAGCCAGCCAAAATCCATAAACATGTGGCGAATGCCGCCGACAGCGTGATACGCCAGCGCGGTAAGGATGCCCCAGAAGATGAATTTGACGAAGAAACTGCTCATGATGGCAGAAGCGGCCTGGAAGCCCTCTTCAGATGACAGCGACAAGCCCAGTAACCACAACAGAATGCCGAGCGCCACAAACGTGATGACACCGGAAACGCGGTGGAGAATGGAAGCTATAGCCGTAACAGGAAACTGGATCGTTGTTAAATCCAGATTGACAGGTCTTTGTTTTTTCACATTTTTTATCATGAATAACGCCCACATGCTATTCTTATAGTTTCCTTCCTCCGGTCTGCGTGCGGGTCAGACAGCGTCCTTTCTATAACTGCTCGTCATGCAAAAAATGTGCTTCCATATGCTAAACGACAGGTTACAACGCTGGGTGGCTCGGGATGGCAGGGTATTCCGGAGACCTGGCGGCAGTATAGGTCGTTCACAAAATCATTACAATTAACCTACATATAGTTTGTCGGGTTTTATGCAGAACAGTGACCAAGGTCACGATAACAACATTATTTTAAAATTTAATCATCTGATTTGACAAAAGTTAAACATTCTTGTTACAAACTACGCCAGAAAGAACTTATAATGCTTAAAAGTTATGGGGTCTTGCTTTCACCTGAGAATAAGTTATGTAACAGTGTGATGGTATTGACCGATTTAATCAGGACAGTTATTAGTGATATACAGGTTTGATAAATTCGGACTGCTAAGACGCTGATTTGCTGTTTTTTCACTGTATTTTCAATGTGTATCTGCACGCGCCTATCGCTCTGTACCCTGGTATCTCCTCTTCGCAGAGCAGCGAGCTATATAACAATTCGTTAACATTGACGGTCAAGTGAAGGCAAACCCGGTGGCTGGCGGTCTTAAGCAATAAGGCGCTAAGGAGACCGTAAATGGCTGATAAGAAAGCAACCATCACCTACAATGGTGACGATGCTATTGAACTGGATGTGCTACAAGGCACGCTCGGTCAGGATGTTATTGATATCCGTAGTCTCGGTTCAAAAGGGGTTTTCACTTTTGACCCAGGTTTTACCTCAACCGCATCATGCGAATCGAAAATCACCTTTATCGACGGCGATGAAGGGATTCTGCTGCACCGTGGCTTCCCCATCGATCAACTGGCGACTGAGTCCAACTATCTGGAAGTGTGCTACATCCTGCTGTACGGCGAAAAGCCGACCCAGGCCCAGTTTGAAGAGTTCACACTGACAGTGACCCGCCACACGATGATCCATGAGCAGATCACCCGTCTGTTCCACGGTTTCCGTCGCGACTCGCACCCGATGGCGGTGCTGTGCGGCGTGACCGGCGCGCTGGCGGCGTTCTACCACGACTCGCTGGATGTGAACAACCCGCGCCACCGTGAAATCGCCGCATTCCGTCTGCTTTCCAAAATGCCGACCGTGGCCGCGATGTGCTACAAGTACTCCATCGGTCAGCCGTTTGTTTACCCGCGCAACGACCTCTCCTATGCGGGCAACTTCCTGCACATGATGTTCTCCACGCCGTGCGAACCGTATGAAGTGAACCCGGTTCTGGAACGCGCCATGGATCGTATTCTGATCCTGCACGCTGACCATGAGCAGAATGCGTCCACCTCTACCGTGCGTACCGCAGGCTCATCGGGCGCGAACCCGTTTGCCTGTATTGCGGCTGGTATCGCCTCCCTGTGGGGACCGGCGCACGGCGGCGCGAACGAAGCGGCACTGAAGATGCTGGAAGAGATCAGCACCGTTAAACACATTCCGGAATTCCTGCGTCGCGCCAAAGATAAGAACGATTCGTTCCGTCTGATGGGCTTCGGTCACCGTGTCTATAAGAACTATGACCCGCGCGCTACCGTAATGCGTGAAACCTGCCATGAAGTGCTGCGTGAACTGGGCACCAAAGACGATCTGCTGGAAGTGGCGATGGAGCTGGAGCACATTGCGCTCAACGACCCGTACTTCATCGAACGCAAACTCTACCCGAACGTCGATTTCTACTCAGGCATTATTCTGAAAGCGATGGGGATCCCGTCCTCCATGTTTACGGTGATCTTCGCGATGGCGCGTACCGTGGGCTGGATTGCGCACTGGAACGAGATGCACGATGACGGCATTAAGATTGCCCGTCCACGTCAGCTCTATACCGGTTACGAAAAACGCGAGTTTTCGTCAGATCTGAAAAAAGATTAATCCCCGCTAATGCCCGGTGGCGCTGCGCTTACCGGGCCTGCAACTGCACTACCCCGTAATATTGCCCGATGGCGCTACGCTTATCGGGCCTACGATTGCCCTTCCCCGCTCAATGACACAATGACGCTGCGCTTATCGGGCCTGCGATGGTTGCGGTGGCACGATCCGTAGGCCGGATAAGGCGTAGCCGCCATCCGGCACGTTCTCGTTTACCACTGACTTGTTTACCGCTGACACCCCGGGCACCAATAAAAGGGTCGTGAAGAGAGCGTCGTCTTCTCAATCATCCCGCCACAACGCTCGCACTTCTTCCCGGCCCGGTGAAACACCTTAAAGCGAAACAGCGCCCCGTGATGCTTCTTCTCATCAACACGTCCCCGGGTCTGATATGAGAAACGCGGGATCGCTAACAACGCTTCTGCCAGCAGATCCAGCTCGCTCTCGCTAAGCTGCTCCGCTTTGCGCTGCCCGGTCAGCCCGCTGTGCCAGAGAATTTCGACGCGCAAATAGTTACCTAATCCTGCGAGAAACGCCTGATCGAGCAGCAGCCCGGCAAACTGCCGACGCCGAAAGCGCGGCGAGAGCAAACGCGCTTTCACCTCCTCCACCGTCAGGCGCATATCCAGCACATCCGGCCCTACGCGCAGCAAAAAGGGGTGCTGCGCCAGTTGCTCCGGCGTCAGCAATGCAATCTCCGAGGCGCTGTAGAGCAAAATCGCTTTATCTGCCGCCTGCAAACGCACGCGCAGCACGCGGTTGGTTTCTGGTATCTCCCCCGCCTTCACCACGCGCCAGACGCCGTAAAGCTGATTGTGGCTATAAAGCGTTAACCCGCCGGAAAAGTGCGTTAACAGCGCTTTGCCGCGTGTCTCGATGGCATCGATCTGCTGCCCCACCAGCCCGGCGGCATAATCAGTAAGATGCGGCTGGGCAAACCAGACCTCGGTCAGCGGTTTGCCCTTAATCGCGGCTTCCAGCGTATCCGCCGCACGGCGGATCTCCGGTCCTTCCGGCATGAAAACTCCTTATCAGCGTGATGAAACGGTAATGCCTTCGGCAATAAACGCGGCGCGTAAATGGCGGGCAAAGGCGAGCGCATGCGCGCCGTCACCATGCAGGCAGACCGTCTGCGCGTTAACGGGCGCATAGTCCCCCTCAACGCTTTTGACGCGCCTGCGCTGCACCATCTCCAGCGTCTGTGTCAGCGCCAGCTGCTCATCCTCAATCAGTGCGCCCGGCTCACCACGCGGCACAAGCTGCCCACTGGCCTGATAACCACGATCGGCAAACACCTCTTCACGTGTGGCTAACCCCAGCCGCTCGCCTGCGCGGATCAGCTCGCTGCCCGCCAGCCCGACCAGTTTTAGAGCGGGATTGAGATCCCGCACCGCGCGGGCGATGGCATCGGCAAGCGCCGCGTCCTGCGCTGCCTGGTTGTAGAGCATGCCGTGGGGTTTCACATGCGAAAGGCTCGCGCCGCGGGATTTCGCCAGCGCCGCCAGCGCGCCGCACTGGTAGAGCACTTCGCTATAGACCACTTCCGGCGCGGTGGACATTCTCTTGCGGCCAAAATTTTCGCGATCGAGAAACGACGGGTGCGCGCCGATAGCGACATTGTTCGCCAATGCCTGCTCAATACAGGTGAGCATGGTGGCGGCATCACCGGCGTGAAAGCCGCAGGCGATATTCACCGAACTCACCACCTGCATCAGCGCGCGGTCGTTGTCGGCAAAGCCTTCGCCGATATCGGCGTTTAAATCAATCCGCATCGCGCAGCCGCCATGCCAGTTGATCGAGGAACAGCCGCTGTTCGCGCCGCGCCTGCAGCGCTTCGTCGAGCGAGCACTGCACAAAGTGCACGGGCTGACCGAGGCGAATTTGCGCCAGACGGTAGAGATCGGCTTCGATAATGCAGGCAATACGCGGATAACCGCCGGTGGTCTGGCAATCATTCATCAACACAATCGGCTGACCATTTGAAGGCACCTGGATAACACCAGGCAGCAGCCCGTGGGAGAGCAGATCCCGCTCGATTGTGCGCACCAGCGGCTGACCCTGCAGGCGGTAGCCCATGCGGTTGCTCTGCGGGTTGATATGCCATGCAGACGCCAGAATGCCTCCTGGGAGGCGGCATCAAATTCGTGATATTCGGGCCCCGGCAGTGCGCGGATACGGTTCGTCCACAATAGCTGTTTCACGCCCTGTTGCGCGCTAAACGACCGCGAAGGTGTGCCAAGCGGCAGCGTGTCGCCATCGCGCAGCAAGCGCCCCTCCAGTCCGCCAATAGCGGTTTTCAGATCGGTACTGCCCGATCCCATCACCTCCGGCAGATCGAAACCGCCTGCGACTGCGAGATAGCTGCGCACGCCAAAGCGCGGGCGATTCAGCACCAGCCGCTGCCCGGCCTTCGCCGCAAAGCGCCAGCCGGTCCAGACGTCAGTGCCATCAAGTGTCGCATCACAGCCCGCGCCGGTGAGAGCAAACCAGCAATCGCGGGCGAACTCCACTTCACACTGGCCGAGGGTGATCTCAAGTGCGGCAGCATCCGGCGCGTTGCCGACCAGCGCATTGGCAATCTCCAGCGCCGGGCCATCGAGCGCGCCGCTGTAGCTGACGCCAGACTGACGCAGGCCGATGCGCTTACCACCCTGCAACGAGGTGTACATCCCCGCGCGATGAATTGTTAACATACGCCCTCCTTGCTCGGGATAAAGCGCAGCGTATCGCCAGGCCGCAGCAGCGACGGCTCCGCCAGGCGCGGGTTAAATAGCGTCAGATCGGTACGCCCAATCAGGTTCCAGCCGCCGGGGCTGGCTAGCGGGTAAATCCCAGTTTGCGCACCGCCAATGCCGACCGACCCGGCAGGCACGCTAATGCGCGGCTCCGCCCGGCGTGGTGTGGTGAGCGCCTCCGGCATGCCGCCGAGATAGGGGAAACCGGGCTGAAAACCGATAAACCACACCCGGTATTCGATAGAGGCGTGCAGCTCCACGACCTGCTTTTCGCTCATGCCGCAGTGGTCGGCGACATGCGCCAGATCCGGCCCGGCCTCGCCGCCGTAAACCACCGGGATCTCAATGGCCCGTGACTCCGGCTCCAGCGCCTCGCTCTCTTCCCACCAGCGCTGCAGATGCTCAATCGCATCGAGCGCCAGCGTGGTGGGATCGCGCAGCACAACGGTAACGTTATTCATCCCCGGGATCGCTTCCACCACCTGCGGAAATGTCGCCAGCCGCTGCGTCAGCCGCCAGATACGCTTTTGCGTCGCCAACTGCACCGGTGGCTCCAGCTCCAGCACGACGGCGGTTTCGCCTAACAGATAACAACGCGCTCGCTGCACTTGCCTGCTCCTTACGCCGGGTTAGGGATATCGATAAAGGTCACATCCAGATCGGTATTGGCGGTCAGCCACTCGCCGAGGGCGCGAATGCCGCCGCGCTCGGTGGCGTGGTGCCCCGCGGCGAAGAAGTGCAGCCCCTGCTCGCGCGCGGAGTGAATAGTCTGCTCAGATACTTCGCCGGTGATAAAGGCATCGACGCCGAAGGCCGCGGCTTTATCAATAAAGCCCTGACCGCCGCCGGTGCACCACGCCACGCGCTTGATGGTGGCAGGCCCGGTATCGCCGCACCACAGCGGTTTACGCCCGAGACGCGCTTCAATCCACGATGCCAGTACGAGACCGGGAACCGGCATCGACAGCTCGCCCCACGGCACCAGCGATTCAATCTCCCCTTGCACCGTGATGCCGAGCAGTGCGGCAAGCTGCACGTTATTCCCCAGCTCCGGATGGGCATCGAGGGGAAGATGCCAGCCGTAGAGGTTGATATCGTTCGCCAGCAGGGTTTTCAGGCGGTTGCGCTTCATGCCGCGAATAATCGGCGCTTCGTTTTTCCAGAAGTAACCGTGATGCACGATCACCGCATCAGCTTCAAGGCGCACGGCTTCATCCAGCAGCGCCTGGCTTGCGGTGACGCCGGTAACGATTTTGCGGACCTCGTCTCGCCCCTCAACCTGCAGGCCATTCGGGCCATAATCGCTGAACGCCGCACTGTTGAGTTTTTCGTTAATCAATTTTTCCAGTTCGGTATTTTTCATGCTCACTCTCTACCCTTTTCGCGCGGCTTCATAGGCCGCCAGCGTGGCGCTTCGCGCCTGTTTATGATCGACAATCGGGCGCGGATAATCGAGCTTAACGCCCTGCTTATCTGCCCAGACCCAGGGTTGATGGATAGCCTTCGGTGGCACGGTTTTCAGCTCCGGAAGCCAGCGGCGAATAAACTCGCCGTCCGCATCGAAGCGCTCCCCCTGGGTGGTCGGGTTGAAGATACGGAAGTAGGGCGCGGCATCGGTGCCGGTCGAGGCCGCCCACTGCCAGCCGCCGTTATTCGCCGCATAATCGCCATCCACCAGTTGAGCCATAAAATAGCGCTCTCCCACCCGCCAGTCGATAAGCAGGTCTTTGATCAGGAAGCTGGCGGTAATCATACGCAGACGGTTGTGCATCCAGCCGGTCTCATTCATCTGACGCATCGCTGCATCAACAATCGGATAGCCGGTCATCCCCTTTTTCCACGCTTCCAGATGCTGCGGGTTATCCTGCCACTGCACCTTTTCCGTCCACGGAATAAACGGGCGGTGCTTACACAGCGCCGGATAGTAGGTGATGAGATGGCGATAAAATTCGCGCCAGATAAGCTCACTCAGCCACACCGCACCCGGCCCGCCCTCCAGCACACCCGGCTGCTCAGCGAGCAAGCGATGCAGACACTGGCGCGGCGAGAGTGCGCCGATGGCGAGGCTGGCGGAGAGACGACTGGTGCCCTCAATAACCGGGAAATCGCGCTGCTGCTCATACTCTGCCACCTGGTGCTGGCAGAAGTGGCGCAAGCGGGCGATGGCCTGCTTCTCATCCGGCGGGAAAAGCTTTTCGTCAAAGGGCTGTTGCGGGTAGTTGAGCGACAGCGGCTCAACCTTGAGTGCTCCGCCTTCGCGCGGCTGCGGCGCAGCGACGCACTCCGGCAGA
The DNA here is from genome assembly GCF_001975225.1 of Kosakonia cowanii JCM 10956 = DSM 18146. Taxonomy (NCBI): domain Bacteria; kingdom Pseudomonadati; phylum Pseudomonadota; class Gammaproteobacteria; order Enterobacterales; family Enterobacteriaceae; genus Kosakonia; species Kosakonia cowanii. Next base: position 2,625,328 of record NZ_CP019445.1, on the reverse strand, counting down.
TCCTCTTTTAAACGGCGCAAAAAGGCGTTTTTAAAGGGGGTGAAGACCTTAAACATCTCGCGATTGCCGGTCATCACGCTGCCGGGTGCCAGCATCACGCTGTCATCAAACCCCTGGCAGGCGACGTTAGGCAGCGCTTTCTCCACCGCCGCATCGCGCTGGCGCTCGTTAAGCTCGTATTGATAGTTATAAAAAAGGTGGCTGACCTGCTCCTGTTCGCAGACCTCAGCGACTGCCTGCACGCTGGCGGCAAAGTCATCCACTTCGCGGTAGATAAGCTCAATGCCGCGCTCGGCGAGCGCCTGTTGCAGCGCATTAAGATGGGACTCAATCAGTGCAGCCTGTCGCGGTGCCATCAGGTGCTGCTGCCACTGCTTCGGCGCAGCGATAAAGAGGGCTTTTACTGTTGCGTTCGCGCTGCGGCAGGCCGCCGCCAGCGCGAAGTTATCGTGCACGCGCAAATCCGTGCGAAACCAGACCAGATGGGTGGTCATAATGCTCCTAATGTCCGTAACGTAAGCGCAGCGCTTCCGGCCAGGGGTCAAAATAGCGCTGTCCGGAGAGATAAGCGTCCGGGAACTCAGCCATATAGTGTTTCAGTAAGGTGACGGGTGCCAGCAGCGGCTGAATGCCCTGGCGGTAGCTGTCGATCAGCTTCGACAGCTCTTCACGCTGGCGGGCATTGAGCTGCTTGCGGAAGTAGCCCTGCACATGCATCAGCACATTGGTGTGGTTACGGCGGGTTGCCTGGTGTGAGAGCAGATCCATCAGGCGCTGGCGATACTCTACAAACCACTCGTCGAGAGAGGCCCACTCATGGATGGCGGCGACAAAACGCCCCAGTTCGCGGTATTTCGGCTGAGAGTGCGCCAGCAGCAGCAGCTTATAGCGGCTGTGGTAGGCGATCAGCTCCCCACGCGTCAGGCCGCGCTCGCGCACGCTGTTAAGTTCATGCAGGGCGTAAATACGCTCAACAAAGTTCTCGCGGATATGGGGATCGTGCAGGCGACCATCCTCCTCCACCGGCAGCCACGGATGGGTCTCCATCAGAATGTCGGTAAAGATGCCGCGCCCGGCTTTGCGGTTGTTTTTGCCATCCGCGTCGTATACGCGCACCCGCTCCATGCCGCAGGAGGGGGATTTGGCGCAGACGATGTAGCCGCACAAATGGTCGAGACGGCTGACGCGCTCGCGGGAGAAGTGTGCCATCTGCTCGGTTAAATCTCCTTCCCGCTTGTCGCTAAAGCGCAGCGAAACTCCGCTCTCCTCTTTGACCAACCGCAGCGCCGGACGTGGCACCGGCAGGCCAATGGCCATCTCCGGGCAGACTGGCTCAAAACGCATCCACGGTGATAGCTCTTCAACTGCGAAGGCAAGCCGCTTATGGCCGCCGTCAAAACGGACTTGTTCCCCTAATAAACAGGCACTGATGCCGACAGGGATTTTCTCACTCATAGCGACTCCTTGATTAGACATAATCATTGTAGTCAAAGGCCGCAGGTAAAAAAAAGCCACCGCAAGTGCGGTGGCGCGATCGGGTTGCTGTGTGTAGCCCGATTAATAAAAGTCGCAGGTTGCTTTTTCTGCTTGATCCATCCATACCGGTTTCTCGCTGGTCTTAGCCCAGACGCGGTGCAGATAGCTGTAGAACCGTGCGCGATCCTTCCAGAACAACATCACCGGCAGTGCCAGCAGGCCCGCCGCAACGGCGAAAGCACGACGCATCAGCACAATGTGCGCTGGAAACATTTTGTATGTGTTCATAAATCTCTCCCCTTTGTCAGGCCGGTATCGGGCACCGGAAAAAAGTTACCGCAGCGGTAAGTGAGTAACGAAAAAACGCTGCGAGACTGAAATCTGCTCAAAATAATACCGGTTTGTTTGTAATTTTACTACTCATCCGACCACTATTTTTAGCTGATGCGCATTTATTTACACGCAATTCGTAAATAAGTTACAAAACGGTTAAATTAATAATAACCATCGGTTAAATAATGGTTTTGAATGTTGCATTTGCGAAGCGTAGCCGCTGGAGCAATCGGTGCGGCACGTTGCCTCGGTGGAGGGGGTTCTGTAGGCCGGATAAGCGGTACGCGCCATCCGGCATTATCTCCGCGGCACAATTGCCGGATGGCGGCTGCGCCTTATCCGGCCTACAAAACCGCAGTTCCAGCGATACCGGTTTTGCTTTTATCTGCGGTCTCGCAGCGATGGGGTTGTGTCCCCGCTGAAATCGGCGAACCGAAGCGTGAATGACAAGGTCTGGACGCCATGGATGGCGGACAGAGGCGAACCGAGACAGGATGTCGAGTCGAGCCGGCCGTAGTCAGGCACGCGGGAGGTGAGCGCAGTGCGCAGCACCGATTTCCTCGCGGGGCCGCGGGGATTGACAAGGGGGGAGCGGTCCCCCCCTTGTCCCGTTCACCGCATAAGAGGTTAATGAAACTCCCCAACGCCTGGTGAACGGAACCTTTCCACCCGTGCCATATGCCAAGCTCATTGCCTGATGGCGCTGCGCTTATCAGGCCTACAACTTATCCGGCCTACAAGACGTTCATTTCCCATCCATTTTTATACTTTTTTTACACCTCGCCCGGGGATTTTTGCGAAATCTTTGCGCCTGAAAAATTAGCCTCTCTGCACATCCTTAAATCACCCCGGAGGTGAACTGTGAGTGCAGGCGTGCTAATCGGCATCGTGCTGGTTTTCCTGTTATTGGGCTACCTGATTTACGCCCTGATAAACGCGGAGGCATTTTAATGGCCGCTCAAGCGTTTCTTCTGGTTGCCGGCTTTTTGCTGGTGCTGTTCCTGCTGGCGCGCCCGCTTGGATCGCTGCTGGCGAAGCTGATTGCCGGTCAGCCTTTGCCGGGCGTTGGCATGGTGGAAAACCTGCTCTGGCGCGGGTTGGGTATCGACACCCGTGAAATGAGCTGGCGGCACTACCTGCTGGCGATCCTGTGGCTCAATCTGCTTGGCCTCGCCCTGCTGTTTGCCCTGCTGATGCTGCAAGGCATCCTGCCGCTGAACCCGCAGAACCTGCCTGGCCTCTCCTGGCACCTGGCACTCAACACTGCGGTCAGCTTTGTCAGCAATACCAACTGGCAATCCTACGCCGGTGAAAGCACGCTGAGTTACTTTAGCCAGATGGTCGGCCTGACGGTGCAGAACTTCCTCTCTGCCGCCACCGGCATCGCGGTAGTGTTTGCGCTGATCCGCGCCTTCGCCCGCCGCAGCATGGAGACGCTGGGCAACGCGTGGGTCGATCTGACGCGCATTACGCTCTGGGTATTGCTGCCGCTGGCGCTGCTGATCGCCCTCTTTTTCATCCAGCAAGGCACGCTGCAAAACCTGCTCCCCTACCAGCCCTATACCTCTCTCGAAGGGGTTCAGCACCTGATGCCAATGGGCCCGGTCGCCTCGCAGGAAGCGATTAAAATGCTTGGCACCAACGGCGGCGGTTTCTTTAACGCCAACTCCTCCCATCCGTTCGAAAACCCGACGGCGCTGACCAACTTTGTGCAGATGCTGGCGATCTTCCTGATCCCTGCCGCGCTCTGTTTCGCCTTTGGTGAAGCGGTGAGCGACCGCCGCCAGGGGCAGATGCTGCTGTGGGCAATGTCGATAATCTTTGTCGTCTGCGTGGCAATTGTGATGCGGGCCGAGTGGCTAGGTAACCCGCACTTCCTGACGCTCGGCGGCGACAGCACCATCAACATGGAAGGTAAAGAGAGCCGCTTCGGTATCCTCGCCAGTAGCCTTTATGCCGTGGTGACCACCGCCGCGTCCTGCGGTGCAGTCAACGCCATGCATGACTCCTTTACCGCACTCGGCGGCATGATCCCGATGTGGTTAATGCAGATTGGCGAAGTGGTGTTTGGCGGCGTCGGCTCAGGTCTCTACGGCATGCTGCTGTTTGTCCTGCTGGCGGTGTTTATCGCCGGGCTGATGATTGGCCGCACGCCGGAGTTCCTCGGTAAAAAAATTGATGTCCGCGAAATGAAGATGACCGCGCTGGCGATCCTCGTCACTCCGGCGCTGGTGTTGATTGGCACGGCGCTGGCGATGATGACCGACGCCGGACGCAGCGGCATGTTCAACCCCGGCATTCATGGCTTTAGTGAAGTGCTGTATGCCGTCTCCTCCGCCGCCAACAACAACGGCAGCGCCTTTGGTGGCCTGAGCGCCAACACGCCTTTCTGGAACTGTCTGCTCGCCTTCTGCATGTTTGTCGGCCGCTTCGGCGTGATTGTGCCGGTGCTGGCGATTGCTGGCTCGCTGGTGAGTAAAAAGATCCAGCCCACCAGTTCCGGCACCCTGCCGACCCACGGCCCGCTCTTTATTGGCCTGCTGATCGGCACCGTGCTGCTGGTTGGCGCATTGACCTTTATTCCTGCCCTGGCCCTTGGTCCGGTGGCGGAATACCTTCAGTTTTGAGTCTGGCGGAGACCACTATTATGAGTCGCAAACAACTGGCCCTGTTTGACGCGAACCTTGTTCGCCAGGCGCTGATGGGTTCCTTAACCAAATTAAGCCCGCAGGTGCAGTGGCGTAACCCGGTGATGTTTATCGTCTGGATCGGCAGCCTGCTCACCACCTTGCTGGCAATCGCTATGGCAACCGGTCACCTGGTCGGTAACGCGTGGTTTACCGGTGCGATCAGCCTCTGGCTGTGGGTGACGGTGCTGTTTGCCAACTTCGCCGAAGCGCTGGCGGAGGGGCGCAGTAAAGCGCAGGCCAACAGCCTGAAAGGGGTGAAAAAGACGGTCTTTGCCCGCAAACTGCGCGCGCCACAGCACGATGCACCGATGGATCATGTTCCGGCAGATGAGTTACGCAAAGGGGATATCGTGCTGGTTGAAGCGGGGGATATTATTCCCTGCGACGGCGAAGTGATCGAAGGCGGCGCGTCGGTGGATGAGAGCGCCATTACCGGTGAATCCGCGCCGGTGATCCGCGAGTCTGGTGGCGACTTTGCCTCTGTGACCGGCGGCACGCGCATTCTTTCTGACTGGCTGGTGATCCAGTGCAGCGTTAACCCAGGCGAAACCTTTCTCGATCGCATGATCGCCATGGTTGAAGGTGCCCAGCGCCGCAAAACGCCTAACGAGATCGCGCTGACCATTCTGCTGGTGGCGCTGACTATTGTCTTTCTGCTGGCGACCGCCACGCTGTGGCCCTTCTCCCTTTACGGCGGCACGGCAGTCAGCGTCACGGTGCTGGTTGCGCTGCTGGTCTGCCTGATCCCGACCACCATCGGCGGCCTGCTCTCGGCGATTGGCGTGGCGGGGATGAGCCGCATGCTGGGTGCGAATGTGATCGCCACCAGCGGTCGCGCCGTCGAGGCAGCGGGCGATGTCGATGTGCTGCTGCTGGATAAAACCGGCACCATCACCCTTGGCAACCGCCAGGCGTCGGACTTTCTGCCTGCGCGCGGCGTCGATGAGAAGACGCTGGCCGATGCGGCCCAGCTCTCTTCCTTAGCCGATGAAACCCCGGAAGGGCGCAGCATTGTGATCCTCGCCAAGCAGCGCTTTAACCTGCGCGAGCGGGATATGCAGAGCCTGCAAGCAACCTTCGTCCCCTTTACCGCGCAAACGCGCATGAGCGGAATTAACGTGCAGGATCGCATGATCCGCAAAGGCTCAGTGGATGCCATTCGTCGCCATATCGAGGCTAATGGTGGCACCTTCCCGGCAGATGTTGAGACGGTGGTGGAAAATGTGGCCCGCCAGGGCGCGACGCCGCTGGTGGTAGCGGAAGGGGCTAACGTACTGGGCGTTATCGCGCTGAAAGATATCGTCAAAGGCGGCATTAAAGAGCGCTTCGCCCAGTTGCGTAAGATGGGCATCAAAACGGTGATGATCACCGGCGATAACCGCTTAACCGCCGCGGCGATTGCCGCCGAAGCGGGCGTGGATGACTTCCTCGCCGAAGCGACGCCGGAAGCGAAGCTGGCGCTGATTCGTCAATACCAGGCCGAAGGTCGGCTGGTGGCGATGACCGGCGATGGCACTAACGATGCCCCGGCGCTGGCGCAGGCGGATGTCGCGGTGGCGATGAACTCCGGTACCCAGGCGGCGAAAGAGGCGGGGAACATGGTCGATCTCGACTCGAACCCGACCAAACTGATTGAAGTGGTGCATATCGGCAAACAGATGCTGATGACGCGCGGATCGCTCACCACCTTCAGTATTGCCAATGATGTGGCGAAGTATTTTGCCATCATCCCTGCGGCGTTTGCGGCCACCTATCCGCAGCTCAACGCGCTGAATGTGATGCATCTGCACTCCCCCTCTTCGGCGATTTTAAGTGCGGTGATCTTTAACGCGCTGGTGATTGTGTTCCTCATCCCGCTGGCGCTGAAAGGCGTGAGCTACAAGCCGCTGACCGCCTCGGCAATGCTGCGCCGCAACTTGTGGATTTACGGGCTGGGCGGTCTGCTGGTGCCGTTTATCGGTATCAAAGCAATCGATCTGCTGCTCACGCTGTTTGGCCTGGTTTAAGGAGTGAAAAAGATGGCTTTATTACGTCCCGCCTTTCTGCTTTTAATACTGCTGACGTTTATTACCGGCGGGCTTTACCCGCTGCTGACCACCGCCCTTGGGCAGTGGTGGTTTCACGACCAGGCGAACGGCTCGCTGATCGAGCAAGGCGACACGGTGCGCGGCTCCCGTCTGCTGGGCCAGGATTTCACCGCACCGGGCTATTTTCACGGTCGCCCTTCCGCGACCGCCGATGCGCCCTATAATCCGATGGCTTCGGGCGGCAGTAATCTGGCGGGCAGCAACCCGGAGCTGGATAAGCAGGTGGCCGAACGCGTGGCGCAGCTGCGCGCGGCAAACCCGCACTCACCAAAAGCGATTCCGGTGGAGCTGTTAACCACTTCCGCCAGCGGGCTGGATGGTCAACTCTCGCCGCAGGCGGCCAGCTGGCAGATCCCGCGCGTGGCGCAAGCGCGCGGCTTGTCGGTGCAGACGGTCAATGATTTGGTTAATAAATACACCGAAACACCGCTGGTTAATTTCCTCGGTCAGCCGGTGGTGAATGTGGTTGAACTTAATCTGGCGCTGGATGCGCTGAAGGACAAATAACGCATGAGTGATGAGCCGTTGCGCCCCGATCCCGACCGCCTGCTGGAGCATGCCGCTACGGCACACCGGGGCAAGCTGAAGATCTTTTTCGGAGCCTGCGCCGGGGTGGGTAAAACCTTTGCCATGTTGCAGGAAGCGCAGCGGCTGCGGGCGCAGGGGCTGGACGTGCTGCCGGGCGTGGTAGAGACGCACGGGCGCAAAGAGACCGCCGCGCTGATGGCGGGCCTGCCCCTGCAACCCGTGCGGCGCATTGCCCATCGCGGGCGCGTGGTGCATGAGTTTGATCTGGACGCCGCCCTTGCGCGGCGTCCAGCACTGATTTTGATGGATGAGCTGGCGCACAGTAACGCCCCCGGCTCGCGCCATCCGAAACGCTGGCAGGATGTGGAGGAGCTGCTGGAAGCAGGCATCGACGTTTTTACCACCGTCAACGTTCAGCATCTGGAGAGCCTGAATGATGTGGTCAGCGGCGTCACCGGCATTCAGGTGCGCGAAACGGTGCCCGATCCCTTTTTTGATAGTGCTGATGAGATTGTGCTGGTCGACCTGCCGCCGGATGATCTGCGCCAGCGGCTGCATGAAGGCAAAGTCTATATTGGCGGCCAGGCGGAGCGCGCCATTGAGCACTTCTTTCGCAAAGGCAACCTGATTGCACTGCGCGAGCTGGCGCTACGGCGCACCGCCGACCGGGTAGATGACCAGATGCGCGCCTGGCGCGATCGCCTCGGTGAAGAGAAGGTGTGGCATACGCGCGACGCCATTCTGCTCTGCGTCGGTCACGGCGCGGGTAACGAGAAATTGATCCGCACCGCAGCGAGGCTGGCAGCCAAACTCGGTAGCGCCTGGCATGCGGTCTATGTTGAAACCCCTACCCTGCACAAATTACCGGAGTCACAGCGGCGGGCGATCTTAAGCGCCCTGCGGCTGGCCCAGGAGCTGGGCGCAGAGACCGCGACCCTCGCCGACCCGGCGGAAGATCGCGCGATACTGCGCTACGCACGCGAACATAACCTCGGCAAGATCCTCATTGGCCGCCGCGATAACCGCCGCTGGTGGCACCGCGAATCCTTTGCCGACCGCCTGGCGCGCCGTGCGCCGGATCTCGATCTGGTGATTATCGCCCTGCAGGAGAGCACCCAACCGCTGCCGGTGCGCAGCGGCGACTCCCGCCCCTTTTTCGACCGCTGGCGTGTGCAGCTTACCGGCTGCGCGGTCGCGCTGGCGCTTTGCGCGGCAATCACTTTTATCGCCTTGCAGTGGCTGACGGCCTTTGAAGCCACCAACCTGGTGATGATCTACTTGCTGGGCGTGGTGCTGGTGGCGCTGTTCTATGGCCGCTGGCCATCGGCTTTCGCCACGGTGATTAACGTCATCAGCTTCGATCTCTTTTTTATCTCGCCGCGCGGCACGCTGGCGGTGTCGGATGTGCAGTATCTGCTCACTTTCGGCGTGATGCTGACCGTCGGGTTGGTGATTGGCAATCTCACCGCCGGGGTGCGTTACCAGGCGAGAGTGGCGCGTTACCGTGAGCGGCGCACGCGTCATCTCTATGAGATGTCGAAAGCGCTGGCGGCGGGACGCAATAATCAGGATATCGCCGCCACCAGCGAAACGTTTATTCACTCCACCTTTGAGGCGCGCAGCAAACTGCTGCTGCCGAACAGCGAAGGTAAACTGGCGGCGGTAACGGAAAACCAGGGCATGACGCCGTGGGATGATGCCATCGCCCGCTGGAGTTTTGATAAGGGACAGCCTGCGGGCGCGGGTACCGATACGCTGCCCGGCGTGCCGTATCAAATTTTGCCGCTGAAAAATGACGATACGGTGTATGGCTTGCTGATTGTCGAGCCAGCGAATCTGCGCCAGCTGATGATCCCCGAGCAGCAGCGTCTGCTGGAGACCTTCACCCTGCTGGTGGCGAATGCGCTTGAGCGCCAGGCGCTGGCGACGCGCGAAGAGCAGGCGCGGCTTGCAAGCGAGCGCGAGAGCCTGCGCAACTCGCTGCTGGCTGCCCTCTCCCACGATCTGCGCACCCCGCTGACGGTGCTGTTTGGTCAGGCTGAGATCCTGACGCTCGATCTCGCCAGCGAAGGGTCGAAACATGCCCCGCAGGCCAACGAGATCCGCCAGCATGTGCTCAACACCACCCGGCTGGTCAATAATCTGCTGGATATGGCGCGCATCCAGTCTGGCGGCTTTAATTTAAAACGCGAGTGGCTGACGCTGGAAGAGGTGGTCGGCAGTGCGCTGCGTACCCTTGAGCCAGTAATGGGCGGGCGGCAGATTGCGCTGTCGCTACCCGACCCGCTGATGCTGGTACATGTTGATGGCCCGCTGTTTGAGCGGGTGTTGATCAACCTGCTGGAAAACGCGGTGAAATATGCCGGATCCGGCGCGCAGATTGGTATTGAATCGCACAGCACACCGAGCGAGTGGACGCTGGAGGTGTGGGATAACGGGCCGGGGATCCCGCCAGGCCAGGAGCACGCCATTTTTGAAAAATTTGCGCGTGGCACCAAAGAATCGGCCATCCCCGGCGTTGGCCTGGGGCTGGCGATTTGCCAGGCAATTGTCGAGGTACATGGCGGCACCATCGACGCGCAAAACCGTCCGCAGGGAGGCGCGCGCTTTTATGTTACACTCGCGCGGGAAACGCCCCCGCAACTGGATGAATTACCCGAGGATCTGTGATTAACGTTCTGATTGTCGAAGATGAACAGGCCATCCGCCGCTTTCTGCGCACCGCGCTGGAAGCTGAGGGGCTGCGCGTGCACGAAGCGGAGACGCTGCAGCGCGGGTTAATTGAAGCGGCAACGCGCAAGCCGGATCTGGTGATCCTCGACCTTGGTTTGCCGGACGGTGACGGTCTCGATTTTATTCGCGATGTGCGCCAGTGGAGCCAGATGCCGATTATTGTCCTGTCAGCACGCATCGAAGAGAGCGACAAGATCGCCGCGCTGGATGCCGGCGCGGATGATTACCTCAGTAAACCCTTCGGCATTGGCGAATTACAGGCGCGACTGCGGGTTGCGCTGCGCCGCCATGCCGCCAGCACGCCGGGCGAACCGGTGATCACCTTTGGCGATATTCGCGTTGATCTCGCCAGCCGCCGCATCCAGCGTGGCGACGAGGAGATCCACCTGACGCCGATTGAGTTTCGCCTGCTGGCAGTGCTGCTCAACAACCACGGCAAGGTGCTGACTCAGCGGCAATTGTTAAGCCAGGTGTGGGGGCCAAATGCCGTTGAGCATAGCCACTATCTGCGAATTTATATGGGGCATTTGCGCCAGAAGCTGGAGAGCGATCCGGCGCGCCCGCGTCATCTGTTGACCGAGACCGGGATCGGGTATCGCTTTATGTTGTGAGGCGTGATTTGCACGGCTGATTGCCGGATGGCGCTACGCTTATCCGGCCTACGGGTTACCTGTTCCGCGCTGTTTGATTGCCGGATGGCGCTGTGCTTATCCGGCCTACGGGTTACCTGTTCCGCACCGTTTGATTGCCGGATGGCGCTGCGCTTATCCGGGTAATGTGTTTGATGCAGTTGTAGGTCGGATAAGGCGTCAGCCGCCATCCGACACAAAAAAGGCTCCCGAGGGAGCCTTTTTGCTGTGCCGCGATTTACGCGTTTTTCAGCACTTCGCTGACAATTTCCACCGCTTCTTTCTCAATCAGCTTACGGTGTTCGTCGCCGAGGAAGCTTTCACAGTAGATTTTGTAGGCGTCTTCGGTGCCGGACGGACGCGCGGCAAACCAGCCGTTGTCGGTCATCACTTTCAGGCCGCCAATCGAGGCGCCGTTGCCCGGTGCTGCGGTCAGGCGAGCGGTGATCGCATCGCCCGCCAGCGTGCTGGCACTCACCATTTCAGGCGAGAGCTTGGACAGTGCCGCTTTCTGTGCGGAAGAGGCCGCAGCCTGCAGACGGTTGTAGCTTGGCGCGCCAAAGCGGGCAGCCAGTTCGTCATAGTGCTGCTGCGGGTTTTTGCCGGTCACCGCAGTGATCTCCGCTGCCAGCAGGCACATGATGATGCCGTCTTTGTCCGTGGACCACGGCGTACCGTCGAAGCGCAGGAACGAGGCACCGGCGCTCTCTTCGCCGCCGAAGCCGAAGCTGCCGTCGTGCAGACCATCCACAAACCACTTAAAGCCTACCGGCACTTCCACCAGCTTACGGCCAAGGTCGTTAACCACATGGTCGATCATTGCAGAGGAGACCAGCGTCTTACCGACTGCAACATCTTTGCCCCACTGCGGGCGGTGCTGGAACAGGTAGTTGATCGCTACCGCCAGGTAGTGGTTCGGGTTCATCAGGCCAGCCGGGGTGACGATGCCGTGGCGGTCGTAATCCGGGTCGTTGGCGAAGGCCAGGTCAAACTTATCGCGCAGCGCCAGCAGACCGGCCATTGCACACTCGGAGGAGCAGTCCATACGGATCGCGCCATCTTTGTCGAGATGCATAAAGCGGAAAGTCTGATCGACTTCATCATTCACGATGGTGAGGTCGAGCTTGTAGTGCTCGGCGATACGTTTCCAGTACTCAATACCGGAGCCGCCCAGCGGATCGACGCCCAGTTTCAGGCCCGCTTTCTGGATCGCCGCTATATCGACGATCTCCGCCAGCCCTTCAATAAACGGCTGCACCAGATCTTTTTCAGTGACGTGACCGGAGGCCATCGCAGCATCCAGCGAAATACGTTTCACGCCTTTCAGACCGTCGGCCAGCAGCGCGTTAGCGCGATCTTCCACCACTTTGGTGACGTTGGTGTCGGCCGGGCCGCCGTTTGGCGGGTTGTATTTGATGCCGCCATCTTCCGGCGGGTTATGGGACGGCGTGATCACGATACCATCCGCCTGCGCACCACCGTTTTTGTTGTGCACAAGAATGGCGTTAGAAATGGCAGGCGTCGGCGTAAAGCCGTTATTTTCCTGCACGATGATATCAACGCCGTTGGCAGCCAACACTTCCAGCACGGAGATAAACGCCGGCTCAGAGAGGGCGTGGGTGTCTTTACCAACATAGCACGGCCCGGTGATGCCGTTTTTTGCACGCTCTTCGGCAATCGCCTGCGCAATGGCAAGGATGTGCGGCTCGTTAAAGCTGTGACGCCATGCGCTACCACGGTGACCTGAGGTACCAAATTTCACCGCATGGTCAGCATTGCCAACTTCCGGTTTCAACACATAGTACTGCGCAGTCAGCTGCGCGACGTTAATCAAATCGCCCTGTTGCGCAGGTTGCCCCGCGCGCGGATGGTTTGCCATTGCTTCGTCCTTTTAATGCAAGGATTAAATTGTGCCGCAAACTTTCTCAATCAGCTCCGCCGGGAACTGCATTGACTGCATGATGTGTTCAATCATGCTGCATTTACGGCCCGTATTCGTATTAGTGATGACCCAATAAGGGGTGTTCGGCACTTGTTTCGGCTTGGTCTGGTTGCCGTTCTGCAGCAGGGTGCGCTCATCAGCGGCAAAGTATACGCGCGTGCGACCGTGCAGAGATTCAGTGGATTCCGTAAACCCTTTGTCATCGAGTGAATAGAGTGTAGACAGGATTAGCAGAAAGCGATTAACCGCTTTTTTCTGCTCGGCGTATTCGTCGGAGAGCAGAAGCTCGCGAACCGCGCGGACTTTATCCCGGGTCGTGTTGGCCGGTTTCACCTCTTCGACAACGCTGGCAGCGCGTGTCTCTTTCACCGGCGCGGCGGGCGCTGCAGAGGGAGACGATGATGCGGCGGAGAACTTGAGCATACGCCGTAAAATCTCGGATGCGCTCTCGCCAATGTGCTTAGTATGGCTGGCAATGTAACTGTAGAGCTCATCATCAACTTCAATCGTTTTCATCTTAATCCAGTGCTATATAAAATCTGAATACAAGTATTGGGATTATAAAGTGAAATCCCAACAGCGGATAGGTACACCCCAGGATGGCGGCAAAACTCAGAGTAATGCTTAGCCTTGCAGCCGGGCGGCAGAATGTTCACCATAATAACCTAACCCGTTGGAGTGAAAAAAAGAACTTTGCCATGAAATTGAACACGCGCGCGCAAACTGCACAACATCCGCACAACAATTCCCCGATTGTGCTGGTTCACGGCCTTTTCGGCAGCCTCGATAACCTCGGCGTGCTCGCCCGTGACCTGGTACAGGATCACGATGTACTGCAAGTGGATATGCGTAACCACGGCGTGTCGCCCCGCTCACCGGAGATGAACTACCCAGCGATGGCGCAGGATCTGCTTGATACGCTGGATGCTCATCAGATTGAAAAAGCGACCTTTATCGGCCACTCAATGGGCGGCAAAGCGGTGATGGCGCTAACTTCACTGGCACCGGAACGCATCGACCATCTGGTGGCGATTGATATGGCGCCCGTGGATTATAAGGTGCGCCGTCACGATGAGATCTTTGCCGCCATCAACGCCGTTAGCGAGGCAAATGTTTCGTCGCGCCAGCAGGCGGCGGCGCTGATGCGCGAGCAGCTTGATGAAGAGGGCGTGGTTCAGTTTTTACTGAAATCCTTCGTCGACGGTGAGTGGCGTTTTAACGTGCCGGTGCTGTGGGATCAATATGCCAATATAGTGGGCTGGGAGAAAATCCCGGCGTGGGATAAGCCTGCCCTCTTCGTCTGCGGTGGCAACTCCTCTTATGTCACCGATGCCTACCGCGATGCGCTGCTGGCGCAATTTCCCCAGGCGCGGGCGTATGTCATTGCCGGTGCCGGGCACTGGGTGCATGCAGAAAAACCTGACGCGGTGCTGCGTGCCATTCGCCGTTACCTGGCAGAGTAAGGCCAACTGATTAAAAAGGCGGCGACCGGTCGTTTCAACGCGCCCGGTCGTTGGCGTGCCGATGTTGGTGATGTATGATGGCGCGCTATTCAGCCCGGGCAGCGGCCCGATTGCGTGTTTTCCCGTAGTATTCATATCATGGCTAAAGAACAAACGGACCGTACGACACTAGATCTCTTCGCGAATGAGCGTCGCCCGGGACGGCCGAAGACCAACCCGCTCTCGCGCGATGAACAGTTGCGCATTAATAAACGCAACCAGCTCAAACGCGATAAAGTTCGCGGGCTTAAGCGCGTCGAACTGAAACTGAATGCGGAAGCGGTGGAAGCCTTAAATGAGCTGGCCGAGGCGCGCGAGATAAGCCGCAGCGAACTTATCGAAGAGATGCTGCTGGCGCAGCTTAAAGCCCTGCGCGGATAGCGATTCTTCTGAATCATCGTCAAATTCCCCTTTTCATGTGGCATACAGTGCAGTCCGCGGCAATAGCTGTTTCCGCGTTCTTCTCTGTTCTGCTATGATTGCCCTTATCTGTGGGCTTAGCGCTCCCCCTATACTCATTAAGATTCAAGAGGTTATTTTACTCATGGCAATTACAGGCATTTTCTTCGGCAGCGACACCGGCAACACCGAAAACATCGCCAAAATGATCCAGAGCCAGCTTGGTAAAGACGTCGCCGATGTTCATGACATTGCCAAGAGCAGTAAGGAAGATATCGAAGGATATGACATCCTGTTGCTCGGCATTCCGACTTGGTATTACGGTGAAGCGCAGTGCGACTGGGATGACTTCTTCCCGACGCTGGAAGAGATTGATTTTAATGGTAAATTAGTAGCACTTTTCGGCTGCGGCGACCAGGAAGATTATGCTGAGTACTTCTGTGATGCGCTGGGCACTATTCGCGATATTATCGAACCGCGCGGCGCGACCATTGTGGGTCACTGGCCGACTGCCGGTTACCATTTCGAAGCTTCAAAAGGCCTGGCGGATGACGACCACTTTGTTGGTCTGGCGATTGACGAAGACCGCCAGCCAGAACTGACTGCCGAGCGCGTACAGAAGTGGGTGAAGCAGGTTTCTGAAGAGCTGCATCTGGATGAAATCCTGAACGCCTGATTTTTATGGCGCAATCTGCTGGTTGCGCCGTATCAATAGGTAAAAGCAATCGAAATAATTGCTACATTTTTTTAACTTTCCTATTCATCCCTGTACAATAAGCCCTGCTTAACGCGTTACGCTCGACCGGGAGTTGTCGGCGATACCACGTTTTAAAAGCTTACTTTACTTGAGGGCTTGCAGTTTTCATTTATACATGGCAGTTCTATAATGATACGCATTCGCCCGGGTGCATTCCTTATAACTTCCGAGAAGGAAGTGAATCGTATAGCAACAGGACAGATTCCGCATGACTGACAACAATACCGCATTAAAGAAGGCCGGCCTGAAAGTCACGCTTCCACGTTTAAAAATTCTGGAAGTGCTTCAGGAGCCGGATAACCATCATGTCAGTGCGGAAGATCTTTATAAGCGTCTGATCGACATGGGTGAAGAGATTGGTCTGGCAACGGTGTACCGCGTGCTGAACCAGTTTGATGACGCCGGGATTGTCACCCGTCACAACTTCGAAGGCGGCAAGTCCGTTTTTGAACTGACGCAGCAGCATCACCACGATCACCTTATCTGCCTCGACTGCGGTAAAGTCATCGAATTCAGTGATGATTCCATCGAATTGCGCCAGCGCGAAATCGCCGCTAAACACGGTATCCGCCTGACGAACCACAGTCTCTACCTTTACGGCCACTGCGCCGAAGGCGACTGCCGCGAAGATGAACACGCGCACGACGCAAAATAAGTTCTTCTGAATGTTAAAAGCCAACCGTCAGGTTGGCTTTTTTTATGCCTGTCGGCTGAGCGGCGCGTTAGAAGGTTACGCCGCTCAGGGTGGAAAGCGATCAAGCTTTCAGCGTGTCAACACGGCTGACGCGCCTGCCGTCCGGGCTTACGGTGCGCACCTGAATTTCTCCTTTAATCTGTGGACGGGATTCCGCTTCGTAGCGTTGCCACGTTTTGCCGCGATCGAGGGAGTACTCCACCACCAGCCCCGGGAAGCGGATGTTGACCTCCAGCACACCGTCAACAATTCGCGCCCCTGGCACCGGCAGACGATAATGGATGCCGGCTTTATCCAGCTTCGCCAGCTCGCGATGCCCTAACAGATTGGCAAAACGCTGCCAGTCAGCCGTAAGCGCTTTCTGATCGACCCACTGCGTCTCGCCGCCTTTGTATTCGCGGCCTGCCTGATAATCCAGCTCCCAGCTTGCGCGATGCCATGCCCGCTCAGCGACGGCGACCAGACGCGGATAGATCATATACTCCATCTGCTCATCCGTGCGCACCACTTCGCTCCACAACTCGGCGGAAAGCCCGTAGGCGCCTGGCCACGGCTTGTCTGATTTAGCGCTGAACGCGTTGCCATCACGGTCAACCGAGGTTTCCGCATTTTGCGGCATGTTGTCCGGCGCGAAGCTGAAGATTTTGCGCTCATCGCTGAAACGCGTCCCCCAGTAGTAACCGCTCTCATCAGGGTGAACTTCACTCGGGAAGTCGAGATAGACGTAGTCCGGGTTGGAGACCACCACGCGGAAGCCCTTATTCGCCCAATCGTTGACGGAATCGAAACCACCCCAGTAGAGCGCATCCCAGAAGTTGACATTCACATGTTGGGTGGCAAACACAGAAGCGTCTTTGGCATCTTTCAGCCCATCCTGCCACGCCTGCATCACATCGATGCCGTGCGCCTTAACCAGCTTGCTTACCTCTGCGCCAAAGTAGCTGGAGAGGTGTTCAACATCGCTCACTTTCCCGGCTTTGATCATCGCCTGGCAGGCCTCGGATTTCGCCCAAGGCTTATCTTGCTTGCTCTGATCGATGATGCCTTTACCCGGCTGCGGATTGTTCACATCCGTATAACCAGCGCCCAGGTAGATATTTTTTGCTTCATCGCCGCCAAAGTGCCAGGTGCGCAGCGGCAGACCCGCTTCTCTGTGCATCTGCAGGATTTCGCCCATCACCTTATCGACAAAGTTGCGCGAGGAGTCCAGGCACGGATTGAGGTAGCCGGTGCGATCGTAGAATTGTACGCCAGCGGTAACAGAGGTATCGGTCGGATCGAGCAGCCGATAGCGGCTCGCCTCGCTCTCATCCTTACCCTCTTTTATCAGGCGTTCGTAACGTGCTTCCATTGAGATCACCGCCGCGCGCGCATGGGCAGGCATGTCGATCTCCGGGATCACCTCAATGTGTCGCGCTTTGGCGTATTTGAGGATCTCGATGTAGTCGGCGCGGGTAAAGTACCCGCTGCCGTTGTTATCACGATCCGGACCCGAGCCCAGCTGCGGCAGCAGGCACTGCTTCTCGCTCAGATCGTGGCAGCGCTGGCTGCCAATCTCAGTCAGCTCCGGCAGCCCCGGAATTTCAATGCGCCACCCTTCATCGTCCGTCAGATGGAAGTGGAATTTATTCAGCTTGTAAGCCGCCATCTGATCCAGCAGGCGCAACACCGCCGCTTTGCTGTGGAAATTACGCCCGACATCCAGATGAATACCGCGATAGTCGAAGCGCGGCGCATCTTTCGCCGTCAGAGCGGGGAGCGTCATCGGCCCCTGCGCGGGGAGAAGCGAAAGCAGAGATTGCAGGCCATAGAACACGCCGCTCTGATCAAAACCGGTCACCACCGCCTCTTTATCATTGATACGCAGCTGATAGGCACCGTTGATCGCCTCGTCCCCCCTGAACGCTTTACGGGCAATCTCGGTACGTAGCGGATAACTCCCCTCTTCCACGCCGAGCATGGCGAAGCGCCCTTTGATGGCGTTTTGCGCATCAGGCATCAGCGCTGAGAGGTCAAACTTCACTCCCTGGCTGAGATCGATATCCCGACCGTAGATTTTACCCTCGCGCGGCGTTGGCACAATCTGCCCGCGCAGCGAGGCGAGGTTAATTGTTTTGATATCGCTGTTTTGCGCAAAGCGCGCTTCAGCGGTCATCAGGATATTTTATCCTCCGGCATCCGCTTCCAGTGCTCGCCAAGCGGCGTGACGAACTGGGCAAGATCTTCCGTATTGGTATTGGCGATGGTTTTTGGCGTTGCCTCCTCTCCTGTGACATACCAGCGCGGCAGCACGTCGGTAATAAAGAGTTGCCAGTACTCATTAATAATCGGGATCTCAACGGAGTGCTTCGCCGGAAAACCACTAAATTGCTCCGTAGGCTCAAGCTTATGCAGGTCGCCCATAATATGGGTCACTTTGAACTGCGGGTTCGCGACTTGCAGGATGGGACGAATGCTGTGGAAGTAGATCGCCCATGCGTTATCGGTCACCGCCTCGCCTTTGTTGGTCAGCGTGATCACCGCTTTGTTGCAGGAGGCCCAGTCAGCGCCGAGCTTCGCACAATCAACGCCATGCTGGGCGGCAAAGTTATCTTTTATGGCGTAGTTCAGATTGAACTGGCTGATGGCGTCAACCGTGCTCTGGCTTGCCAGTGCCGCGCCGCTGCTGAGCAGCGCTGTGATGGCGCCCGCCAGCAGGCTTAAACGTGCTGTATGCATGCTCTGTTCCTTAAGGTTGCCAATGTCCGGCAACAAATGACTTAGAAAAGGGTAAACGGTGCGATGACCATCAATTTCACGTCTCGCTCATCCTGGAAAATGTTGCCGTAACCACCGGCATAGCTCGGGATAGCAGAGTGGTTGTCATACTGGGTAAAGTGCAGCTTAAACATCGTCCCTTTGGCGCGCCCCTCTTGCAAGGTATAGATGGCATCCAGGCTGTAAGCGGACTCTTTCAGACGATAATCGGCGTAGTACCACGCATCCGGCACGGTCATTTCGGCAGGTTTCGCGCCCCACGCGTAGGCGTAAGAGGCGCCGATTTGCCAGCCGGGCAAGTTGCAGCTCGCCAGATCGTACATCGCCCCCAGGAAGAGCGCTTTTTCGCCGTTGGCATTGAAGTCGGAGCGGTTATCCCACCAGATATCGAGACGGCCATTGGAAGAGGCGTAGGTTGGCGTCATGCGTTGCAAAAAGTAGCCCTGCTGGCCTTCTGCTTTTACCCATGTTCCTTCGAGGCGCAGCGCGAGTGGCCCGACCGTGTAACCGAAGGTTAGTGCCTGTAGCCAGGCGGTGCCGTCGTAAAGATCGTTAATGCCGCGATCGCGGACTTTGTCGCGGGCACCATAAAACTGATAACTGGTGCTGAGCGGTTGGTTCGCCACATCAAGCTGGTAGCTGGCTTTTGCAAAATACTGATCGACATAGCCCTGCGCCTGGCCAAATGCAGCTTCCAGCACCAGATTGTTTTTGAAGTCATATTTTGCACCGAGCGAATGGAGATAATCGACCCGGCGCTGTCTGTCGTTTTGCCAGAACTTATCCATTTCGATATGCCACGGCGCTTTATATCCATTGGCCCACATATAGGAGACGCTCAGCGCGCCGGCATCGCCATAATCGTTATTAATGCCCGCTTCCGCACCCTGATAAGTGCCCGGCATAAAATTCCAGTGCGGCGCTAATAGCGTCTGCCCGGTGGGCTGAATATAACCTGCTCGCGCCCAGAGAGCGCCATATTTGAATTTTGCTGCGGCTTTATAGAGGCTGACTCCGCTCTTGTCGCCGGACCAGCGCTCTTTATAGGCTTTATTACTGGCGGAGAAAGCAATTTCATTTGGGTGAGCGCTATCGCCATTTTCCGCCATTTCGATTGCCGTGAAAGCAGCGATATCCAGGCCAAAAATATCTGCTGCAAAGCCTGACTGGAAATCCAGATTCGCATTCCACGTGGCGTGAGAGAGGTTCGTTTTATATTTATTATCGAGAATATCCTTACGGTCGCGCTCACGCTGCCAGTAATAGACCCCACCGGCCAGCGTGGAGTCATCAATAAAACCGCCTGCCTGCGCCTGCGCGGGAAGCGCCAGGCCTGACATGGCGGTTACTGCGGCAATAGCCAGCGAAAGCGTACTCCGTTTATCTGCAAACGCACGCATACATTGATTCCTTTTAAATGTAAAAATCCCCGCCGCGGCGGCGATAAAAATTAACAACAGGAAGCCGTTATGGATATTCCCTAAATAAACAACTGCACAAAGCCTATTTTTCGCCTTGCGAATTATCAATGTGTTTTTAAGCGAAAATAACGGAGTATGACGAAGTGCACAGAATTAAATGAGGATTAAAGCTCGTTTCATAAATCACGCAAATAATTAACTAAACCGTATTCACTCGATATTTAATTCTTTCTCAGAAAGCGAGTTTTTCCACTATTCTGATTACTGCACCTGCAAGATTTCAGAAATAGAAAAGCAGAACACCAACACGGGGCGGTATTAATTTTCAGCAAGAATATGTATTAATTGTAATTCGGTGGTTAATAAATAAAAAACGCCGCGGGAAGCGGCGTTTTTAAATAGCGATCTCTGATTAAGGCAATCAGTCGCCGATTTTTGCCCAGGTATCACGCAGGCCTACCGTGCGGTTAAACACGAGTTTGTCCGCGGTTGCATAGCGGCTGTCGAGGCAGAAGTAGCCTTCGCGCTCGAACTGATACGCTTTGCCCGCCTGCGCCTCTTTCAGCGATGGCTCTGCAAAACCCTGCTTAATGACCAGCGATTCCGGGTTGATAGTGGCGAGGAAATCCTCGGCGGCGCCCGGGTTTGGCACGCTGAACAGACGATCGTAGAGACGAATTTCAACCGGCTGCGCATGCTGCGCACTAACCCAGTGGATCACGCCTTTAACCTTGCGGCCATCGGCAGGATCTTTACTCAGCGTCTCGGCGTCGTAAGAGCAGAAAATGGTAGTGATGTTGCCTTCGGCATCTTTCTCAACGCGTTCCGCTTTGATCACATACGCGTTGCGCAGACGCACCTCTTTGCCCAGCACCAGACGTTTGTACTGCTTGTTGGCTTCTTCGCGGAAATCAGCGCGATCGATCCAGATCTCACCGCTAAACGGCACTTCACGGGTGCCCATTTCCGGCTTGTTCGGATGGTTCGGCATGGTGACGATTTCGCTGCTGCCCTGCGGGTAGTTTTCGATAACCAGTTTCACCGGGTCGATAACCGCCATCGCGCGCGGCGCGTTTTCGTTGAGATCTTCACGGATGCAGGATTCCAGCGACGCCATTTCAATGGTGTTGTCCTGCTTAGTCACGCCAATGCGCTTGCAGAACTCACGGATAGAAGCAGCGGTGTAGCCACGACGGCGCAGGCCAGAGATGGTCGGCATACGCGGATCGTCCCAGCCCTCGACATGCTTGTCAGTCACCAGCAGGTTGAGCTTACGCTTGGACATCACGGTGTATTCGAGATTCAGGCGCGAGAATTCGTACTGGCGCGGATGAACCGGGATGGTGATGTTATCCAGCACCCAGTCATACAGGCGGCGGTTATCCTGGAACTCCAGCGTGCAGAGCGAGTGGGTGATCCCTTCCAGCGCATCGCTGATACAGTGGGTAAAGTCGTACATCGGGTAGATGCACCACTTGTTGCCGGTCTGATGGTGTTCAGCAAATTTAATACGGTAGATAACCGGGTCGCGCATCACGATAAATGGCGAAGCCATATCGATTTTCGCACGCAGGCAGGCTTTACCCTCTTCAAAACCACCCGCACGCATCTTTTCAAACAGCGCCAGGTTCTCTTCTACGCTGCGATCGCGATATGGGCTGTTTTTACCCGGCTGCGTCAGCGTACCGCGGTATTCGCGAATTTCGTCGCCGGTCAGCTCGTCAACATAGGCCAGGCCTTTATTGATCAGCTCAACTGCGTAGCTATACAGCTTATCGAAGTAGTCTGAGGAGTAGCAGATGTCGCCAGACCAGTGAAAGCCCAACCACTGCACGTCATTTTTAATTGACTCAACGTACTCGATATCTTCTTTTGCCGGGTTGGTATCGTCGAAACGCAGGTTGCACTGGCCGTTATAGTCCTGTGCGATACCGAAGTTCAGGCAGATGGATTTCGCGTGGCCGATGTGCAGGTAGCCATTCGGCTCCGGCGGAAAACGGGTATGGACGGTGGTGTGTTTACCACTGGCCAGATCTTCATCAATGATCTGGCGGATAAAGTTAGTCGGGCGGGCTTCAGCCTCACTCATCACAGGTTCCTCAAGGCGTAAACAACGTATAACGGCATATGATCTAATAAGAGGACGCAGGAAACAACCTTTACTTATACAAATCACTGATGCTCAGGAGAAAGGTATTCGTCCGCATAGTGTGCCTGCCGACAGCGGAGATCCTGCGTGGTCGGCGTGAGGATCACAGGGCTGACGATCTCATCACCTCTTCCACTGCGAGGGAGATAACCGGGCGCTTCAATACACCAGCCCCAGGAGTAAAAATTGGTGCCGTGAAGAAAGAAGATCATATTTTCCCACTGGGATTTTTTCTCGACATCAATATGGCCCTGCCTGTCGGCGCGGAACTCCTCCGGTGCGGGATAGTATCCCGGTGGGGAACGCCCGGTGCTGACCCACATCATCGCTGTTGGCAGCGGCTCTCCGGCCGGATTGCGCACATCCACTTCATAATGCGGGCGAATAGTTGCGTAACGCGGGATACAGCCGCTAAGCGCCGTCGTCATCACCAGCGCGTATAAAATCCTTTTCATTATTCACCTCTGTAAAATAGCGGCCATCAGTATGGCATTCATTAAACGGCGGGTAAAAAAAAGCGGCGGAGGAGATCCCCCGCCGCTTAAGGCTAATGTGCCGACTCAGGAGCAATCAGCCTTTAATTTCGTATAACGGCGTCTGACCCGCAACGACATGGCCTTGCGCCTTAATGACAAGACCACTGAAATCATCAATATTGCTGACGACAACCGGGCTAATCATTGAGCGGGCATTGGCATTGAGGTACGCCAGATCCATTTCGAGGATCGGTTGACCGGCAACCACTTCTGCGCCCTCTTCCACCAGACGGGTAAAGCCCTGGCCGCCCAGCGCAACCGTATCAATGCCCATATGGACAACAATCTCGGCGCCTTTTTCGGTCTCCAGGCAGAACGCATGGTTGGTATTGAAGATTTTTACAATCGTGCCAGCTGCCGGGGAAACCACGGTTTTATCCGTCGGTTTTACCGCCACGCCATCGCCTACCGCTTTGCTGGCAAAGGCTTCGTCCGGCACCTGCTCCAGCGCTACCACTTCACCAGTGACCGGCGACAGGAGCTCGGCAATTACCACCGCGTTTGGCACCGCCTGTGGTTTTGCGGCGGCTACTGGCGCGGCCTGGGCCGGCGCTGCGCTGCTGCTTGCCGCTGCCGGGACATCCCCTGCCGTTTTCATCGCGTTGGCAATTTTCTCTGCCACAAAGCCGACGATAATCTGCACGCTGGTTTTATTAAGACGAATCACGCCAGTTGCGCCCAGGCGTTTCGCCATCGTTTCATTGACCAGGGAAGAGTCATTCACGTTAAGGCGCAGACGGGTAATACAGGCATCAATACCGGTCAAGTTCGCCGAGCCACCGACGGCAGCAATATACTGACGCGCCAGGCCGCTGACATCCTGCTCGCTATTAGCGCTGATATTGACATCCTGACCATCGGTTTCATCCCCGGCGACAGCCAGTTCACGACCCGGGGTCAGCATGTTGAATCGCTTAATGGTGAAGCGGAATACCACGTAGTAGATAACAAAGAACACCAGACCCTGCGGGATCAGCATCCACCACTGGGTCGCCAGTGGGTTACGCGAGGAGAGCACCATATCCACCAGCCCGGCGCTGAAGCCGAAACCGGCAATCCAGTGCATGCTGGCTGCGATATAGACGGAGATACCGGTCAGAATGGCGTGAATGACATACAGCACCGGTGCCACGAACATAAAGGAGAATTCCAGCGGCTCGGTGATGCCGGTAAAGAAGGCGGCGAAGGCACCGGCCATCATAATCCCCAGCACTTTGGCTTTGTTCTCAGGACGCGCGCACTGATAGATCGCCAGCGCCGCACCCGGCAAGCCGAACATCATGATCGGGAAGAAGCCCGCCTGATAACGCCCGGTGATCCCCACTGTCGCTTTACCGGCTTCGATAGACTGCGCGCCGCCAAGGAAGTTAGGGATATCATTGATGCCCGCCACGTCGAACCAGAAGACCGAGTTCAGGGCGTGATGCAGACCTACCGGGATCAGCAGACGGTTGAAGAAGGCGTAAACACCCGCACCGACAGAGCCGAGTTTCTGAATATGTTCACCAAAGCTAACCAGGCCACTAAAGACCACCGGCCAGATAAACATCATGATAAAGGCCACAGCGATCATCACAAAAGAGGTGATGATCGGCACCAGACGGCGGCCGCTAAAGAAGGAGAGCGCTTTCGGCAGTTCGACGGTGCTGAAGCGGTTGTAAAGCTCAGCGGCGATGATCCCGACCAGAATACCAACAAACTGGTTTTCAATTTTGCCGAAGGCCGCGGGAACCTGATCCAGCGGAATTTTTTGAATCATCGACACCGCGGCAGGCGAGCAGAGGGTCGTTAACACCAGGAAGCCGACGAAACCGGCCAGCGCCGCAGCGCCATCTTTATCTTTGGACATCCCATAAGCGACGCCGACCGCGAACAACACGCCCATATGGTCGATGATCGCCGAACCGGATTTGATAAACAGCGCGGCCAGGGCGTTTTGGCTTCCCCAACCAACAGGGTCGATCCAGTAGCCGACCCCCATCAAAATTGCTGCCGCAGGCAGCGTGGCGACCGGCACCATCAGCGCGCGGCCAACCTTCTGTAAATAGCCTAAAATACTCACTTTATTCCCCCTATGAGCTCAACGTAAGCTCACTGAAACAGTTGTTTTTTATTGTGCAACGAACCCTGAACTGATGCCTGTTTTTCCACTACCTGACGAAGTGTCTGCAAAATTAATTCGCCTCGCAAATTAAACGCGCATTTTCTGTGATTAAAATCACTAACTATCGTTATCATCACTCCTCAATACTGGCAAACAACAAAAACTTATTTTAAGATCAAAAATATCAAAGCGGATCGCTCCCTTCTTATGACGAAACCAGGTTACGCTTAACGCTGAGCCAGAAGGCGCACCGCCAATGCTTTTCATTAAACTTTGAGGTGAACAATGAGACTGATTCCCCTGGCGACAGCTGAACAGGTCGGTAAATGGGCCGCCCGCCATATCGTCAACCGCATTAACGCATTCAACCCCACCGCCGATCGTCCTTTTGTACTTGGCCTGCCAACGGGCGGAACGCCGCTTACGGCCTACAAAGCATTAGTTGAAATGCACAAAGCGGGCCAGGTCAGCTTTAAGCATGTCGTCACCTTTAACATGGACGAATATGTAGGCCTGCCGAAGGATCACCCGGAGAGTTACCACAGCTTTATGCACCGTAATTTCTTCGATCACGTTGATATTCCTGCTGAAAACATTAACCTGCTCGATGGAAACGCGCCCGATATTGACGCAGAATGCCGTCGTTACGAAGAAAAAATTCGCGCTTACGGCAAAATTCATCTGTTTATGGGCGGTGTAGGCAACGATGGTCATATCGCTTTTAACGAACCGGCATCGTCGCTGGCATCGCGTACCCGTATTAAAACGTTGACCCATGATACCCGCATAGCGAACTCGCGCTTCTTCGACGGCGATGTTAATCAGGTGCCAAAATATGCCCTGACCGTAGGCGTCGGCACGCTGCTCGATGCCGAAGAGGTGATGATTCTGGTGCTGGGCAACGTTAAGGCGCAGGCACTGCAGGCGGCCGTTGAGGGTAACGTCAACCATATGTGGACCATCAGCTGCCTGCAGCTGCATCCGAAAGCGGTCATCGTCTGCGACGAGCCGTCCACGATGGAGCTGAAAGTCAAAACACTGAAATACTTCAACGAGTTAGAAGCAGAAAATATTAAAGGTCTGTAAGTCTGTATCCGCTTCGCAGGCTACTGCGGAGCGGCACTCATCGTTAACCGGGGGTTGTTATGTATGCTTTAACCCATTGCCGAATCTTTACCGGCCATGAAATTTTGGATGACCATGCGCTCGTTGTAGCAGATGGCCTGATTGAACGCCTTTGCCCACAGCCTGAGCTACCAGCGGATATTGAACAACGCTCGCTGAATGGTGCCCTCCTCGCCCCTGGTTTTATTGATGTGCAGCTCAACGGCTGCGGCGGCGTGCAGTTTAACGATACCGCCGAAGCTGTCAGCGTTGAGACGCTGGAGATCATGCAGCGCGCTAACGAGAAGTCCGGCTGCACCAGCTACCTGCCGACGCTGATTACCACCAGTGATGACCTGATGAAGCAGGGCGTGCAGGTGATGCGCGACTACCTCGCAAAATACCCGAACCAGGCGCTGGGCCTGCATCTGGAAGGGCCGTGGCTCAATATCATCAAGAAAGGCACCCACAATCCGGACTTCGTGCGTAAACCGGATGCGGCGCTGGTCGATTTCTTATGTCAAAACGCGGATGTGATCACAAAAATCACCTTAGCGCCGGAAGTGGCGGGATGCGACGTGATCCGCAAGCTTGCCGACGCGGGGATTGTCGTTTCCGCCGGTCACTCCAACGCCACGCTGAACGAGGCGAAAGCCGGTTTCCGCGCCGGTATCACCTTCGCCACCCATCTTTATAATGCTATGCCGTACATCACCGGGCGCGAGCCGGGGCTGGCGGGCGCCGTGCTTGATGACACAGATGTTTACTGTGGCGTGATTGCCGATGGGTTGCATGTCGACTACGTTAATATTCGCAATGCGAAGCGGCTGAAGGGGGACAAGCTCTGTCTGGTTACCGATGCAACCGCGCCCGCAGGTGCACATATTGATCAGTTCATTTTTGCTGGCAAAACAATATACTACCGGAATGGATTGTGCGTAGATGAAAACGGAACGCTGAGCGGCTCGGCCCTGACGATGATCGAAGGGGTGCGTAACCTGGTCGAGCATGTCGGTATTGCGCTCGATGAAGCGCTGCGTATGGCCACGCTCTACCCGGCTCGCGCCATTGGCGTTGACAAAAAGCTGGGCACTCTCGCCGCAGGCAAGGTGGCGAACCTGACCGCATTTACGCGTGATTATGAAATTATCAAGACCATCGTTAATGGTAACGAGGTCGCCACTGCATAAAGAGACGGTATGACATCAGGCGGACAAGCTCAAATTGGTAACGTTGACCTCGTAAAACAGCTTAACAGTGCGGCGGTTTACCGCCTGATTGACCAACACGGCCCCATCTCACGCATACAGATTGCCGAACAGAGCCAGCTTGCTCCCGCCAGCGTGACAAAAATCACGCGTCAGCTGATTGAACGCGGGCTGATCAAAGAAGTCGATCAGCAGGCCTCCACCGGGGGCCGCCGCGCCATCTCAATCATTACCGAAACCCGCAATTTCCAGGCCATCGGCGTGCGCCTCGGGCGCAACGACACCACCCTTACGCTCTACGATCTGAGCAGCAAGGTGCTGGCCGAAGAGCACTACCCTCTGCCGGAGCGCACCCAGGAGACGCTGGAGCACGCGCTGCTCAACACCATCAGCCAGTTTATCGACGCCAGCCAGCGTAAAATCCGCGAGCTGATCGCCATTTCGGTGATCCTGCCGGGGCTGGTCGATCCGGAAAGCGGCGTAATCCGCTATATGCCGCATATTCAGGTGGAGAACTGGGCGCTGGTTGAGGCGCTGGAAAAACGCTTCAAATTGACCTGTTTCGTTGGGCACGATATCCGCAGCCTGGCGCTGGCCGAGCACTATTTTGGCGCAAGCCAGGATTGCGAAGACTCCATTCTGGTGCGCGTGCATCGCGGCACCGGTGCCGGGATCATCTCCAGCGGCCGCATCTTTATCGGTCGCAACGGTAACGTCGGCGAAATTGGTCACGTGCAGGTAGAACCCCTCGGCGAGCGCTGCCACTGCGGTAACTTCGGTTGCCTGGAGACGATTGCCGCTAATGCCGCCATTGAGCAGCGGGTCCGCCATCTGTTACAGCAGGGTTATCAGAGCCGCCTGAAAGAGGAGGATTGCTCAATCAAGGCTATCTGCAAAGCCGCCAACAAAGGCGATGCGCTGGCCTGCGAAGTGATTGAGTACGTCGGGCGTCATCTCGGTAAAACTATCGCTATCGCCATTAACCTCTTCAACCCGCAAAAAGTGGTGATTGCCGGCGAGATTGTTGAAGCGGAAAAAATCCTGCTGCCCGCCATTGAAGCCTGTATCAATACGCAGTCACTGAAGGCGTTTCGCAAAAATCTGCCGGTTGTGCCCTCCACCCTCGATCATCGCTCTGCGATTGGCGCCTTCGCGCTGGTGAAACGGGCGATGCTGAACGGTCTGCTGCTACAGCGGTTGCTGGAAAACTGACAGGGTTTATAGTTAACACTTATTTTTTTATCCGGACACTCCATGACCATTCAGAATGTAATCTGCGATATTGATGGCGTGCTGATGCACGATAACGTTGCCGTTCCCGGCGCTGCCGAGTTTGTTACCCGCATCCTTGAGAAAGAGATGCCGCTGGTATTGCTGACTAACTACCCTTCTCAGACCGGTCAGGATCTGGCTAACCGCTTTGCCTCCGCGGGGATTGATGTGCCCGCCAGCGTCTTTTACACCTCGGCGATGGCAACGGCAGACTTCCTCAAGCGCCAGGAAGGGAAAAAAGCGTATGTGGTCGGCGAAGGTGCACTGATTCATGAGCTGTATAAAGCTGGCTTCACCATTACCGACATCAACCCGGATTTTGTCATCGTCGGCGAAACCCGCTCCTATAACTGGGAGATGATGCACCGCGCGGCCTTCTTCGTCGCCAACGGCGCACGCTTTATCGCGACCAACCCGGACACGCACGGCCGCGGCTTCTACCCCGCCTGCGGCGCGCTCTGTGCCGGTATTGAGAAGATCTCTGGCCGTAAGCCTTTCTACGTTGGCAAACCGAGCCCGTGGATCATTCGCGCCGCGCTGAACACCATGCAGGCGCACTCGGAGCAGACGGTGATTGTTGGCGATAACCTGCGCACCGACATCCTGGCTGGCTTCCAGGCCGGTCTGGAGACCATCCTGGTGCTCTCCGGCGTCTCGCGGCTCGACGATATCGACAGCATGCCGTTCAGGCCATCGTGGATTTACCCCTCGGTCGCCGAAATTGATGTTATCTGAACGTAACCACGCCTTTGGGCGTGGTTTTTTATTTTTGCCGCCACAAAAAAACGCTTCGTTTAATAAACACCGCTTAATTTTGAAGAATCATCAATAAACCAGCGCAATACATACGCAATTTTCAGCATTCATTAATCACCGTTGCACTTTTTCATTTCCTGCCGCTAAAAGGCTTGCGCCCTGCCCATCTTTTGCGGCATTTTGGCTACAAGCACACAACATTACAGCAATGCCCTCAAGGTTAACGGAGAAGTCTATGTGTTCAATTTTTGGCGTACTGGATATCAAAACCGACGCAGGCGAATTACGTAAAAAAGCGCTCGAATTATCCCGTCTAATGCGCCACCGCGGTCCGGACTGGTCCGGCGTTTATGCCAGTGACAAAGCGATTCTCTCCCATGAACGTCTGTCGATTGTCGACGTCAACGCCGGTGCGCAGCCGCTCTATAACCGACAAAAAACCCATGCGCTGGCCGTTAACGGTGAAATTTATAACCACCAGGCGCTGCGCGCAGAGTACGGCGACCGCTACGCCTTCCAGACTGGCTCCGACTGCGAAGTGATCCTCGCGCTCTATCAGGAAAAAGGGCCAGCATTCCTCGACGAATTGCAGGGTATGTTTGCCTTCGTGCTTTACGACAGTGAACAGGATGCTTACCTGATTGGCCGCGACCATATCGGCATCATCCCGCTCTATATGGGTCATGACGAACACGGCAACCTCTATGTTGCTTCTGAAATGAAGGCGCTGGTGCCGGTTTGCCGCACCATTAAAGAGTTCCCGGCGGGTAGCTATCTGTGGAGCAAAGAGGGTGAAATCCGCTCCTACTATCAGCGCGACTGGTTCTCTTATGACGCCGTAAAAGATAACGTTACCGATAAAGAGGCGCTGCGCCAGGCGCTGGAAGATGCGGTGAAGAGCCACCTGATGTCCGACGTGCCGTACGGCGTGCTGCTCTCCGGCGGCCTGGACTCCTCGGTTATCTCTGCGATCACCAAAAAATTCGCCGCCCGCCGCGTAGAAGATCAGGAGAAATCAGAAGCCTGGTGGCCGCAGCTGCACTCTTTCGCCGTTGGCCTGAAGGGCGCGCCGGATCTGAAAGCGGCGCAGGAAGTGGCGAACCATCTCGGCACCGTACACCATGAAATTCACTTCACCGTGCAGGAAGGTCTGGATGCGATCCGCGATGTGATCTATCACATTGAAACCTATGACGTAACCACCATTCGCGCTTCGACGCCGATGTATCTGATGTCGCGCAAAATCAAAGCGATGGGCATCAAAATGGTGCTCTCCGGCGAGGGTTCTGACGAAGTGTTTGGCGGCTACCTCTATTTCCATAAAGCGCCGGATGCCAAAGAGCTGCACGAAGAGACGGTGCGTAAACTGCAGGCGCTGCATATGTTTGACTGCGCCCGCGCCAACAAAGCGATGTCTGCCTGGGGCGTGGAAGCGCGCGTGCCGTTCCTCGATAAAAACTTCCTCGACGTGGCGATGCGTATTAACCCGCAGGATAAGATGTGCGGCAGCAACGGTAAGATGGAAAAACATATCCTGCGCGAATGTTTTGAATCCTACCTGCCGGCGAGCGTGGCGTGGCGTCAGAAAGAGCAGTTCTCCGACGGCGTAGGTTATAGCTGGATCGACACCCTGAAAGAGGTGGCGGCGCAGCAGGTGACGGATCAGCAACTGGCGACTGCCAGCTACCGCTTCCCGTACAACACCCCTTCGTCGAAAGAGGCTTATCTCTACCGTGAAATCTTCGAAGAGCTGTTCCCGGTCGCCAGCGCCGCCGAGTGTGTTCCGGGCGGTCCGTCCGTGGCCTGTTCATCGGCTAAAGCATTCGAATGGGACGAAGCGTTCAAAACCATGAACGATCCATCGGGCCGCGCTATTGGTGTTCACCAGTCAGCCTACTGATGAGCGATGGTTATGCATACAGGCCCTGCGGGGCCTGTTGTTTTTGTGTCGCTGATTTCACGCAGAAAATCGTTTTTTGCTGAATAAAGCGACATGCTGTTCGCAACCTAACCAAACAGTCACATTCCGGCAATTTTCGATGAAAAAGGTGTTGACGCTCTCAGGCTCAATACGCATAATGCGCCCCGCAACGCCGATAAGGTAACGCGAAAAAAAGATGGCTACGTAGCTCAGCTGGTTAGAGCACAGCACTCATAATGCTGGGGTCACAGGTTCGATTCCCGTCGTAGCCACCATCTTTTTTTGCGGGAGTGGCGAAATTGGTAGACGCACCAGATTTAGGTTCTGGCGCCGCAAGGTGTGCGAGTTCAAGTCTCGCCTCCCGCACCATTCCCAAAGAAGCGTTGCACGGATGGGGTATCGCCAAGCGGTAAGGCACCGGTTTTTGATACCGGCATTCCCTGGTTCGAATCCAGGTACCCCAGCCATCTCTTCTTCGACTCCTGCGTGTTAACGCGTTAGTCGTTGGGGTATCGCCAAGCGGTAAGGCACCGGTTTTTGATACCGGCATTCCCTGGTTCGAATCCAGGTACCCCAGCCAGTCGATGACTGGGTAAGCAGTAAAATTTGGCTACGTAGCTCAGCTGGTTAGAGCACAGCACTCATAATGCTGGGGTCACAGGTTCGATTCCCGTCGTAGCCACCATATTCAAGGCGTAATGCTCAGGCATTAAACCGAAAAAGATTTGTTGGGGTATCGCCAAGCGGTAAGGCAGTGGATTCTGATTCCACCATTCCGAGGTTCGAATCCTCGTACCCCAGCCAACTTCAAAGACGTTTGCTTCGGCAAGCGCACTTTTGGGGTATCGCCAAGCGGTAAGGCAGTGGATTCTGATTCCACCATTCCGAGGTTCGAATCCTCGTACCCCAGCCAATCAAAGCAAAAAAGCTCGCTTCGGCGGGCTTTTTTGTTTTCTGCCTCCTGACAATCAGTAGCTGTTAAGCGCCTGAACAGCATGCTAATTTGAGCCATCTTTCCCCTGTCGGGTGCGCACCATGAATTACCAAACTACGACTCTGTGGTTTTACTCCCCCTATCATCTGCTGCTGGTCGTCGCGGTTATTGCCGCCACCTTTCTCGGGCTGACCGCGCCAATCCTCTATTTTCTGGTTATCGGGCTGCTGTTTCCGGTGCTGGTCTCGATGCGGCTGCATATCCTGAGCGAGAACGGCAAAGCAACGTTGATAAAAGAGCGCGAGGAGTGGATGGTCTACGTGCAGGGGATCCCGGTGCATGAGACGCGTGCCTCGCTGAAAAACCCCTGTTTTTCCACGCCTGAGCGGCTGCGCCAGTTTTTTATGCGCGGCTTTATGGCGAGAGCGCTGATCCAACTCGCAGCCATCGCGATGTTGATCGACCAGGCGCGCGCCAATCCGCTGGTGAGTTATGAAGGGCTGGCGGCGGGCACCATGCTGGTTCTGCTGCTGATACCGCTCTATCGCACAGCGCGCGCCATCAGCGATGTGCATGCAGGGAAATGGGCGTTGCAGGAGATTGATGCGACAACAGGCTATCAGGCCTATTTCGTTGACAACAAACGCGTGAAGACGGCACTCGACAGGATGCTTGCGGTGCCGTAACGGTATGCGCGAGCGACCTGTCGCTCGCGCTTTTTTACAGACCTAAGGCGTATTTCAGCGCCTGGCGTTTCAACCCTCCGGCGCGCTCTGCCGCCATCAGGCCAATATTGCGTAACACACGCAGCGGGCCAAGATCGTTACTGAACCCGGCATAAAAGAGATCCATCCCGCTCTGCATAATGAAGTTATCCGCCCTGCGCCGCGTCTGGTAGCGTTGCAGCACCTCGCGGCTGGCCCATGCTTCGCCGTGGCTGCGGGCGCGTGACAGCACATCCAGCAGCGCATCAACGTCGCGATAACCAAGATTGACACCCTGCCCTGCCAGCGGATGAATGGTGTGCGCCGCATCGCCCACCAGCGCCAGCCCCGGCTGCATATATTGCAGCGCATGGCGACGCACCAGCGGGAACGACGCCGCAGAGACCGCTTTAACGCGCCCCAGCCGCGGCGGAAAGTTGCGGGCGATCTCCTGCTCCAGTTGCGTCATGGAGAGGGTTTGTAACTGGCGAATGCGCGCAGGCTTGTCGTACCACACCAGCGACGCCCAGCGATCATAAAGCGGCAAAAAGGCGTGCGGCCCGTTCGGCGTAAAGTGCTGCCAGGTCGACTCGCCCGCCTCCTGCTCGCACTCGACGCTTATCAGCATGCAGGATTGATCGTACTGCCAGGCATGAATACCGATCCCCGCCGACTGGCGCACCCAGGAGTTGGCACCATCCGCGCCAATCAGCAGCTGTGCCGTCAATGTATCGCCATTTTCAAAACTTAGGGTTTGGGTGCCCTCACTGGCTTCACGCCCGCTCAGCGTCTCTGTGCTCAGCGTCACCTGCGAATGCGCCTGCAACGCCTGCCATAAGGCGTACTGCAGAACGCTGTTTTCCACCATATACCCGAGCAGCGGCAGCTTCAGCTCGCTGGCGTCAAACAGCACGTGGGCGTTTTCCCACTCCCACGTCTCCAGCTGTCGGTAGGGGTGGCAACGCATCGCTTCGATGCTCTCCCAGACGCCCAATCCGCGCAGCAGTTCGACCGAGGCGGCGCTGATCGCCGAGATGCGCACATCCGGCGGCGCGCTGGCATCAAAGGGCGCAGGCGTCTGTTTATCAATTACCGTGACGGCAAAACCCTGTTGCGCCAGCCCTAACGCCAGCGCCCCGCCGACCATACCGCCGCCAACAATAGCGACCTCTGTGGAGTGATTTGTCATGGCGAAGTGTCCTTTTAGATGAATGGCCTAAGTCTACCGGATTTTTGCGCCCTTGCCCCCCGTCAACCGTCATACTGGTCAGGGCGCAACCAAAGCATTACAATACGCGGCCTGCAATCCTGGCTTATACCCGTCATACTCCGGGTATACGAACTTACGCAAGAGCAAGTCGATGACAAAAAAACTCCATATTAAAACCTGGGGCTGTCAGATGAACGAATATGATTCATCAAAGATGGCCGATCTGCTGGATGCCACCCACGGCTATCAACTGACCGAGGTTGCGGAAGAAGCGGATGTGCTGCTGCTCAATACCTGCTCAATCCGCGAAAAAGCCCAGGAGAAAGTTTTCCATCAGCTGGGCCGCTGGAAGCTGCTGAAAGAGAAAAAGCCGGAGCTGATTATTGGCGTCGGCGGCTGCGTGGCCTCGCAGGAGGGCGATCACATTCGCCAGCGCGCCCACTATGTCGACATCATTTTCGGGCCGCAAACCCTGCACCGTCTGCCGGAGATGATCAACTCCGTGCGCGGCAACCGCAGCCCGGTCGTCGATATCAGCTTCCCGGAAATTGAAAAATTCGACCGCCTGCCGGAGCCGCGCGCCGAAGGCCCAACCGCCTTTGTCTCGATCATGGAAGGGTGCAACAAATATTGCACCTACTGCGTGGTGCCTTACACCCGCGGCGAAGAGGTGAGCCGTCCTTCTGACGACATCCTGTTTGAGATCGCCCAGCTGGCGGCGCAGGGCGTGCGTGAAGTGAACCTGCTTGGCCAGAACGTTAACGCCTGGCGCGGGGAAAACTATGACGGCACAACCGGCACTTTTGCCGATCTGCTGCGCCTGGTCGCCGCGATTGACGGCATCGACCGTATTCGCTTTACCACCAGCCACCCGATTGAGTTCACCGACGATATCGTTGATGTCTATCGCGATACGCCGGAGCTGGTGAGCTTCCTGCACCTGCCGGTGCAGAGCGGTTCCGACCGCGTGCTGAACCTGATGGGGCGTACCCACACCGCGCTGGAGTATAAAGCGATCATTCGTAAGCTGCGCGAGGCGCGTCCCGATATTCAGATCAGCTCTGACTTTATCGTCGGCTTCCCGGGCGAAACCACCGATGACTTTGAGAAGACTATGAAGCTCATTGCCGATGTCAATTTCGACATGAGCTACAGCTTTATCTTCTCTGCGCGTCCGGGTACCCCGGCTGCCGACATGGTTGACGATGTGCCGGATGAAGAGAAGAAGCAGCGTCTCTATATCCTGCAAGACCGTATTAACCAGCAGGCGATGGCCTGGAGCCGCCGCATGCTGGGCACCACGCAGCGTATTCTGGTGGAAGGTACTTCGCGTAAGAGCATCATGGAGTTGTCCGGTCGTACCGAGAACAACCGCGTGGTGAACTTCGAAGGCACGCCGGAGATGATCGGCAAGTTTGTCGACGTCGAGATCGTGGATGTTTATACCAACTCCCTGCGCGGCGTGCTGGTGCGTACCGAAGAGGAGATGGGGCTGCGCGTTGCGGAATCTCCGGCTTCGGTGATCGCCCGTACCCGTAAAGAGAACGAGCTTGGCGTAGGTACATATCAGCCGTAAAACCTCAGGCCTGCCATTTCTGGCAGGCCTTGCTTTTCCCCGCGATCACCCCAACATGCTGTCTGATGCTTGCGACTTCTGGCGATGCCGTAAATACTTGCCAGAGAGACGCTATGGCGACACATATCAAAGAGGAACAGTTTGAACATAGATACGCGTGAAATCACCCTTGAGCCAGCGGACAACGCACGTCTGCTAAGTCTGTGCGGCCCGTTTGACGACAACATCAAACAACTGGAGCGGCGACTGGGCATCGAAATCAACCGCCGCGATAATCACTTCAAACTCACCGGACGCGAAATTTGCGTCAATGCGGCTGCCGATATTCTGCACACGCTGTATGTCGACACTGCGCCGATGCGCGGTCAGACCCAGGATATCGAGCCGAACCAGATCCACCTGGCGATCAAAGAAGCGCGCGTGCTGGAGCAGAGCGCTGAGAGCGTGCCGGAGTACGGTAAAGCGGTCAACATCAAGACCAAGCGCGGCGTTATTAAGCCACGCACGCCGAACCAGGCGCAGTACATCGCTAACGTGCTCGATCATGACATCACCTTCGGCGTTGGCCCGGCGGGTACGGGTAAAACCTACCTCGCAGTCGCAGCCGCCGTGGATGCGCTTGAGCGCCAGGAAGTGCGTCGCATTCTGCTGACCCGCCCGGCGGTGGAAGCGGGTGAAAAGCTCGGCTTCCTGCCCGGCGATCTCAGCCAAAAGGTCGACCCTTATCTGCGCCCGCTCTATGACGCGCTGTTTGAGATGCTCGGCTTTGAGCGCGTTGAGAAGCTGATGGAGCGCAACGTCATTGAGGTCGCCCCGCTCGCTTATATGCGTGGTCGCACCCTGAATGATGCCTTTATCATTCTTGATGAGAGCCAGAACACCACCATCGAACAGATGAAGATGTTCCTGACGCGTATTGGTTTTAACTCGAAAGCGGTGATCACCGGCGACGTCACACAGATTGACCTGCCGCGCAGCACCAAATCGGGCCTGCGCCACGCTATCGAAGTGCTGGCGAATGTCGATGAGATCAGCTTCAACTTCTTCCACAGCGAAGACGTGGTGCGCCATCCTGTGGTAGCACGCATTGTTATCGCTTATGAAGCCTGGGAAGAAGCGGAGCAAAAACGGAAAGCAGAACTGGCCGCCGAGCGTAAGCGCGAAGCCCAGGATCAGGAGCAGAAATGAGTCAGGTGATCCTCGATTTACAGCTGGCCTGCGAAGATAACACTGGCCTGCCGGATGAAGCGCAGTTTCAGGCGTGGCTGGATGCGGTGATCCCGCAGTTCCAGCCGGAAGCGGAAGTGACCATCCGCCTGGTCGACAGCGCAGAGAGTCACGAGCTGAACCTGACCTATCGCGGGAAAGATAAACCGACCAACGTGCTCTCTTTCCCGTTCGAAGCGCCGCCCGGCATCGAAATGCCGCTGCTGGGCGATCTGATCATCTGCCGCCAGGTGGTTGAGCAGGAGGCACTCGAACAGGTTAAACCCCTCGAAGCCCACTGGGCGCATATGGTGATCCACGGCAGCTTACACCTGCTGGGGTATGACCATATCGAGGATGAGGAAGCGGAAGAGATGGAAGGGATCGAGACAGAGATAATGCTTGCTCTGGGCTATGAGGATCCGTACATTTCCGAGAAGGAGTAGTCTGTGCGCCAGTTCGCTGGCGCATTGGCACAAAATGCCGTCCGGCGCTGAGTTTACGCGTGACGAGCGACAATTCAACCAACATGAGAACCCACACGACGCCATGAGCGACGATAACTCACACAGTAGCGACAACACCAACAGCAAAAAGGGATTCTTCTCCCTTTTACTCAGCCAGCTCTTTCACGGCGAACCGAAAAACCGTGATGAATTACTGGCTCTGATCCGAGACTCCGGGCAGAACGAGCTTATCGATGAAGATACGCGCGACATGCTCGAAGGGGTGATGGATATTGCGGACCAGCGCGTACGCGACATCATGATCCCCCGTTCACAAATGATCACCCTGAAACGCAACCAGACGCTGGACGAGTGTCTCGATGTCATTATCGAGTCCGCCCACTCGCGTTTCCCGGTCATTAGCGAAGACAAAGATCATATCGAAGGGATTCTGATGGCCAAGGATCTGCTGCCGTTTATGCGCAGCGATGCCGAAGCATTCAGCATGGAAAAAGTGTTACGCCCGGCAGTGGTGGTACCGGAGAGCAAGCGCGTTGACCGTATGCTCAAAGAGTTCCGTTCCCAGCGCTACCACATGGCTATCGTTATTGATGAGTTTGGTGGTGTCTCCGGTCTGGTTACTATCGAAGATATTCTTGAGCTGATCGTCGGCGAAATCGAAGATGAGTATGACGAAGAAGAGGATATCGATTTCCGCCAGCTGAGCCGTCACACCTGGACGGTGCGCGCGCTGGCGCCGATTGAAGACTTTAACGACACCTTCGGTACCCACTTCAGCGATGAAGAGGTCGATACCATTGGCGGTCTGGTGATGCAGGCGTTTGGTCACCTCCCCGCGCGCGGCGAATCTATCGACATTGATGGTTACCAATTCAAGGTCGCTATGGCAGACAGTCGACGTATTATTCAGGTCCATGTCAGAATGCCGGATGATTCTCCGCAACCGAAACTGGATGAGTAATGTAAATGGTATTTGCCGCCTTGTTTGAGCGCCAGCGCGTCCGTCTGCTGCTGGCGTTACTGTTCGGAGCCAGCGGAACGCTGGCTTTTTCACCTTATGACCTCTGGCCCGCCGCGCTTCTCTCCCTGATGGGCCTGCAGGGCTTAACCCTTAACCGCCGTCCGTTACAGGCCGCCTGGATTGGCTACGCCTGGGGGCTTGGCCTGTTTGGCAGCGGCGTACACTGGGTCTATGTCAGCATCGCGCAGTTTGGCGGCATGCCTGGCCCCATCAATGTCTTTATCGTCGCGCTGCTGGCGGCTTATCTCTCGCTCTATACCGGCCTGTTTGCCGGCCTGCTCGCGCGCCTGTGGCCAAAAACCAGCTGGCTGCGCGTGGCGGTTGCCGCGCCGGTGGTGTGGCAGATCACCGAGTTCCTGCGCGGCTGGGTGCTGACCGGCTTCCCGTGGCTGCAGTTTGGCTATAGCCAGATTGATGGCCCGCTGAAAGGTCTGGCACCGGTGCTCGGCGTCGAGTCGATTAACATCCTGCTGATGGTCGTCAGCGGCCTGCTGGTGCTGGCGCTGGCAACCCGTAACTGGCGTCCGCTGGTGGCGGCGGTTGTGCTCTTCGCCCTCCCCTTCCCGCTGCGTTTTATTCAGTGGTATCAGCTGCTGCCAGATCGCACCACCCAGGTGACGATGGTGCAGGGTAATATTCCCCAGTCGATGAAGTGGGACGCAGGTGAGCTGCTCAATACGCTGAAGATTTACGCCGGGGCGACAGAGCAGGTGCTGGGCAAGTCGCAGCTGATTATCTGGCCAGAGTCGGCAATCCCGGATCTGGAGATTAATCAGCAGGGTTTTCTCAACGAGATGGATAAAACCCTGCGGGCGAACAATGCCACGCTGATTACCGGTATTGTTGATGCGCGTCTCAATCAACAGAATCGCTACGACACCTACAACGCGGCGATTACGCTGGGGACCGGCAGCCCGTATAGCTATCGCTCAACGGATCGCTACAACAAAAATCACCTCGTGCCGTTTGGCGAGTTTGTGCCGCTGGAGTCGATTCTGCGACCACTCGCGCCCTTTTTCGATCTGCCAATGTCATCCTTTAGCCGCGGGTCTTATGTGCAGGCACCGCTGTCGGCTCATGGTTTAAAACTGACGGCGGCAATCTGCTACGAGATTATTCTCGGCGAGCAGGTGCGGGATAACTTCCGTCCGGACACCGACTTCCTGTTGACCATCTCCAACGATGCCTGGTTTGGTAAGTCAATTGGGCCATGGCAGCACTTCCAGATGGCGCGTATGCGTTCTCTGGAGCTGGCGCGCCCGCTGCTGCGCAGCACCAATAACGGCATTACCGCCGTGATTGGGCCGCAGGGGGAGATCCAGGCGATGCTGCCGCAGTTCACCCGCGAGGTGCTGACGGCGAAAGTAACCCCCACCAGCGGATTGACACCGTATGCGCGAATGGGTAACTGGCCGGTGTGGATTATCACGGTTCTGCTGGGCTTTGCCGCGCTGGTGTTGGGCCTGCGTCAACGCCGTCGTTAATTTTTCGCTGCTGATTGCCGGATGGCGCTGCGCTTATCCGGCCTACAAAATTTCGCACTTCTCCGTAGGCCACATAAGGCGTAAGCCGCCATCCGGCAGTGAACTCATATCTTTGCCGGATAGCGCTGCGCTTATCCGGCCTACAAAACTTCAAACTTCCCCGTAGGCCGGATAAGGCGCAAGCCGCCATCCGGCAGTGACCTCATATCTTTGCCCGATAGCGCTGCGCTTATCCGGCCTGGGTGACTTCTCACTTCTTCACCCGCCAAACTGGCATGCCGCTTGCTTATATCTACCCTGTGACGACCAAATCTGCCCGTGCGTAAACGGGTCGCACCGGCAGGGATCGGTCGCAGCACTATTCTGGTGCAATGTGAGATTTTTGCCTCTAAACGGTGCGGCGCGCCTCGCAAAAATAAACAATACCGCAGCAAATTCTTTACATTAAGCCAGACTAAATGTAACAAACACACACGACACTGCACGAATATGTAGCAGCACATAACAACAACACAACGGGTATCACTGTGCTTTACGCACTGACGATAAAGGAGTCTGGATATGCAATTACGTAAACTGGCCGCCGCCATGCTGGTGATGGGACTGTCCGCCGGTCTGGCACATGCCGAAGAGGCGAAGCCTGCCGACGCAGCGGCTCAGCAATCGACGCTGGATAAAATTGCCAAAAACGGCGTTATCGTCGTCGGTCACCGTGAATCTTCCGTACCGTTCTCCTATTACGACAACGCACAGAAAGTTGTCGGTTATTCACAAGACTACTCCAACGCTATCGTTGAAGCGGTGAAGAAGAAGCTCAACAAGCCGGATCTGGCCGTTAAGCTGATTCCTGTCACCTCGCAGAACCGCATTCCGCTGCTGCAAAACGGCACCTTCGATTTTGAGTGCGGCTCCACCACTAACAACGTCGAGCGCCAGAAACAGGCGGCCTTCTCTGACACCATTTTCGTGGTTGGCACCCGTCTGCTGACCAAAAAAGGCGGCCCGATCAAAGATTTCGCCGACCTGAAAGGCAAAGCCGTGGTTGTCACCTCCGGCACCACCTCCGAGATCCTGCTTAACAAGCTGAACGACGAGAAGAAGATGGATATGCGCATCATCAGCGCGAAAGATCACGGCGACTCCTTCCGTACGCTGGAGAGCGGCCGCGCGGTGGCCTTTATGATGGATGATGCCCTGCTGGCTGGCGAGCGCGCGAAGGCGAAGAAACAAGATAACTGGGAGATCGTCGGCACGCCGCAGTCGAAAGAGGCTTACGGCTGTATGCTGCGCAAAAACGATCCGGAATTTAAAAAGCTGATGGATGAGACCATCGCGCAGTACCAGACCTCTGGCGCGGCGGAAAAATCGTTCACCAAGTGGTTTAAAAACCCGATTCCACCGAAAAACATGAACCTGAACTTCGATCTTTCTGACGACATGAAAGCGCTGTTCAAAGAACCGAATGACAAAGCTCTGAACTAATTACAACCATTAGGGGCGGGTTTACCTGCCCTCTCGATTGTCGAAGCTGCACGGACAGACTATGCGTTGAGTGGCCGTTCCCCACTCAGCGTGAACATTCGCACTTCACACAATCTTCGAGGGTAGCGCTGCTACCCTTTTTTTTCTGGAGTAGATTTATGTCCATAGACTGGAACTGGGGAATCTTCCTGCAACAGGCCCCGTTCGGCAACACCACCTATCTTGGCTGGTTATGGAGCGGTTTTCAGGTCACCATCGCCCTGTCGGTGACGGCCTGGATTATCGCCTTCCTGGTCGGCTCTCTGTTTGGCATCCTGCGCACCGTTCCCAACCGCTTCCTCTCGGGGATCGGCACCTTATATGTGGAACTGTTCCGTAACGTGCCGCTGATTGTGCAGTTCTTTACCTGGTATCTCGTGGTACCGGAGCTGCTGCCGGAAGATATCGGCATGTGGTTTAAGGCAGAACTGGATCCCAACATCCAGTTCTTCCTCTCGTCAATGGTCTGCCTTGGGCTGTTTACTGCCGCTCGCGTCTGCGAGCAGGTGCGCGCCGCGATCCAGTCGCTGCCGCGCGGGCAGAAAAATGCCGGGCTGGCGATGGGCCTGACGCTGCCGCAAACCTACCGCTACGTGCTGCTGCCGAATGCCTACCGCGTGATCGTTCCGCCGATGACCTCCGAGATGATGAACCTGGTGAAAAACTCGGCCATCGCTTCGACCATTGGTCTGGTGGATATGGCGGCGCAGGCGGGCAAACTGCTAGATTACTCCGCCCACGCATGGGAATCTTTTACCGCCATTACCCTCGCTTACGTGGTGATTAACGCCGTGATTATGCTGGTGATGAACCTGGTTGAACGCAAAATCCGCCTGCCGGGCAATATGGGAGGCAAATAACGATGTATGAGTTTGACTGGAGTTCAATCGTCCCTTCCCTTCCCTATCTGTGGGCGGGATTGCTGGTGACGCTGAAAATCACCGCCATCGCCATTGTGTTCGGTATCGTCTGGGGCACGCTGCTGGCAGTGATGCGTCTGTCGACCTTCGCACCGCTGCGCTGGTTCGCCAAAAGCTACGTTAACGTCTTCCGTTCGATTCCACTGGTGATGGTGCTGCTGTGGTTCTATCTGATCGTGCCGGGTTTCCTGCAAAACGTGCTGGGACTGTCGCCGAAAACCGATATCCGGCTTATCTCGGCGATGGTCGCCTTCGCGATGTTTGAGGCGGCGTACTACTCGGAGATTATCCGCGCCGGGATCCAGAGTATCTCCCGCGGGCAGTCGAGCGCGGCGCTGGCGCTCGGCATGACGCACTGGCAGTCGATGAAGCTGATTATTCTGCCGCAGGCGTTTCGCGCCATGGTGCCGCTGCTGCTTACCCAGGGCATCGTCTTATTCCAGGACACCTCGTTAGTGTATGTCCTGAGCCTGGCGGATTTCTTCCGCACGGCCTCCACGATTGGCGAGCGTGACGGTACGCAGGTCGAGATGATCCTGTTTGCCGGCGCTGTCTATTTTGTTATCAGTTTGAGTGCTTCGCTGTTGGTCAGCTGGCTGAAGAAAAGGACCGTCTAATGATTTCCCTGAAAAATGTTTCGAAATGGTATGGCCACTTTCAGGTGTTGACCGACTGCTCCACCGAAGTGAAAAAGGGCGAGGTGGTGGTAGTTTGCGGCCCGTCGGGTTCCGGTAAATCGACGCTGATCAAAACCGTCAATGGCCTTGAGCCGGTGCAGAAAGGCGAGATCCTGGTAAACGGCACCAAAGTGAACGACAAGAAAACCAATCTCGCGGAGCTGCGCTCCCACGTGGGTATGGTGTTCCAGCACTTTGAGCTCTTCCCGCACCTGTCGATTATCGAAAACCTGACGCTGGCGCAGGTGAAAGTGCTGAAACGCGATAAAGCGGCGGCGCGCGACAAAGGGCTGAAGCTGCTGGAGCGCGTTGGTCTGACGGCGCACGCCAATAAGTTCCCGGCACAGCTCTCCGGTGGTCAGCAGCAGCGCGTGGCGATTGCCCGCGCGCTCTGCATGGATCCGGTGGCGATGCTGTTTGATGAACCGACATCGGCGCTCGATCCGGAGATGATCAACGAAGTGCTGGACGTGATGGTCGAACTGGCTAACGA
The DNA here is from genome assembly GCF_001975225.1 of Kosakonia cowanii JCM 10956 = DSM 18146. Classification (NCBI taxonomy): domain Bacteria; kingdom Pseudomonadati; phylum Pseudomonadota; class Gammaproteobacteria; order Enterobacterales; family Enterobacteriaceae; genus Kosakonia; species Kosakonia cowanii. The sequence continues at coordinate 2,582,117 of NZ_CP019445.1, read as the reverse complement.
AGGGATGACGATGATGGTGGTAACCCACGAAATGGGCTTCGCCCGTAAAGTGGCGAACCGCGTGATCTTTATGGATGAAGGGAAAATCGTCGAAGACTCGGAGAAGGATGCCTTCTTTAACGATCCGAAATCGGATCGCGCAAAAGACTTCCTCGCCAAGATCCTGCATTAATCCCCTTGCGCCTGCCCGCGCTATGTGGGCAGGCGCTTGCTGTTAAGGTTCGAACGGACGGCGCTGGAACTGATCGTGCCCGCATTTCGGGCATAACGGCAGTACATCCGGCGTGTAGACCGCCAGATGGAAATGGCACTTCTCGCAGACCAGGTTCCCCAGCCCAACCACCTCCCCGCTGTGATAGACGCCGTGGTGGTTGAGATCCTGAAACACCTCGCGCCACTCCAGCTGGGTTTTATCGGTAATATCCGCCAGCTCCTGCCAGATGCTCTCTTTAATCACCCGCATAAAGACGCCGTCGGTGACCTCACTCTGGCTTTCGTTGTAGCTGCGGGCGAACTCTTCCAAATCGCGACGAATAGCGCGCATTAACTCATCCGTCTCGGTTCGCGTTAACTCACCGGTCTGTGTGACCCTCAGGCGAGCCTGTTCAACCAATGCGTCAATATCGCGATCGCCATTACGCAGGCGCTCGGTCAGTGAAGCGACCAGTTCACGGTAAAATTGCGCAACCTTGTTCATCGTTTCGCCTCCGGTTAAGTGATTCATTTTAATGATAGACGTTAATTTCCCCCGCCTCTGCCGAGCCGTCTGTTGCGTGATGAAAAAGTGATGTGGCGCAGAGAAGGGCTATTTCGACGGCGCTTTTCGGAAAGGCTGTTTTGAGGCTGGCGTTTGGGCTATGCTATGCCGACTAAAAACCACCTATTAACGCTACATTTGTAGCTGTAGCAAAAACAGGACTACTGGCTGCCATGCAAGAGCAATACCGCCCGGAAGAGATAGAATCCACCGTACAGCGTCACTGGGAAGAAAAGCGCACATTCGAGGTCACCGAAGACGAGAGCAAAGAGAAATACTATTGCCTGTCGATGCTTCCCTATCCTTCTGGCCGACTACACATGGGCCACGTCCGTAACTACACCATTGGCGATGTGATCGCCCGCTACCAGCGCATGCTGGGTAAAAACGTGCTGCAGCCGATTGGCTGGGATGCGTTTGGCCTGCCGGCTGAAGGCGCCGCGGTGAAAAACAAAACCGCCCCTGCGCCGTGGACCTACGACAATATCGCCTACATGAAAAACCAGCTCAAAATGCTGGGCTTCGGCTACGACTGGAGCCGTGAAGTGGCGACCTGCACCCCGGAATATTACCGCTGGGAGCAAAAATTCTTCACCGAGCTCTATAAAAAAGGGCTGGTCTACAAAAAAACCTCCGCGGTGAACTGGTGCCCGAATGACCAGACCGTACTCGCTAACGAACAGGTTATCGATGGCTGCTGCTGGCGCTGCGATACCAAAGTTGAGCGTAAAGAGATCCCGCAGTGGTTTATCAAAATCACCGCCTATGCCGACGAGCTGCTGAACGATCTGGATAAACTGGATCACTGGCCGGATACCGTGAAAACGATGCAGCGCAACTGGATCGGCCGTTCTGAAGGGGTGGAGATCACCTTTGATGTGCAGAACAGCGTCGAGAAGCTGACCGTTTACACCACCCGCCCGGACACCTTTATGGGCGTGACCTATCTCGCCGTTGCCGCCGGTCACCCGCTGGCGCAGCAGGCTGCCCAGACCAACCCGGAGCTGGCGAGCTTTATCGACGAATGCCGCAACACCAAAGTCGCGGAAGCCGAAATGGCGACGATGGAGAAAAAAGGCGTCGATACCGGCCTGAAAGCAATTCATCCGCTGACCGGCGAAGCGATTCCGGTCTGGACGGCGAACTTTGTGCTGATGGAGTACGGCACCGGCGCGGTGATGGCCGTTCCGGGTCACGATCAGCGCGACTACGAGTTTGCCAGCAAATATCAGCTGAACATCAAGCCGGTCATCCTGAATGCCGACGGCAGCGAGCCGGATCTCAGCGCCCAGGCGCTGACCGAAAAAGGCGTGCTGTTTAACTCCGGTGAGTTTGACGGTCTCGACTTCAACGCCGCCTTTAACGCCATTGCTGACAAGCTGGCAGAGAAAGGCGTCGGTGAGCGTAAAGTGAACTTCCGTCTGCGCGACTGGGGCGTTTCCCGTCAGCGTTACTGGGGCGCACCCATCCCGATGGTGACCCTTGAAGATGGCACCGTGATGCCGACGCCAGAAGACCAGCTGCCGGTGATCCTGCCGGAAGATGTGGTGATGGACGGCATTACCAGCCCGATCAAAGCCGATCCGGAGTGGGCGAAAACCACCGTTAACGGCCAGCCTGCGCTGCGCGAAACGGATACTTTCGACACCTTTATGGAGTCCTCCTGGTACTATGCGCGCTACACCTGCCCGCAGTACAACGAAGGGATGCTGGATCCGAACGCGGCGAACTACTGGCTGCCGGTTGATATCTATATTGGCGGTATCGAACACGCCATCATGCACCTGCTCTACTTCCGCTTCTTCCACAAGCTGATGCGCGATGCGGGCATGGTCACCTCTGACGAACCGGCTAAACAGCTGCTGTGCCAGGGCATGGTGCTGGCAGATGCCTTCTACTACCTCGGCGAAAGCGGCGAGCGTAACTGGGTGTCACCGAAAGAAGCTATCGTCGAGCGTGATGAGAAAGGCCGTATCGTGAAAGCGACCGATGCCGCGGGCCATGAGCTGGTCTACACCGGTATGAGTAAGATGTCGAAGTCGAAAAACAACGGCATCGACCCGCAGGAGATGGTAGAGCGTTACGGCGCGGATACCGTGCGTCTGTTTATGATGTTCGCCTCCCCGGCAGATATGACGCTGGAGTGGCAGGAGTCCGGCGTTGAGGGGGCAAACCGCTTCCTGAAACGCGTCTGGAAACTGGTCTACGAACACACCGCCCAGGGTGCCGTTGCGCCGCTGGATCTGGCTGCGCTGAATGACGATCAGCAGGCGCTGCGCCGCGATGTGCATAAAACCATCGCCAAAGTCTCCGATGATATCGGCCGTCGTCAGACCTTCAACACCGCCATCGCGGCGATCATGGAGCTGATGAACAAGCTGGCGAAAGCGCCGCAGGAGAGCGAGCAGGATCGCGCTCTGATGCAGGAAGCGCTGCTGGCAGTGGTGCGTATGCTCAACCCGTTCACCCCGCATGCCAGCTTCACGCTGTGGCAGGAGCTGGGCGGCGAAGGCGACATCGATAACGCGCCGTGGCCGGTTGCCGACGAGAAAGCGATGGTTGAAAACACCACGCTGGTCGTCGTGCAGGTCAACGGCAAAGTGCGCGGTAAAATTACCGTCGCTGTTGATGCGACAGAAGAACAGGTTCGTGAACGCGCAGGCCAGGAGCACCTGGTGGCGAAATATCTTGAGGGCGTTACCGTACGTAAAGTGATTTATGTACCGGGCAAACTGCTCAATCTGGTCGTTGGTTAAGCGCGGGAGGAAGCGTGCGATATCTGGCAACACTGTTCGTAACCCTGGCGGTGCTGGTCACCGCCGGATGCGGCTGGCATCTGCGGAACACAACTCAGGTGCCGCCGGAAATGAAAACGATGATCTTTAACTCTGGCGATCCGAATGGACCGCTGAGCCGGGCTGTTCGTAGCCAGCTTCGCCTCAACGGCGTGACGCTGCTCGATGACAGCACGCTGCGTCAGGATGTACCGTCGCTGCGTCTCGGCTCTGTGTCAATGGGACGCGATACTGCTTCCGTTTTCCAGAATGGCCAGACCGCAGAGTATCAAATGGTGCTGACCGTACATGCAAGTGTGTTGATCCCGGGTCACGATATCTATCCGATCAGCACCAAGGTGTACCGTTCGTTCTTTGATAACCCGCAGAAAGCGCTGGCAAAAGCGGCTGAGCAGGAGATCATTACACAAGAGATGTATAACAAAGCCGCAGAGCAGCTGATTCGTCAGTTGCCGAGCGTGCGTACGGCGGATGCGAAAAACACGCAAAATAGTGAGGCTTCCTCAAGCGTGACGCCCGCCCCGGCAACGCCAGGTAGCTGATGCTCAGGCTTTATCCGGAACAACTCCGCGCGCAGCTCAATGAAGGGCTGCGCGCGGCCTATCTGCTGCTCGGTAACGATCCGTTACTGCTGCAAGAGAGCCAGGATGCGGTGCGGCAGGTTGCCGCCACGCAGGGCTTCACTGAACACCACACCTTCTCGCTTGATGCCAGCACCGACTGGGATGCGATCTTCTCTATTTGCCAGGCGCTGAGCCTGTTCGCCAGCCGACAAACCCTGCTGTTACAGCTGCCGGATAACGGCCCGAACGCCGCGATGAACGAACAGCTGGCAAAGCTGGTTAGCCTGCTGCATGATGATCTGATCCTGATTGTGCGCGGCAATAAGCTTACCAAAGCGCAGGAGAACGCCGCCTGGCTTAGCCAGCTTAATACGCAGGTGGTGCAGGTCAGCTGCCAGACGCCCGAACAGGCGAACCTTCCACGCTGGGTGGCGGCACGGGCAAAACAGAACAAACTGGAGCTGGACGACGCCGCCAATCAACTCCTCTGCTACTGCTACGAGGGGAATTTGCTGGCGCTGGCGCAGGCGCTCGAACGCCTGGCGCTGCTGTGGCCCGACGGCAAGCTTACCCTGCCCCGCGTCGAGCAGGCGGTTAACGATGCCGCGCACTTCACGCCGTTTCACTGGGTCGATGCCCTGCTGGCCGGTAAGAGCAAGCGCGCGTTACATATTCTGACCCAGCTGCGGCTGGAGGCGTGCGAGCCGGTGATCCTCCTGCGTACCGTGCAGCGCGAGCTGCTGCTGCTGGTCACGCTGAAACGCCAGATGACGCAGATGCCGCTGCGCGCGCTGTTCGATAAACACCGGGTGTGGCAAAACCGCCGCGGCACCACCACGGAGGCGCTGAACCGGCTGAGTGCCGATCAGCTTCGCCAGGCAGTGCATCTGCTGAGTCGCATTGAGCTGATCGTCAAGCAGGATTACGGTCAGTCGGTCTGGGCGGAGCTGGAGGGGCTTTCTCTGCTACTCTGTCACAAAGCCCTCGCTGACATCTTTATTGATGGTTGATATGAAACAGTTACAAGCGCTGTTTGGCGGCACCTTCGATCCTGTCCATTACGGTCACCTGAAACCGGTGGAAGCGCTGGCAAATCTTATTGGCCTGTCAAAAGTGACGATCATGCCCAATAATGTGCCGCCCCATCGCCCGCAGCCAGAGGCGAACAGCCAGCAGCGCAAAACCATGGTCGAGCTGGCAATCGCTGATAAACCGCTCTTCACCCTTGATGAGCGTGAACTGATGCGCAATGAGCCCTCCTATAGCGCGGATACGCTGCAGGCGTGGCGGCAGGAGTCTGGCGAGAAGGCACCACTGGCATTTATTATTGGCCAGGACTCGCTGCTCACTTTCCACAGCTGGCATCGCTACGACACCATTCTTGATAACTGCCACCTGATTGTCTGCCGCCGCCCGGGTTATGCCCTGACGATGAGCGAAGAGGCTCATCAGCGCTGGCTGGACGCACACCTTACAACCCGCGTAGAGGATCTGCACACTCTGCCCGCCGGTAAAATCTATCTTGCCGAAACGCCGTGGTTTGATATCTCCGCCACGCAGATTCGCCAGCGGCTGGCGCACGATGAGCCGTGCGACGATCTGCTGCCTGCCGCCGTGCTCGAGTACATCCATCAACAGGGCCTCTACCGCTAAACCGCGCGATAAACAGGAGAAGTGCATGCGACTCTGGTTAATACGCCACGGCGAGACCGAAGCGAACGTGGCCGGGCTCTACAGCGGACATGCCCCTACCCCCTTAACGCCAAAAGGATTAGCCCAGGCGCAAACCCTTCACCACCTGCTCCACGCCGTACCGTTCGATTATGTGCTCTGCAGCGAACTGGATCGCGCCCAACAGACCGCGGCGCGCGTGCTGGCATCGCGCGATATCGAAACTCACACCACGCCCCTGCTCAATGAGATGTTTTTTGGCGACTGGGAGATGCGCCACCACCGCGATTTAACGCACGACGATCCCGAGCGCTACGCCGCCTGGTGTACCGACTGGCAGCATGCGGTTCCGACTAATGGTGAAGGTTTTCAGGATTTTTCGGCGAGGATCGAGCGCGTGGTGACGCTGTTGCAGGATCTGAAACAGACGCAGAAAAATGTGCTGATCGCCAGCCACCAGGGGGTTATCAGCCTGCTGATTGCCCGTTTACTGAATATGCCCGCCTCGTCGCTGTGGCATTTCCATATTGACCAGGGCTGCTGGAGCCGGGTGGATCTGCGCGACGATTTTGCCACGCTGCGGGTGCTAAACAGCCGCGCGGTCTGGCATCCTGACGATAAGTAGCCGCTTTTTCATCCATCTTTTAAGCTGTAGTGATTCGGTGATTGACAGGACCCCGCAGGCTGCTATTCTCCGCGCGCAGAAATTGTTTTACAAAATTGGCGATGCAATCGCGCGGCCAGGATGGGATGATAGCCCACTTTTCATGTCGCGAAGCCTGGACTTTTGTCCCGACATTCGCCGTCTTTCAGGTATAATGTCAGGCTGTTTATGACCAGTACATTTTTTACTCACCCAGGGGGAACACTTGCAGGGTAAAGCACTCCAGGATTTTGTTATCGACAAAATTGACGACCTGAAAGGTCAGGACATCGTCGCCATTGACGTTCAGGGCAAATCGAGCATCACCGATTGCATGATCGTCTGTACCGGCACTTCAAGCCGCCATGTTGCTTCTATCGCGGATCACGTGGTTCAGGAGTCCCGCGCAGCGGGCATGCTGCCACTGGGCGTAGAGGGTGAAAGCGCCGCCGATTGGGTGGTCGTTGATCTGGGCGATGTCATGGTCCACGTCATGCAGGAAGAGAGCCGTCGTCTGTACGAGCTGGAAAAACTCTGGGGTTAATGCGTGAAGCTGCAACTCGTCGCCGTCGGCACAAAAATGCCGGACTGGGTACAGACAGGTTTTACCGAGTATCTGCGCCGTTTTCCGAAAGATATGCCGTTTGAGCTGGTGGAAATTCCCGCCGGCAAGCGCGGCAAGAACGCGGATATCAAGCGCATCCTCGATAAAGAGGGTGAACTGATGCTGGCCGCCGCCGGCAAAAACCGCATCGTCACCCTTGATATCCCCGGCAAACCGTGGGATACGCCGCAGCTGGCACATGAGCTGGAGCGCTGGAAGCAGGACGGACGCGATGTCAGCCTGCTGATCGGCGGCCCGGAAGGGTTGTCTCCCGCCTGCAAAGCGGCAGCTGAACAAAGTTGGTCGCTCTCTGCGTTGACACTTCCTCACCCGCTGGTGCGTGTGTTGGTTGCCGAAAGCCTGTATCGCGCATGGAGTATCACGACCAACCATCCTTATCACCGTGAGTAACGAGTCTTAGGCGGATTTAGCAGCGGATGAAATTACAGAACTCTTTTCGCGACTATACGGCTGAGTCCGCGCTGTTTGTGCGCCGGGCTGTAGTCGCTTTTACGGGGATATTGCTGCTTTCCGGCGTGCTGATCGCCAACCTTTATAACCTGCAAATCGTCCGCTTTGCGGACTATCAAACCCGCTCCAACGAAAACCGCATCAAACTGGTGCCCATCGCGCCCAGTCGCGGCATTATTTACGATCGCAACGGTACGCCGCTGGCGCTGAACCGCACCATCTACCAGGTGGAGATGATGCCGGAGAAGGTCGATAACGTGCAGCAAACCCTCGACGCGCTGCGCGATGTGGTCGATCTGAACGATGACGATATCGCCAACTTCAAAAAGGAGCGCGCTCGCGCGCACCGCTTTACCTCGATTCCGGTGAAAACCAACCTCACGGAAGTGCAGGTGGCGCGCTTCGCCGTCAACCAGTACCGTTTCCCCGGCGTGGAAGTAAAAGGCTATAAGCGCCGCTACTACCCCTTCGGCTCTGCGTTGACCCACGTGATCGGCTATGTGTCGAAAATCAACGATAAAGACGTCGAGCGGCTGGATAAAGATGGCAAGCTTGCCAACTATGCCGCGACTCACGATATCGGCAAGCTCGGCATCGAGCGCTACTACGAAGATGTGCTGCACGGCCAGACCGGTTATGAAGAAGTGGAAGTGAACAACCGGGGCCGCGTGATCCGCCAGCTGAAAGAGGTGCCGCCGCAGGCGGGACACGATATCTACCTGACGCTCGATCTCAAACTGCAGCAGTATATTGAAACCCTGCTCGCCGGCAGCCGTGCGGCGGTCGTGGTGACCGATCCGCGCACCGGCAGTATCCTGGCGCTGGTCTCAACGCCAAGCTACGACCCGAACCTGTTTGTTGATGGTATCTCCAGCAAGGATTACTCCGGGCTGCTCAATGACCCGAATACGCCGCTGATTAACCGCGCCACCCAGGGCGTCTACCCGCCAGCATCAACGGTTAAGCCTTATGTCGCGGTCTCCGCGCTCAGCGCCGGGGTGATCACCCGCAATACCAGCCTGTTCGATCCCGGCTGGTGGCAGCTTCCGGGTTCCGAAAAACGGTATCGCGACTGGAAAAAATGGGGACACGGGCATCTGAACGTCACCAAATCCCTGGAAGAGTCCGCCGATACCTTCTTCTACCAGGTCGCTTACGACATGGGCATCGACCGCCTTTCCGAGTGGATGAGCAAGTTTGGTTACGGCCACTACACCGGCATCGACCTTTCGGAAGAGCGCTCCGGCAACATGCCAACCCGCGAATGGAAACTGAAGCGCTTTAAGAAACCCTGGTATCAGGGCGATACCATCCCGGTCGGCATCGGCCAGGGGTACTGGACCGCGACGCCGATCCAGATGAACAAAGCGATGATGACGCTGATTAATGATGGCATCGTGAAAGTGCCGCACCTGTTAATGAGCACCGTCGAGGACGGCAAAAAAGTGCCGTGGAAGCAGCCCACGCAGCCGCCGGTGGGTGATATTCACTCCGGCTACTGGGAGATTGCCAAAGATGGCATGTATGGTGTCGCGAACCGCCCTAACGGTACCGGTCACAAATACTTTGCCAATGCGCCTTACAAAGCGGCGGCGAAATCGGGTACCGCACAGGTCTTCGGCCTGAAGGCGAACGAAACCTATAACGCCCACCGTATTGCCGAGCGTCTGCGTGATCATAAATTGATGACCGCTTTCGCCCCGTACGACAATCCGCAGGTCGCCGTCGCCATGATTCTGGAAAACGGCGGCGCAGGTCCGGCCGTAGGTACCATCATGCGGCAGATCCTCGACCACATTATGCTTGGCGACAACAACACCGAATTGCCGGCGGAAAACCCCTCCACGGCCGCGGCAGAGGACCAATAATCATGACGGATAATCCGAACAAAAAATCGTTCTGGGATAAGATCCATCTCGACCCAGCGCTGCTGCTGATCATTCTCGCGCTGCTGTTTTACAGCGCGATCGTTATCTGGAGCGCCAGCGGCCAGGATATCGGCATGACCGAACGTAAAATCGGCCAAATCGCTATGGGGCTGGTGGTCATGGTCGTGCTGGCGCAGGTGCCGCCGCGCGTCTATGAAGGCTGGGCGCCCTATCTCTATGTCTTCTGCGTTATCCTGCTGATTGCGGTTGACGCCTTCGGTGCTATCTCCAAAGGCGCGCAGCGCTGGCTCGATCTCGGCGTGGTGCGCTTTCAGCCGTCAGAGATTGCCAAAATCGCCGTACCGCTGATGGTGGCGCGCTTTATCAACCGCGATGTCTGCCCGCCGTCGCTGAAAAATACCGGCATTGCGCTGGTACTGATCTTCGTCCCTACCCTGCTGGTAGCGGCGCAGCCGGATCTCGGTACCTCGATTCTGGTGGTGCTCTCCGGGCTGTTTGTGCTGTTTCTCTCCGGCCTGAGCTGGCGGCTAATCGGCATTGCCGCGCTGCTTGTCGCCGCCTTTATTCCGATAATGTGGTTCTTCCTGATGCATGATTATCAGCGCCAGCGCGTGATGATGCTGCTCGATCCGGAAACCGATCCGCTCGGCGCGGGCTACCATATTATTCAGTCGAAAATCGCCATTGGTTCCGGCGGCCTCAGCGGCAAAGGCTGGCTGCACGGTACCCAGTCACAGCTGGAGTTTCTGCCGGAGCGCCACACGGACTTTATTTTCGCCGTACTGGCGGAGGAACTGGGCCTGGTGGGGATTTTGATCCTGCTGGCGCTCTACCTGCTGTTGATTATGCGCGGGCTGTGGATCGCCGCGCGGGCGCAAACCACCTTTGGCCGGGTGATGGCCGGCGGTTTGATGCTGATTCTGTTCGTATATGTGTTCGTAAATATTGGTATGGTAAGCGGTATCTTGCCGGTGGTAGGCGTTCCGCTGCCGCTGATCAGTTACGGGGGTTCCGCCCTCATCGTACTCATGGCCGGGTTTGGTATCGTGATGTCGATCCATACCCACAGAAAAATGTTGTCCAAGAACGTTTAAGAGGTGCGCAATGCATAAGCTTTGGCCTGGGATCTGTATAGCAGCAGGGTTACTGGCGGCCTGTACGAGTAATGATAATCAGCAGCAGACAATGGTTGCGCCACAGCCTGCGGTCTGCAACGGCCCGGTGGTGGAGATCAGCGGCGCGGAGCCGCGCTATGAAACACCTAACGCCACGGCGAATCAGGATTATGAGCGCGACGGTAAACGCTACACCATCGTGCAGGATCCCTCCCGCTTCAGCCAGGCGGGCTTTGCCGCCATCTATGACGCCGAGCCGGGCAGCAACCTGACCGCCTCCGGTGAAGCGTTCGATCCGATGCAGCTCACTGCCGCGCATCCGACGCTGCCGATTCCGAGCTATGCGCGTATCACCAACCTGGCGAACGGCCGTATGATTGTGGTGCGCATCAATGACCGTGGCCCGTACGGCAGTGACCGCGTTATCTCGCTATCGCGTGCCTCTGCCGATCGTCTGAACACTTCGAATAACACCAAAGTGCGCATCGACCCAATTATCGTTGCGCAGGATGGCTCGCTCTCCGGCCCGGGAATGGCCTGTACCAAAGTGGCGCAGCAGACCTATGCCCTGCCGGCGCGCCCGGATTTGAGCGGGGGCGGCATGAGCGCTGCGCCGCAGCCGAACGAAGCCCAGCCGATGCAGCCGATTGCCGCACAGCCGAGCGACGCTCAGCCAGCGGAAACGCAGGCTAACGTGCAGCCGATCAGTAACGATACGCTGAAAAGCGATGATCCGACCGGTGCCCCAGTGCGCAGCGGCGGTTTCCTCGGCGCGCAAACGCCGCTCGCCTCTGGCGTGCTGGAGAGCAGCGAGGCCGCACAGCCCGCAATGAACACCGCCACCCAGCCTGCTGCCGCTACGCCGGTGAACCAGACAGAGCCGGTTACACAAACGGCTGCGCCTGCCACGCGTAACTCCCCGGTGACGGCACCTGGTTCGGTGCAGGGCACCGTTCACAGCGCGGCACCGGCTGCCAGTGCGCCTGCTGCTGCCGCAGCGGCCAGCGGAAGCTATGTGGTGCAGGTTGGCGCAGTAAGCGATCAGACCCGCGCGCAGCAGTATCAGCAGCGCCTGGCACAGCAGTTTTCCGTGCCGGGCCGCGTGACGCAGAATGGCGCGGTGTGGCGTATTCAGTTAGGGCCGTTCAGCAATAAGTCTGAGGCCAGCGCGTTGCAGCAGCGTCTGCAGAGCGAAGCGCAGTTACAATCTTTTGTAACGCGCGCACAGTAGTCAGGAAAGGTGTCTGATTTTGTCAATTTGTGTAAGTATGATTCACACTCTCACGCGCAAAGTCAGATGCCTGCCGGTATAGCTTTTGCTATAGTAAGGCACTTTTTTTAACTCCATCACGGATGTCGTTGTTCGACCATGAAGACCACTTTTTCCGCTCGTTTCGTGCAGCGCCTGGCGCTCACCACGGCGCTGACCGCAGCTGCCCTCTCCGCTGCGCATGCCGATGACCTGAACATTAAAACCATGATCCCAGGCGTTCCGCAGATCGATGCGGAGTCCTATATCCTGATCGATTACAACTCCGGCAAAGTGCTGGCGGAACAGAACGCCGATGCGCGTCGCGATCCGGCAAGCCTGACCAAAATGATGACCAGCTACGTTATCGGCCAGGCGATGAAAGCGGGTAAGTTCAAAGAGAGCGATGTGGTGACCATCGGTAATGACGCCTGGGCAACCGGCAACCCGGTGTTCCGCGGCTCCTCGCTGATGTTCCTGAAACCTGGCATGCAGGTGCCGGTTTCCCAGCTTATCCGTGGTATTAACCTGCAATCGGGCAATGACGCCTGCGTGGCGATGGCCGACTACGTCGCTGGCAGCCAGGACGCATTTGTTGGCCTGATGAACAGCTACGTCAACGCGCTGGGCCTGAAAAACAGCCACTTCCAGACCGTGCACGGCCTGGATGCTGAAGGTCAGTACAGCTCCGCCCGTGATATGGCGCTGATTGGCCAGGCGCTGATCCGCGATGTGCCGAACGAATACTCCATCTACAAAGAGAAAGAGTTCACCTTCAACGGCATTCGCCAGACCAACCGTAACGGTCTGCTGTGGGATAACAGCCTGAACGTTGACGGCATCAAAACCGGTCACACCGATCGCGCCGGTTACAACCTGGTGGCCTCGGCAACCGAAGGCCAGATGCGTTTGATCTCCGCCGTGATGGGTGGGCGCACCTTTAAAGGGCGTGAAACCGAGAGCAAAAAACTGCTCACCTGGGGCTTCCGCTTCTTCGAAACCGTCAGCCCGTTGAAAGCCGGGAAAGAGTTCGCCTCTGAGCCAGCCTGGTTCGGTGACAGCGATCGCGCCTCGCTGGGCGTGGATAAAGATGTCTACCTGACCATTCCGCGCGGTCGTATGAAAGATCTGAAAGCGAGCTATGTGCTGAACAGCAGCGAGCTGCACGCGCCGCTGCAGAAAAACCAGGTGGTCGGCAGCATCAACTTCCAGCTGGATGGCAAAACCATTGAACAGCGTCCGCTGGTGGTGTTGCAGGAGATCCCGGAAGGTAACTTCTTCGGCAAAATCATTGATTACATTAAATTGATGTTCCACCACTGGTTTGGCTAAAGATTGCGCACTTGAAAGTGTGATCTCTGCCCCCATATACTGAACATCTCAAAAAACTCCTGCCCCTTCGGCAGGAGTTGTTATTTTTTACGCCGGAGCTGACATGAAAACCAATCTTAAAGAACTGCTTGAATTCCCGACACCTTTTACTTACAAAGTGATGGGTCTGGCGAAGCCTGAGCTGGTTGATCTGGTGGTTGAAGTGGTACAGCGCCATGCGCCAGGTGATTACTCTCCGCAGGTAAAACCGAGCAGCAAAGGCAACTACCACTCGGTCTCAATTACCATCAACGCGACGCATATTGAACAAGTTGAAACGCTGTACGAAGAGCTTGGCAATATCGAAATTGTTCGTATGGTGCTGTAAAAGTTAGTGACGTTACCCGGAGCCATTCGGGTAACGTTTTCGCTGTGATATACTCCCCGCACTCTTTTCTCCGCCGGAGATGCCGTTTTGTCTCAGGACACCATTCTTATCCGCAATCTTGGTTTACAGCCCTACGCGCATGTCTCTCAGGAGATGCACGACTTCACCGATCGCCGCGATGACGACACCCCCGACGAGATCTGGCTGGTGGAACACCCGCCTGTTTTTACTCAGGGCCAGGCCGGTAAAGCCGAACACGTGCTCGCCGCGGGCGATATTCCGGTCATTCAGAGCGATCGCGGCGGCCAGGTAACCTACCACGGGCCGGGTCAGCAGGTTATGTACGTGTTGATTAACCTCAAGCGCCGGAAAATTGGCGTGCGTGAGCTGGTCACGCTGCTGGAAAACACGGTGATCAATACCCTGGCGCAGCTCGATATTGTGGCGAATGCACGGCCGGATGCGCCGGGTGTCTATGTCGATGGCAAGAAGATCTGCTCGCTCGGTTTACGCATCCGCAAAGGTTGCTCATTCCATGGCCTGGCGCTGAATATTGATATGGACCTGGCGCCGTTTATGCGCATCAACCCGTGCGGTTATGCCGGAATGGAAATGACCCAGGTCAGCAAACTTGTTGAAAACGCGAGCATGGATAAAATAAGGACGATTCTTATCCAGCACTTTTTAGCGTTACTAAACAATCCGCCTCATCAATATATGAGCGCTTAATGTATGATGTATCACGGCCCGCAATTTGTGCGGGTCGTTATATATTTGCCCTGTTAACGCTTTACAATAGAAGCCATATTCTCTATTTTCAACCTGCCTGCCCTCTCTGGCTAATATGCGTTACCATGCTTCGCCAGACTTCTTACATATGCTTCAGGCCAATTGTTTTCCGACTGCATTGCCCGGCATCGTGATGAAAAAATCTACGTAATGATGAGACGAGACAGGACGTTAACTCAGTTTGCTGATGAACAAAAAAAACAAATTCAACTATCATTCATATTGCGAATGAAAACGGAGCACAAGCGTGGATAATAAGAGCCTGCCGGAAAAGCGAATAACAGTGCGTCCCCAGGATGATAAGCCGCAAGTCTTCCGAACCCTGCGCAATATTGATCTCAATTTATTGACCATTTTTGAGGCGGTATATGTGCATAAAGGGATCGTTAACGCCGCGAAAGTGCTAAACCTGACGCCATCCGCTATTAGCCAGTCAATCCAAAAATTGCGTTCAATATTTCCCGATCCGCTTTTCATTCGCAAAGGTCAGGGCGTGACGCCGACCGCTTATGCAGCCCATCTGCATGAATATATCAGCCAGGGGCTGGAGTCGATTCTCGGCGCGCTCGATTTAACCGGCAGCTACGATAAGCAGCGCACGATAACGGTGGGCACGACGCCCTCTATCGGTGCACTGGTGATCCCGGTGGTCTTTCAGGCGATCAAAGAGAGCGCCCCGCATCTGATGATGCGCAACATCCCGATAAGCGATGCTGAAAGTCAGCTCAGCCAGTTCCAGACCGATCTGATTATCGATACCCATATCGCCAGTTCGCGCACCATCAATCACCACGTACTCTTTTCTGACCGCCTGATGCTGGTGTGCCGCAAAGATCACCCTTGCCTGAACGAACCGATTAATGAGCTGGTGTTGCAGAAGTATGAGCACACGCTGTTGATGCTTGAGGGGCAGAACCTGAGCGCGCTGCGCCAGCGGATGCAGGATCTCTTCCCTGAACGCCAGGTCTCGTTTAGCAGTTACAATATGTTCACAATCGCTGCACTGATTGGTAGCAGCGATCTGCTCGGGCTGATGCCGTACCGTTTATATGAACTTTTCCGCCACTGCTGGCCGCTGGTCGAGATCCCCTTCCCGCCGGTCAACAATGAGCGCCTGGATATTTCGCTTTACTACAACAAGTTAAGCCTGCGCGACCCGGTGCTGGAGAGCGTGGTAGATGTGATCAGACGGGCGTTTTAACGCCCGCTGGTACCAGGAAAAGTGATAAATGGCCTGCGGGCCTTTAGCACAAAACAACAACTATTTCACAATTTGGCAGTCCGTCAGGCTGCTTTATCCCCGCTATAGATGGTATACTGCGCCTACGTTAATTCAAAAATAGTTGATAAATACAACTTCTCCTTGAATTGAAATGCCTTCTTCGTCACCCGCAACTGGAACACGCACGCTATGAGTAAACCCATTGTGATGGAACGCGGTGTAAAGTATCGCGACGCCGATAAAATGGCGCTTATCCCGGTAAAAAACGTGGCAACAGAGCGTGAAGCCCTGTTAAGAAAACCGGAATGGATGAAAATCAAACTCCCGGCCGACTCCTCCCGTATCCAGGGTATCAAAGCTGCCATGCGCAAAAACGGGCTGCACTCTGTTTGTGAAGAGGCTTCCTGCCCGAACCTCGCTGAGTGTTTCAACCACGGTACCGCCACGTTTATGATCCTTGGCGCCATCTGTACGCGTCGCTGCCCTTCTGCGATGTGGCGCATGGCCGTCCTGTTGCGCCGGATACCAACGAACCGCTGAAACTGGCGCAGACCATTGCTGATATGGCGCTGCGTTATGTGGTCATCACCTCCGTTGACCGCGACGATCTGCGTGACGGCGGCGCTCAGCACTTTGCTGACTGCATTACCGCGATTCGTGAGAAGAGCCCGACGATCAAAATCGAAACCCTGGTGCCGGACTTCCGCGGCCGTATGGATCGCGCGCTTGATATTCTCACCGCCACGCCGCCGGACGTGTTCAACCACAACCTGGAAAACGTGCCGCGTATCTACCGCCAGGTGCGTCCTGGTGCGGATTATAACTGGTCGCTGAAACTGCTGGAGCGTTTTAAAGAAGCGCATCCGGAGATCCCGACGAAATCGGGCCTGATGGTCGGTTTAGGCGAAACCAATGCGGAAATCATTGAAGTGATGCGCGATCTGCGCCGCCATGGCGTGACCATGCTGACGCTGGGCCAGTATCTGCAACCGAGCCGTCATCACCTGCCAGTGCAGCGCTACGTCAGCCCGGATGAGTTTGAAGAGATGAAAGAGGAAGCGCTGGCGATGGGCTTTACCCATGCAGCTTGCGGTCCGTTCGTCCGCTCCTCCTACCATGCAGATTTGCAGGCCAAAGGGATGGAAGTGAAGTAACACTTACTTACACTCAATACAGAAAAACCGGCTGATAGCCGGTTTTTTTTCGCCTGTCGTGGCGCGATTACTCTTTGTGAGAGAGTTTCTCTGCTGTGACAACGTCTGCGTCTTTCTTCGCAGCATCATCATCGTTCATGGCTTTTTTGAAGCCCTTGATCGCTGCACCAAGATCGCCGCCCAGTGTACGCAGTTTCTTGGTCCCAAACAGCAGAACCACTAACGCGGCCACGACCAGCAGTTTAGTAATACTAATCTCACCCATAGATACCTTCTTTCATAAAACAGGCTGTAAAAAGCACCGTTGATAACCTGACACCATTAACGGTCATTCAGTGCGCGCACACAATAGCAATCTGTAACGAGATGAATCAAGCACTGATTAAAAAAACATCACAACAATTGAGGATGCGCAAAACGGCGATTGAGTAAAACGGGAAGTTTTTCCCGCGTATGCGCCACGCGCTCAGCCGTCACGTCGGCAAAAATTAACTGCGCCTCCTCGGCTGCCGCGGCAAGCGTAACACCTTGCGGATCGACGATCCGGCTTTGGCCAATATTCTTGTTGCCGCACTCGCCAGCAGCCACCAGATAACAGGTGGTGTCCAGCGCCCGCGCGGCAAGCAACGTTGCCCAGTGCATCTCTTTTAGCGGCCCGCGTACCCAGGCGGCGGGTAGCACCAGCAGCTCAGCACCCTGTAAGGCCAGCGATAACGCTAGCTCCGGGAAACGAAGATCGTAACAGGTCATCAGACCCACCTGCATCCCCTCCACCTCAATCAGCGGTGGCAATGTGTTTCCGGCATCGACCCGCGCGGACTCCTGCATGCTGAACGCATCATAAAGATGCAGCTTGGCATACTGCGCGATGATCTCCCCGCCGCGCAATACCACCAGCGTATTAACCGCCCTGCCCGCTGTTGACGGAACATGCACAGTCAGCACAGTAGTCATGGTATTACGTCGGCTCTCTTCGCAAAGCAGGCTCAGAAAGCCCTCATCAAGCCGCTGCGCGGATTTCACCGACATATGCGGGTCATTATCATCCCGCGCCAGTAATGCCTCTGGCAGCACCAGCAGCGAGGCCTGTTGGCGCGTGGCCTGTGCCATTAAGGATACACACGTACGGGCGTTAGTTTGCCACACGGGTGTGACAGCAAATTGTCCGGCAGCAACAATCATCACGTTTCTCCTTACAGTATTGCCATAGCCAGCTTCCGGCCACGACGGTAAACTCGGCACATTCACTTATCAGATAGCAGGATAGCTCAGTGTTACAACTCCTTTTAGCGGTATTTATCGGCGGAGGCACGGGCAGCGTGGCGCGCTGGATGCTGAGTATGAAACTTAACCCGGTTCATCAAATTATTCCGCTCGGTACGCTGACGGCTAACTTAATTGGCGCATTTATTATTGGTGCCGGGCTGGCGTGGTTTAATCGTATGACGCATATCGATCCGGTGTGGAAAGTGCTGATAACTACCGGATTTTGCGGCGGGTTAACGACCTTCTCCACCTTTTCGGCAGAAGTGGTGTTTTTACTGCAGGAAGGGCGCGCAGGTTGGGCGCTGCTAAATGTCGCCGTTAACCTGTTGGGATCGTTTGCCATGACCGCACTGGCGTTCTGGCTCCTCTCAACCGCTAACGCAAACTGAAGGCAATAAAAAACCCGCCTTGCGGCGGGTTTTGGAATTCTTGCTGTACGCGCTGATTAAACAGGCATTACGTTAGCAGCAGATGGGCCTTTGGCACCGTTAGTGATTTCAAACTCAACGCGCTGACCTTCGGCCAGGGTTTTGAAACCATTGCTCTGGATTGCAGAGAAGTGTACGAACACGTCTTTGCTGCCATCTTCCGGAGTAATGAAACCGAATCCTTTGGATTCATTAAACCACTTAACGTTACCTTTAATCTTAGACATCAAAATTACCTTTACATGAAAAAACGACACAAATGCTGTGTCGGGTATCAGTACAACAATTGTCGCGAGTTTTGTCCAGTCGTTATTCGCGAAAAAGTGATAAATGTCGCGAACTTTTTTTCCAGCGCCGCATTATTCCGCGTTTTTCGCGCTGTTTACTCTTTGTCCACTATAACCACTGATGCGTCGATCAAAACTGGAAGCGCATCCACGCGAAGTAAACGTTACCGTTGTTGTAAGTGCCGGGAATGTAGGTCATCTGGAACGTCGCCGGTCCATAGCCAATTGAGGCCAGCGGCAGCAGCACCGGAATCGGAATGTACTTCCAGTTATCGCGCGCGGTAACACCCGCGGTGTAACCAAGACCCAGATGGAAATTCTCATCCGCCAGCGGGCGCCAGGTCTTTTCCCAGCCGTAGCCGCCAATCGGCTCCCACTTGTTAAAGGAGTCTTTAAACGCCATCAGGTAGAGCCCGTGCCAGTTCCCCTTCTCATCCCAGCGATCCTGACCAAAGCCTGCGCCCCACGGACGCTCGTTATAGCGATCGGTTTTGTCCTTGTCATAGGCGAAACGCGCATGCCAGGTGATGGCAGGCACATAGAGATCGTAGTTATCCGGCTGCTGCCACGTTTGCTTAACGTTGTCAGCGAAAACGGTGTACCAGGGTTTGTCTGCTGCGTGAAGTGTTGGAATCAGTAAAATCTGTAAACACAAAAAGACAGCGAAATATTTAAATTTTTTATAAACAGCCACAACAAATTTTCCATATAACAAATCAACTTCTATTTTCCGACACCTTACCTTAATAGTTCCTTAACGAAATTAGTGTTGTTCTTAAACCTGCCAGGAAGAGTCCCATTTGCTGGCTGGTTACAAAACTTAATAAAGTATCAAGCGCCCCGTTGCCGAGGCGCATATTAAGGTCAGCGTTTTCGATGGAGTAAATAATAGAGCGCCGGAATCACCAGCATTGAGAGCAGCGGTGCGGTAACCATCCCGCCGATCATCGGTGCCGCGATACGACTCATCACCTCTGCACCGCTGCCGCCGCCCCACATGATCGGCAGCAGCCCGGCCATAATGGTCGCTACCGTCATCACTTTTGGGCGCACGCGTAAAACCGCCCCCTCGTGTATCGCGAGAAGCAGTCGCGTATTAGGTTCATCGGATTCAGAGATGCGATATTTCTCAAGGGCATGATTAAGATAGAGCACCATAATAACCCCGAACTCTGCCGCCACACCGGCCAGCGCAATAAAGCCGACGGCGCCCGCCACCGATAAGTTATATCCCAGCAGCCAGAGCAACCAGACGCCGCCTATTAATGCGAAGGGCAATGTCCCCATAATTAATAAGACATCACTCACTCGTTTGAAGGTAATAAACAGCAGCACAAAGATAATTATCAGCGTCACCGGCAGGACAATTTTCAACTTCGCCGTCGCGCGTTCGAGATACTCAAACTGCCCGGACCAGCTGAGCGTAACGCCCTGCGGCAGTGCCACCTGCTGCGCTACCCGCTGCTGCATCTCCTCCACCGCCGACTTCAAATCACGCCCGCGCAGATCGACGTAGATCCAGTTCGACAAGCGTGCATTCTCGCTCTTCAGCATCGGCGGCCCTTCGGTAATCACCACCTCTGCCAGATCGCCGAGCGCAATCTGGCTGCCGCTGGCGGTGATCACCGGTAGTGCGCGCAGATCGTCGACGTTCGCCCGAAGATCCCGCGGGTAACGCACATTGATGGGGAACCGCTCGCGCCCCTGTAACACCTCGCCAATCTTTTCGCCGCCCACTAAGGTTGCGACCAGCGACTGCAACTCCTGCACCGAGACGCCATAACGCGCGGCCTGCTGGCGATTAATGTTGATATCAACATAGCGCCCGCCAGCCAGCCGCTCCGCCAGCGCGGAGGTGACGCCCGGCACGCTTTTTACCACCTGCTCAATCTTCTGCGCCACGCGCTCAATATCGGCAATGTTATTGCCGTTCACCTTAATCCCTACCGGGCTCTTAATGCCGGTCGCCAGCATGTCGAGGCGGTTACGGATCGGCGGCACCCAGACATTGGCGATGCCCGGCACGCTGACGGTTTTATCCAGCTCATCGATCAGTTTTTCCGGCGTCATGCCGGGCCGCCACTGCGCGCGCGGTTTAAAGCGAATGGTGGTTTCCAGCATGGTCAACGGCGCAGGGTCGGTCGCGCTCTCCGCCCTGCCCGCCTTACCAAACACGCTCTCCACCTCCGGCACGCTTTTGATCAAACGATCCGTTTGTTGCAGTAAGCGCCCCGCTTCACGGGCGGAAATCCCCGGCAGCGTCGAGGGCATATAGAGCAGATCGCCCTCATCCAGCGGCGGCATAAACTCACTGCCAAGGCGGCTGAGCGGCCAGGCGGTCGCCACTAACAGCAGCAGGGCGATGGCGAGCATCGCTTTCGGCCACGCCAGCACCTTATCGAGCAGCGGTTCATACAGGCGGATCAACACGCGGTTAATCGGGTTGGCCTTCTCATCAGGGATCTTGCCGCGGATAAAGAGCGCCATCAGCACCGGCACTAGCGTAATGCCAAGCCCGGCGGCGACAGCCATCGCCCAGCTTTTGGTAAACGCCAGCGGCGAGAACATCCGCCCCTCCTGCGCCTCCAGCGAGAAGACCGGAATAAACGACAGGGTGATGATAAGCAGGCTGCAAAAGAGCGCCGGGCCGACCTCCACCGCTGCCTGCTCGGAGAAGCGCCAGTAATCGCCCCGCGCTGGCAGGCGGCCAGGGTTATCGTGCCGCCACTGCTCCATCACTTTGTGCATGTTCTCAATCATCACAATCGCCGCATCGACCATCGCGCCGATGGCAATTGCGATGCCGCCCAGCGACATGATATTGGCGTTGATCCCCTGATAGTGCATGACGATAAACGCACCGAGAATGCCCAGCGGCAGTGAGATAATCGCCACCAGCGCCGAGCGAAAGTGAAACAGGAACAGCGTGCAGACCAGCGCAACAACGATAAACTCTTCAATCAACTTATGGGTCAGCGTGCCGACGGCGCTCTCAATCAGCGTTGAGCGGTCGTAAACCGGTACAATCTCCACGCCGGCGGGCAACGTTTTTTGTATCTCAGCAAGCTTCGTTTTGACCGCCTGAATGGTTTGCAGCGCATTCTTGCCGTAGCGCATCACAATCACGCCGCCCGCCACTTCCCCCTCGCCGTTATACTCCGCCACGCCCCGGCGCAGCTCCGGCCCGAGGCGCACGGTCGCGATATCGGAAAGCATCACCGGCACGCCGTCGCGGCTGGCAATCACCGTCTGGCGAAAATCCTCCGGCTGGCGCAAGTAGCCGCTGGTGCGCAGCATAAACTCCGCTTCGCCCATCTCCAGCAGCGCGCCGCCGCTCTCCTGATTCGCCGCCTGCACCGCGCTTACTAACTGCTGATGGGTGATATTGAGCGCGCGCATCTTTTGCGGGTCCGGCACAATCTGGTACTGGCGCACCATGCCGCCGACGCTGGCAACCTCGGCGACATTGGGCACAGTTTTCAGTTCAAATTTCAGCGTCCAGTCCTGCAAGGCACGCAGGTCGGCGAGGTTGTGCTTACCGCTGCGATCCACCAGCGCATACTCATAGATCCAGCCGACGCCGGTGGCATCTGGCCCGAGGCCCACCTCCACTCCGGCGGGCAGCGATGCCTGAATCTGGCTCAGGCTCTCCAGCACCCGCGAGCGCGCCCAGTAGAGATCGGTATCATCGTCAAACAGCACATAGACATAGGCATCGCCAAACATCGAGTAGCCGCGCACGGTTTTCGCCCCCGGCACCGAGAGCATGGCGGTGGTGAGCGGATAGGTCACCTGATCCTCTATCAGCTGCGGCGCTTTGCCCGCATAGCTGGCGCGAATAATCACCTGCACATCCGAGAGATCGGGCAGCGCATCAAGCGGCGCGCGCTGCAACGACCAGATGCCCCAGCCGGTGAGGACAAGCGCCGCCAGCAGAACCAGCAGGCGGTTGCGTAATGAGGCGCGAATCACGGCAGCAATCATTTCGTCGCCTCCGGCATCAGATGGGTAATAACCGCGCCCGCCTCATCATCCAGCGTGAAGCTGAACATCACCTTATCGCCCACTTTCACCTGCGGATCGGGATCTGTAAGCGTAAAGTCCATCGTCATCGCCCCCCAGTTCAGTTCGGGGATCGGTTGATGACTCAGGGTAATGGTGCCGTTATCTACCGCCTGCACCACGCCGCTGGCACGATATTCCGGTGTTTTTTTGACGGAAGTCGGCTGCTGCGGCAAAGCACTGCGCAGGCTCGCTTCGGAGTCGATCAGGAACTGCCCAGAAGTGACAACCTCATCGCCCTCCTGCAGCCCGGAGAGGATCTCCCGCCAACCCTGCGCGCGCCGTCCGGCCGTCACATTCACCGCACGGAAATGCCCCTCGCCGGTTGCCAGCAGCACGCGGCTGGCGCGCCCGCTTTCGATCAACGCCTCTTCCGGGATTGCCAGCACTGCAGGCTGCTGTGCTCCTTCCGGCTGGGTGACGGTAAGAAACATGCCGGGTTTCAGCTTCTGCTGCGGGTTTTCCAGCACGATGCGCGCTTGCAGCGTGCGCGTGGCGCTGGCGAGCTGCGGCAACAGTTCGCTGACGCGACCGTGGAAACGCTCGCCCGGCCAGCTTTCGCTGGTCGCTTCCACTTCGCTACCAACCTTCAGCGCCTGCGCCTGGCTTTGCGGATAATCGACCAGCAGCCAGACCGGATCGAGGCTCGCCAGTTCAAACAGCGTTTGCGTGGCGGCGACCTGCGCCCCTTCGCGGGTATCGAGTTTGGTGATATAGCCGTCGCGCGCGGCGCGGATGATCAGCCGGGTCTGCGCTTTGGCGCTGCGCTCCACCGCGCGAATCACCTCTTGCGGCATAAACTGCAGCGCCAGCCGTTCGCGGGCGGCGCGCGTCAGTTCGCTGTCGCCGAGTTGGCGCACCGCCAGATACTCCTGCTGCGCGCTGGTCCACTGCGGGATCCAGAGCTGCGCCAGCGCCTCGCCCTTTTTCACCCACTGCTGCGGCGCGCGGACAAAGAGTTTCTCCACCACGCCCGCCGCCGGTGAGGGTACGATCTGCATCGCACGCTCGTCGGTAGTGACGGTGGCAAACGCGCTGAAAGCACTGGCGAGCGGCCGTTTCTCCACCTTCGCGGTGGTCATGCCAAGATTTTGCTGCTGTTGGGCGCTGATGCGCACGCCGCCGTCAGCGGGCGCATCATCGGCATATTTCGCCACCAGCGGCATATCCATAAAGGGCGATTTGCCCGGTTTATCGAAGCGCTGGTCCGGCACCATCGGGTCGTACCAGTAGAGCACTTTGCGCGCCTGTTGCGGCTGGCTGCTATCAGCGGGCACGCTCTCTTGGCGACCAGTAAGGTAACCGGCGCTGGCCGCCACGCAGGCAGCAACCGCTACGGCTAACAGGGTTCGTTTCATCACATCACCTCCTGTGGGATAAGCCAGCGGATCGCTGCCCACTGCTGCGCCATCGTTTTTTCGGCCTGATTGAGCGCCAGTTCACCGTCGAGCACGCTGCGGCGCGCCTCAAGCAGCGCCGGGAGATCGGACTGCCCGGCGCGGTACTGGGCCGCTAACAGCGCGGAACGGCTACGCAAAAGCGGCAGCACGTCATCCCGCTGGCGCTGCCAGAGGGTTTGCGCGGCGTTGTACTGGGCAATCAGGGTGTGAAGTTCGGCGAGATGCTCGCGTTCGGCGAGCGCCAGTTGGTCATTGGCCTGCAAGGTACGGGAGACGTCGGCGGCGTGATCTTTATCCTGACGGCGGGACTGAAACAGCGGCAGGTCGACGGTAAACATCACCCCGGCCATATCCTCATACCCCTCGGCACGCCGCCCATACCACACCTCCACCTCGACATCGGGCAGTGCGGCAATCGCCGACTCCGCCGAGCGGGCTTTGGCGCTGTTGGCAACGCTTGCGGCAGCCAGGATATCGGGATGCTGGCGAATCGCCTCTTCCAGCGTTTTCTCATCGCCTGGAAGACGCTGATAGCGGGGAAGCTCGCCGCTGACGGCGGTGATCGGCTGCCCGGTAAGCTGCATCAGCCGGGTCTGTGCCAGTTGAACATCCCGCTCGGCCAGGGTGACTTTATCGCGCATCGCGCTCAGGCCGATTTGAAAGGCGAGCACGCTGTCCGGCAGGGCATTACCCGTGCCGACGCTGGCGCGTTGCGCGCCCTGCTGACGCGCGGTTTCCGCCACTAATTGCCGGGCGGTGTGCAGCGCCCGCAGTGAGAGCGCCAGCTCAAGCCACGCCTGGGCGGTATCGCGCTGGAGCGCTGCGCGCACCGCGTGGGATTTGGCCTCGATGCTGCGCGCTTCGGCCAGCAAGGTGTCGGCTTTACGATCGCGTTTTTCCGCGCTGACATACTGCTGCATCACGCCAATGCGCTGCATAGTCATGCCTTCGCGGGTCAAACGGCGGTCGTTATTGCCCTGTACCGGCACATTCTCAATGCCGAATTTCAGTTTGGGGTCGGGCAACTGGCGGGCGGAATCGGCCATTGCATCCAGCGCCCGGGCTTCGTTACGGTTAGCAGAAAGTTCAGCGGAGTAGCGCTCTGCGGCGGCGAGGGTTTGCGTCAGGGTCAGCGGCTCCGCCTGCGCGGCGGAGCAGATAAGCGCAAGGCAAGCCCCGCCGAGCCGCAGGCTCAGCGAGTATCGTTTCATGGTTACTCCCGCTTACGGTAACGGCGTTACAGAGATGAGGGTGTAACCCTGCTCGCTCTGGCTGAAGCTGAAGCGAACGTTATCGCCCACCTTCACCTGCGCCAGCGGATGCTCCGGCGTAACCGTAAACTGCATGGTCATCGGCGGCCAGTGCAGCGCGGGAATAGCCTGATGGGCGATAGAGATCGCCTGCGGGGTGATTTTTTTGATACTGCCCTGGCTTTGATAAACCTGAGCCGGCATCGCGTGATGGTGCGCCATGTCGTGCGTTTGCGCGTAAGCGCTGAGATGCGGGAAAAGCAGGATGCCTGAGAGCAGGCAGAGTAAATAGCTACGCATAGAAAATCTCCTGTTAAACATTAATAAAATTCAAATCAATGAGTTAACAGGTCTCTATTCGCGAAAACGGCAGAAGCGGATGGTTGCCGGAGGGCCAGCGGCAGGCGGGGTTAATATCCAGCTGCGCGAAGTGATAGCAGAACAAACAGGTTCGGCAATCGCCAGCGTCAGCGTGGCGGGCAGCGCCGCCAGCGAAGGGTAATGGCTCTCTTTTTGCACCTGATCGGGCACGCAGTGCTTCTCGCAGAGCGGCGCTTTCATGGCGTGGGCTTTGGGCGCGTCATCACTCATGGCCAGATGGTGCAGATGCTGCTGCGCCATCGCCTCACTCGGTACCGAAAGCGCGCAGCCGTGAGAGGCTATCGCCATCTGGCTCTGGATCAGCAGCCAACCCAATGCGATAAGCAGCATTAATAAATGCCGCTTAATAAAGCGCAATCGGTAGAGCCAGGCTGCGTGCATAACATCGCCATGGGTGAGTGAAGGTAACGGCGAGTATAAGCAGCCCGCTTTCTATTTTTAAAGGCTTTTTTAGTGAATTTTGCTGTCAAATCAAACTGAAACGAAAAACGCCAAAACAATTAACCAGCCGTTATCACGAATAAAACATAACTGCCGAAATTCATTAGCCTGAATTATCGTTTCGCCCGTATTTATTTTTCTGATTTATAACAATTCACGTAATATTGCGCGCAATGCAGCGCTTTGTTGATTTTAATCAGCTATCACGCTGCCGTTATTCGGCACATTGCGGTGCAGTTTTGATTACTTTACTTTTTTTTGTCCAACCTCCGGGACCCAATATGATTTCAACCCTGATTGAGCTGTTGATCGGCGTCGTGGTAATTGTCGGCGTCGCCCGCTACATCATTAAAGGCTACTCCGCCACCGGCGTACTGTTTGTCGGCGGTCTGGCGTTATTGATCGTCAGCGCGCTGATGGGCCACTCAATATTACCCTCCAGCGCCACCAGTACCGGGTATCGCGCTACCGACATTGTCGAATATATAAAAATCCTGCTGATGAGCCGCGGCGGCGATCTCGGCATGATGATCATGATGCTGTGCGGTTTTGCTGCCTACATGACGCACATCGGCGCTAACGATATGGTGGTTAAGCTGGCATCGCGCCCGCTGCGCTTTATCAACTCGCCCTATATCCTGATGATTGCCGCCTACTTTGTCGCCTGCCTGATGTCGCTGGCGGTCTCTTCGGCAACCGGCCTTGGCGTGCTGTTGATGGCAACGCTCTTCCCGGTGATGGTTAACGTCGGCATCAGCCGCGGCGCGGCGGCGGCGATTTGCGCCTCCCCGGCAGCGATTATTCTCTCGCCCACCTCCGGCGATGTGGTGCTGGCCGCGAAAGCCGCAGAGATGCCGCTGGTTGATTTCGCCTTTAAAACCACCCTGCCTATCTCTATCGCCGCGATTATCGCTATGGCCATCGCCCACTTCTTCTGGCAGCGCTATCTCGATAAGAAAGAGAACATCGTCAGCGAAATGCTGGATGTGAAAGAGATCACCACCCGTGCGCCCGCGTTTTACGCCATCCTGCCCTTTACACCGATTATCGGCGTGCTGATTTTTGACGGTAAATGGGGCCCGGAGCTGCACATTATTACCATCCTCGTGATCTGTATGCTGATTGCCGCAGTGCTGGAATTTTTGCGCGGCTTTAATACGCAGAATGTCTTCAGCGGGCTGGAAGTGGCCTGGCGCGGCATGGCCGATGCCTTTGCCGGTGTCGTGATGCTGCTGGTTGCCGCGGGCGTCTTCGCCCAGGGGCTGAGCACCATCGGCTTTATCCAGAGCCTGATCTCCATTGCTACCTCGTTCGGTTCCGCGAGCATTATTTTGATGCTGGTGCTGGTGATCCTCACCATGCTGGCAGCAATGACGACGGGTTCCGGTAATGCGCCGTTTTACGCGTTTGTAGAGATGATCCCAAAACTGGCGCGCGAAGCGGGCATTAATCCGGCCTATCTGTCGATTCCGATGTTGCAGGCCTCCAACCTTGGTCGCACCATTTCGCCGGTTTCAGGCGTGGTGGTTGCCGTTGCCGGGATGGCAAACATTTCGCCGTTTGAGGTGGTAAAACGCACCTCCGTGCCGATTCTGGTTGGTCTGGTGGTGGTGATTGTCGCCACCGAGATCCTCGTACCTGGTGCAGCAGTTCACTAACGCTGCCGGGTTTCAGAAGTTGAAAAAGCGCCTGCCCGGCGCTTTTTTTATGGTTTAATAACCTATGGCAATTATCTGGACCCATTAATCAGGAACTGAAATGTTTAAAAAGGGACTCTTCATCAGCACAGGCATTGCCGCGCTACTCTTTACTTCTGCCTATGCCGCACCGCTGCAACCGAAGCAGTATGGCGATTTTGATCGCTACGTGCTGGCGCTCTCCTGGCAGACCGGTTTTTGCCAGAGCATGCACGACAACGGGCGCGACGAGCCTGACGAGTGCCGCCTGCAAAAATCCCCGGACGACAAAGCCGATAATTTGACGGTGCACGGTTTATGGCCGGGCCTGCCGAAATCGATCGCCGCGCGCGGCGTCGATAACCGCCGCTGGATGCGCTTTGGCTGCGCCACGCGCCCGATCCCCAATATGCCGGAAGCGAAGACCAGCCAGAAATGCGCGGCGGCAGAGACCGGTTTATCGCTGGAGATGGCAGATAAACTCAACGCCGCCATGCCCGGCTCCGGCGGTAACTCCTGCCTTGAGCGTTATGAATATGCCAAGCACGGCGTCTGTTTCGGCTTCGATCCCGATGACTATTTTGGCGCGATGGTGCGTCTGAATCATGAGATCAAAACCAGCCCGCTCGGGGTATTTCTTGCCAACAATTACGGCAAAGCGGTCACCCGCGCCGCCTTTGATGCTGCGGTCGCCAGTGCCTACGGGAAACAGAGCGTGAAAGCGGTAAAACTCACCTGCAACGGTAACCCGGCCTATTTGACCGAGATGCAGGTTGCTATCAAAGCCGAGGCGATTAACGCGCCGCTCTCTGGCCGCTCGCTACTGCCACAGCCGCACCCCGGCAACTGCGGGGATCACTTTATCCTCGACAGCGCGGGTTACTGATCGCTGCGGAATAATCATAATTGAGGCAAATGTGCGCCTGGTCACTTCACAGCATGGGGCCGGGTTAGTATCATCAGCTTTAGACAAACCCTCGCTGCCCGTCGGCGAGGGTTTTTCTTTGGATCAATCACCTGACACGGAGTAAGAGATGTCCAGACCTGCCATTATCATTAATGAGCGAGACGCTGAGCGCCTTGACCGCTTGCTGGAGCAGCCTGCACATGCCAGCCTTGCGGTCGCGGATGCGCTGAATGAGGAGTTGGATCGCGCCAATATGTGCGCGCCAGAAGCGATGCCGCATGATGTGGTGACGATGAACAGCACGGTAAAATTCCGCGAGCTGAAAAGCGGTGAAATCCGCGTACGTACGCTGGTCTACCCGGCGCAGATGACAGACAGCGCCACGCAGCTGTCGGTACTGGCCCCGGTGGGCGCGGCGCTGTTGGGTTTACGTGTTGGTGATTCCATTCACTGGACGTTGCCGGGGGGAACCACCACCGACCTTGAAGTGCTGGAGCTGCTTTACCAGCCCGAAGCCGCTGGCGATTTCATGCTCTGATCCCCGCCCTGCTTTGTTTTGCAGAGGATGCGCCCGCATCCTCTTTCCGGCACCCGCCATTGTTCAGATTTGCCACCCATGCAGCAAAATCCCCCCTCTCTTTGTGCTTCAATTCCTGGGACATAACCCACAGGGAGACGCGTTTATGTATCAGACAATCATTATGCCGGTCGATATTTTCGAAATGGAGTTAAGTGATAAAGCCGTCCGTCACGCCGAGTTTCTCGCCCAGAGCGAAGGTGTTATTCACCTGCTGCATGTGTTACCCGCTTCTGCCAGCCTCAGCCTGCACCGCTTCGCCGCCGATTTGCGCCGCTTCGAAGAGCATCTGCACCAGGAGGCGCAAACCCGCCTGGAGAGTATGCGAAGCCATTTCTCCATCGATCCTTCGCGCATTCATACCCACGTTCGCTTCGGCAGCGTGCGCGATATGGTCAATGAGCTTGGCGAAGAGCTGCGTGCGGATATGGTGGTGATCGCCTCGCGCAACCCCTCCATCAGCACCCATCTGCTCGGCTCCAATGCCTCCAGCGTGGTGCGCCATGCGCATATTCCGGTGTTGGTCGTGCGGTAGAAGCGGCTTATTGCCGGATGGCGCTAACGCTTATCCGGCCTACGGGATCGTACGCGTTATTGCCGGATGGCGCTGGCGCTTATCCGGCCTACGGGGTGTGCGCGTTGTTGTTATGGGGATCGCGGTCTTTTGTAGGCCGGATAAGGCGCAGCCGCCATCCGGCAAAAAAGAGGCACCCAACCCGCAAACCGGCTCCATCCGGGCAAAAAAAAGCTGCCTTGCGGCAGCTTTTTATATGCAGGTGACTCTTACTCTCTTATTTTTGCTTACGCTTTGGTACGGATCAGGTAATCAAACGCGCTCAGCGACGCTTTGGCACCTTCGCCGGTAGCGATAATGATCTGTTTGTACGGCACCGTGGTGCAGTCACCCGCCGCGAACACGCCTTTCACGCTGGTTTCGCATTTGGCGTCGATGATGATTTCGCCCATGCGGTTGCGCTCAATCGCGCCTTCCAGCCAGGTGGTGTTCGGCAGCAGACCGATCTGAACGAAGATCCCCGCCAGCGCAACCTGATGCACATCGCCGCTCACGCGGTCACGGTACTCAAGGCCGGTCACTTTGGTGCCGTCGCCTTTTACTTCGGTGGTCTGCGCATTCAGCACGATATCAACGTTCTTCAGGCTGCGAACTTTATCCTGCAACACCTGATCCGCTTTCATCTCCGGAGCAAACTCCAGCAGCGTCACATGTTCAACAATCCCGGCCAGATCGATAGCCGCTTCCACGCCGGAGTTACCGCCGCCGATCACCGCCACGCGCTTGCCTTTAAACAGCGGGCCGTCGCAGTGCGGGCAGTAGGTCACGCCCTTGGTGCGATACTGATCTTCGCCCGGCACATTCATGTTGCGCCACTTCGCACCGGTCGCAATGATCACGGTACGCGCTTTCAGCACCGCGCCAGACGCGGTTTCAATCTGATGCAGGCCGCCTTCAACCGACGCCGGAACCAGCTTGCTGGCGCTCTGGCTGTCGATCACGTCAACATCATAATCCGCAACGTGCGCTTTCAGTGCGCCCGCGAACTGCTGGCCTTCGGTTTTCGGCACGGAGATGTAGTTTTCGATATCAACGGTATCCAGCACCTGGCCGCCGAAGCGTTCGCCCATCAGACCGGTACGAATGCCTTTACGGGCAGAATAAACAGAGGCCGCTGCGCCCGCCGGGCCGGAGCCGACAATCAGCACATCGTAAGCGTCACGTTTGTTCAGCTCTTCCGCCGCACGTTTTTCCGCGCCGGTATCAATTTTCGCCACGATCTCTGTCAGCGTCATACGACCCTGACCAAACTCCTGACCGTTAACGTAGACCGCCGGAACGCCCATCACGTTGCGATCGGTGATTTCGTTCTGGAAGGTGCCGCCGTCAATCGCCGTGTGCTTGATGCGCGGGTTCAGCACCGACATCAGGTTCAGCGCCTGTACCACGTCCGGGCAGTTGTGGCAGGAGAGCGAGTAGTAAGTCTCGAACTCGAAGTCGCCGTCGATATCGCGGATCTGCTCCAGCAGCGCCTGCGCTTCTTTCGACGGATGACCGCCGGTCCACAGCAGCGCCAGCACCAGCGAAGTAAATTCATGCCCCAGCGGAGAGCCAGCAAAGCGCGGGCCAGTGTGCGAGCCTGGGTTGGTGATCAGGAAAGAGGGCTTACGCACCGCCAGGGTGTTGTCCTCTTTAAAGGTCACTTTGTCAGAGAGCTCGGCGATTTCGCCCAGCAGCTCTTTGATCTCATTAGATTTTGCGCTGTCATCCAGCGTCGCGATCAACTCAACAGGCTTGGTCAGTTTCTCAAGATAAGCCTTGAGCTGGGTTTTCATTGTAGTGTCGAGCATGTCGGTATCCTTCTCTTAAAACATCATCATGCAAGCTGCCTCATTGGAGCCGCCTGGATGCAACTTGAATCATGGTGTGTGGAAGAAAAACGGGTGCATTGCACCCGTTTTACGCCGGGTGGCGCTACGTTTACCCGGCCTACGTTTTGCAGACCGGGAGAGACTTTGCGCCGCCGGAAATTTAGATTTTGCCAACCAGGTCCAGGGACGGAGCCAGGGTCGCTTCGCCTTCTTTCCACTTAGCCGGGCACACTTCGCCTGGGTGAGAAGCAACATACTGAGCCGCTTTGATTTTACGCAGCAGGTCAGATGCGTCACGGCCGATGCCTTCAGCGGTCACTTCGATAGCCTGGATGATGCCCTGCGGGTCAACGATGAAAGTACCGCGGTCTGCCAGACCTTCATCTTCACGCATGATTTCGAAGTTACGGGTCAGGGCACCAGTCGGGTCGCCGATCATCGTGTATTTGATTTTCGCGATGGTGTCAGAGCTGCTGTGCCATGCTTTGTGCGTGAAGTGGGTATCGGTGGAAACAGAGTAAACGTCAACGCCCAGTTTCTGCAGTTCTTCGTAGTGGTCAGCCACGTCACCCAGTTCGGTCGGGCATACGAAGGTGAAGTCAGCCGGGTAGAAGAAGAAGACGCTCCAGCGGCCTTCGGTATCTTTCTCGGTTACTTCGATGAATTCACCGTTTTTGAACGCCTGGTTTTTGAAAGGTTTGATCTTGGTGTTAATTAAGGACATCTATACTTCCTCCGTGTTTTCGTTGGGGCATAAGTTAACGAACTTTGCTTACGACGGCTAATGCGTTTGCATTATCAAATCAATAAGCGTTAGCTAACAAACGCCAACGAACAACTCTGTGAACAGACATTAGCCAAAAGTAAAAAGGCCACCGGTACGGGTGGCCTCAATATCTGAAATACCCGTGGGTGACTTCAGCGCCAGCGCGCTGGCTGTGCGATACGCCTGCCATCTGTCGACGGCAAACAGGGTTGATTACACCACTCCCCTGGGAGTTCGACAATCATTATTCCCTGTCTCTTGCCTATGGCTGTGATAGGTTTAGCCTTTCTTACCTTTACCCACTGAATTGATAAGGATTTTTATGCTCAAGCGCCTGTTAATGCTCACCCTGCTGCCGCTGACCCTGCACGCCGAAGATCTGCCCGCGCCGGTTAAAGCCATTGAAAAGCAAGGCATTACCATCATTAAATCCTTTGACGCGCCGGGCGGCATGAAGGGTTATCTGGGTAAATATCAGGAGATGGGCGTCACCATCTACGTCACGCCAGACGGTAAACACGCCATCTCTGGCTACATGTATGACGAAGCGGGCACCAATCTTAGCGAAAAGCTGTTCAATCAGGAGCTTTATGGCCCGGCCGGGCGCGAACTCTGGCAGCGGATGGAGAAAGCAGACTGGATCCTCGACGGGCAAAAAACCGCGCCGCGCGTGGTGTACGTCTTTGCCGACCCTTACTGCCCCTACTGCAAACAGTTCTGGCAGCAGGCGCGCCCGTGGGTGGAGTCCGGCAAGGTGCAGATCCGCACCTTGATGGTCGGCGTAATCAAACCGGAAAGCCCGGCGGCGGCGGCGGCGATCCTCAGCGCGAAAGATCCGGCCAAAAGCTGGCATGAGTATGAGCAGTCGAACGGCAAAATGACGCTGGCGCTGCCGAAAACTATCCCGCCGGCGATCATGCGCTCGCTCAATCTCAATCAGAAAATCATGGACGATCTCGGGGCCAACGCCACGCCCGCTATCTACTATATGAATGAAGAGAATGTACTCCAGCAGGCGGTCGGCCTGCCGGATGCAGAAAAGCTCAAAACGATTATGGGCGAGAAGTAAGCCGTTACAGCGTGCAGAGTCGCTCTGCCGCCGCCAGCAGCGTCGATTCCTGTTTCGCAAAGCAGAGGCGAATCAGCTTATGCGGGAAGGGATCGGCGCAGAACACCGACAGCGGAATAGCCGCCACACCCACCTCTTTCGTCAGCCACTGGCAAAACGCGACATCATCGAGATCGGAGATGGCGCTGTAATCCGCCAGCAAAAAGTAGGTTCCTTCGCAGGGCAAAATCTCCAGCTTGCTCTCGCGTAATGCATTGACCAGCACATCGCGGCGCGCGCGGTAAAACGCCGGCAACTCGCGGTAGTGTTGCGGCTCGGCGCGCAGCATATCAGCCAGCGCCAGCTGCGCCGGGGTGTTCACCGAAAAGGTTAAGTACTGGTGCACCTTGCGCAGCTCGGCGCTGATGGCGGCGGGCGCAATGCAGTACCCCACTTTCCAGCCGGTCATATGGTAGGTTTTGCCAAACGACGACACGGCAACGGCGCGCTCGCGCAGCTGCGGATGCTTCAGCACGCTGGCATGGCCGCCGTCGGCAAAGCAGATATGCTCGTAGACTTCATCGCTCAGCACATAGATCTCCCGATCGGCAATCGCCTGCCACAGCGCGGCAAAATCGGCCTCCTGCCACACCGTCGCCGACGGGTTATGCGGCGTATTAACAATCACCAGCCGGGTGCGATCGCTAAGCAGCGCGGTAAAAGCCTGCCAGTCAACGCGAAAGTGCGGCGGTTGCAGGGCAATGCGCTTCAGCACCCCGCCGGAAAGCTCAACCGCAGGCGCGTAGCTGTCGTAACTCGGATCGAAACAGATAACCTCATCGCCCTCGCGCACCAGCGCGGTGATCGCCGCATAGAGCGCTTCCGTCGCCCCGGCGGTGACGGTAATGTCGCTGTTCACGTCTGGCTGATGGCCATAAAGCGCCGCCGTTTTCTCGGCAATTGCTTCGCGCAATGCCTGCACGCCGGTCATCGGCGCATATTGATTTGCCCCCTGCGCAACGTGATACGCCAGCCGCTCCTGCAAATAGCGCGGGCCGTCAAAATCCGGGAAGCCTTGTGAAAGATTAATCGCCTGATGCTGCTGGGCGAGCGCGCTCATTTGCGTGAAGATAGTGGTGCCTAAAGCGGGGAGTTTACTCTCAGGAATCAAAGGGTTATTGCGCATCTTTTCGTGCCTGCTGTCGAGACTCAAGTTGCCGCCACTATAACACGATGCTAGTATTTGGCAATCAAGACGCTTAGACGTCTATATCACAACGATATTCCTGATAAGGAAACGCGATGACTGACAACCTGCAACTCCAGCAACTTGTTTCTGCCTGCCACTGGATCGGCGCCAAAGGGTGGGCACCCGCGACGGGCGGTAATATGTCCCTGCGCCAAAGTGCCGAATGGTGCTGGCTGAGCGAGTCCGGAAAAGATAAAGGCAGTCTGACGCCGGAGGATTTTTTGCAGGTTTCCATCGCCGACAACCATGCGCCATCCGGGCGCAAACCCTCCGCCGAGACCGGTCTCCACACCCTGATTTACCGCCTCTACCCTGACGCTAACGCAGTGCTGCATGTCCACACCGTCAACGCCACCGTGCTGTCGCGGGTGGAGAAAAGCGCCGCGCTGCAACTGAGCGGGTATGAGATGCAAAAATCCCTCAGCGGGCAGCAGACGCACCTCGATAGCGTGCCGATTGCCATTTTCGATAACGATCAGGATATCGACGCGCTCGCCGGGCGCATCGCCGCTTATGCCGAATCAAACCCGTTACGTTATGGTTTTCTGCTGCGCGGCCACGGGTTAACCTGCTGGGGGCGCGACGTCGCCGAAGCGCGCCGTCACCTCGAAGGGCTGGAGTTTTTATTTGAATGCGAATTGCAGCGCCGACTGCTGGAGAGATTATGATCCGCGCGATTGTCACCGATATAGAAGGCACCACCAGCGATATCCGCTTTGTGCACAACGTTCTCTTCCCCTACGCCCGCGAGCGGCTGGCAGGTTTTGTCACTGCGCAACAGTATCAGGAACCGGTCAGCACCATTCTTGATAATCTGCGGGAAGAGATTGCGCAGCCGAACGCCACCAGCGCTGAGCTTATCGAGGTGCTGTTTGCGTTTATGGATGAAGACCGCAAATCGACGGCGTTGAAAGCATTGCAGGGCATTATCTGGCGCGATGGCTACGTGAACAGCGATTTTACCGGCCACCTCTACCCCGACGTGCTGCCCGCGCTGGAGAACTGGAAAGCGCAGGGCATTGATCTCTATGTATATTCCTCTGGCTCCGTTGCTGCGCAAAAACTGTTATTTGGCTACAGCGACGAAGGTGATATTACTCATCTCTTCAGCGGCTATTTCGACACGCTGGTCGGTGCGAAGCGCGAAGTGCAGTCCTATCGCAATATCGCCGCACAGCTTGCGCTACCGCCCTCGTCTATTCTCTTCCTCTCCGACATTCATCAGGAGCTGGACGCTGCCGAAGAGGCCGGTTTTCGCACCACGCAACTGATTCGTGATGATGATGACGCAGCCAGCCATCATCACCAGGTTAACTCATTCAGCACCATTAAGCCGGAGCAGATCCCCTCATGAGCGCACTGACGATTTACACCGACACCGATGCCAGCACGCCGGTATGGCACAGCACCGACGCCACAGAGATTCAGCAGAAGTTGAATGCGAAAGAGGTGCGCTTTGAGCGCTGGCAGGCCGACCGCGATTTGGGCGCTAACCCAACGCCGGAAACAGTGATCAACGCCTATCAGCACGCTATCGACAAGCTGGTGGAGGAGAAAGGCTACCAGAGCTGGGACGTGATCAGCCTGCGCGCCGACAACCCGCAAAAAGAGGCGCTGCGCAGCAAATTCCTCAGCGAACACACCCACGGCGAAGATGAAGTGCGTTTCTTCGTTGAAGGCGCCGGGCTCTTCTGCCTGCATATCGGCAACGAAGTCTACCAGGTGCTGTGCGAGAAGAACGACCTTATCTCCGTGCCCGCCGGCACACCGCACTGGTTTGATATGGGTTCAGAACCGAACTTCACGGCGATCAGGATTTTTGATAACCCCGAGGGTTGGATCGCGCAATTTACCGGTGATGCGATTGCGGACGGGTATCCAAGATTGGCGTAAACAAAAAAGGCTCCGCAGGGAGCCTTTAATCTTAAAAACGGTTATACGCTCTACTGAATTTCTTTGAGTACGTTTTCCACCGCCAGCCCTACCAGCCTCGCCAGATGCACAAACTCCACCACATCCAGCCTCCTCTCGCCGCTCTCGATTTTGGCGATAAAGGATTGTGGTCGCCCGAGCGCCTCAGCAAGCTGCATCTGCGTGATGCCCCGCGCTTTACGCGCTTGCTTAAGTGCCGCGATCAGGCGTTGGTACTCGTCTGAGTAGAGAGATGCCATAGATTTACTCTCTGAAAATCTCATTAGTTTGAAAATCCATGTCTTACTTATCTATCCTGAAACAGGATAATTCAGCATAGAGTAAACACGTAGAATATGAACACGACAGGCCCGCAAAACGAGCACCGCGATGAAAGTCTCGCACTTTTACTATTAAGTGTTACTCATTAATATTTCACCAGCACTACACTAATACTCCTTTTTTTCATGAATGGATGTAGAATATATTTAAAACACCATCTAAAGAATCAAAAATATATTATATAAAGTGGCTTTTACCTTTTATTATCCATCACTACCCTTTGTATTTAATCATTATTCCTCCGCAATCCGTGTCCAGATCAAAAAAGGCTTAAAAGACCTCTCTTTTTATAATGTTCTGGCTGAAGGTTTCACTTTAGTCGCCGATAAAAATAGCATCCGCGTTGGATATGGATTGCACCTGAGGCCGTTATGACTATTTTAAGAAAATTAATTATTGTTTTTGCTATCACCTTTATTGCGATGCTTGTGCTGGGCGGATTAAGCATCAGGGCATTAGATAATGCGCAAAACCGTTTTGACTATGTTGTGTCAAATAGTCTGCCGAGCATCAGCAAGCTGAGCGAAGCGGTGCAGCACCGCGAAGAAGCAAGACGCCAAATCCTGATGTCGCTGCTGGTGACCGATGAAGCGGTGTTTACCAAACATATGGCGCAGGCGAAAGATGAGTTAAATAAAACTCGCCAGATCTTTGATGAGTACCAGGCCAATCTGGTCAGCGATAAAATTGACGGTCAATTACTGAAAAAGACGCGTGATATTTTTGATGATTATGTGCAAAAAACCGAGGCTATGTCTGATACCTACCATAACCAGGGAATAGAAGCGGCGCGTCTGATGGTCTCTGACGGCGGTGCTACCGCCAATGCATCAGTGGCATTAAGTGCCGGTTTAAAAGAGATGCTGGCACATAATTACAGTATTGCGAAAGAGTATGCCGAAAATAACCATACGCAATATATCAATACTTTCTGGCTGTTAGTGGGCACGATTGTCTTTCTGGTTGCGCTGGTCGCGGTCTTCGCCTCGGTTATTCTGCGCTACTTAAGTAAGGGCTTAAAAAGTTTGCAGGAGAGCATGGGATTAATCAGCCGCTCTCTCGATTTAACCCATAAAGTGGCGCTGGATAATAACGATGAACTCGGCGCGACGGCAGCAAGTTTTAACGCGCTGATGGATAAAATCCGCCACGTATTAGCCAGCGTAAAAGATGCCAGTAACGAAGTGGATACCGCCGCCAGCGAGATCGCCAAAAGCAATGATGATCTCTCTTCGCGCACCGAGTCTCAGGCATCGTCACTGGAGCAGACCGCAGCCAGCATGAATGAGCTGTCGGTAACGGTGAAACACAATATGGATAACGCCAAAGAGGCGAATACCTATATCGGCCGCGTGCAGACGATGGTCAACGAGAGCCACCGCGAACTCAGTTCGCTGCAAAAATCGATTGATGATATTTCGGCTTCTTCCGCGAAGATTTCAGAAATTACAGACATCATTGATGGGATTGCTTTCCAGACCAATATCCTGGCACTGAACGCCGCCGTTGAAGCCGCCCGCGCGGGTGAGCAGGGCAAAGGTTTTGCGGTGGTGGCAGGCGAAGTGCGCTCGCTGTCACAGCGCTCATCCGTTGCGGCGCGCGATATTCGTGGTCTGATTGATGAAGCGATTAAGAATGTCGGCCAGGGGGTAAATTACGCCGCCAATGTCACCACGCGCATGAACGAAGCCCTCGGCGCGGTGGATGAAACCACGGTGCTGATAAACCAGGTGAATAACTCATCCACCGAGCAGAGCTACGGCATTGAGCAGGTCAACGTCGCCGTCAGCCAGATGGAAGGCAACCTGCAACAAAACGCTGCGATGGTGGAAGAGATGGCCACCGCCGCCAACTCCCTCAGCCACCAGGCCGGCAAACTATTGAACGATGTGAACGCCTTCAGGCTGTAACCTGAAAGCCATTGCCGGATGGCGGCTAACGCCTTATCCGGCCTACATAGCCAGCGCATTCCGTAGGCCCGATAAGCGCAGCGCCATCGGGCAATGTGTCCCGGTCGCCTGAGCGCACAGCCAATTAAAGATGTTTAACCAGCCTTGCATGTAACCTGAGCACATTTGTCGATATCGCTTTTTCTACGCGCGATGAAAAATCTTCCGGCAGAGAGTGCCTTGCTCGCTCAAGGGCTGTCGGCAGGTTTTCCGCGAAAGAGTGCAGGATCTCCTCCATGTATTGCTGGGGGAAATTGACCTCTTTGGACGTTGCCAGAAAGTGACGCGGCAAGATTTTATCAATAGCCATTTTCCGGCCTTTCGTCGCTTTCAGGCTCATGGCCAGTTTCAGGTCACTCATATGTAACCCCGTGCCGCCGAGTAGAGGAAACGCCGAAATTATGTCGTAGAAAGGCGTAAGGCTGTAGCTTCCTCCGGCATAAATAAAGAGGGAGAAGTTTTTTGCATGCCCGTCTGTCGCGCCCATCAGCCACTGAAAAACCTGAAACTTCATAAAATCATGACGATCTTTTAGCGCGTCACGCGAACCGGACAGCAACGACATAATTCTTGCAATCCCCGGACCGTTATCCGCTTCATACTTCAGGGAAGAGGGCAGCCCCAGCGCCTGACAAACATCGTCTTGCGGTAACCGAAGCAGAACGTTTTTATCCGCGTTCCAGCGTCTGTCGAAGCGCTCAACGGCCAGCGCCCGGATCGCGCCCGCGCGAACAATTTCCGCTTCCGGCACGGCAAAACCCAACGCCCTGGCCAGCGCTAAGCAAAAGAATTCGTTATCGACGCTCTCGCTTAAATCCAGCGTCGCATTCGGCTGGCGAATTTCGCCAATCGGTAACTTAATGATGTGGGTTGTGGGGGTCATGCCTTTTGGAATGCACCATGCATCTTCTATTTTTAACAGCGCTGTTTTCTCCTGCGCGCCCGCAACTGAAATCCTGAAATCATCTTCATCCTCAATCATGCCCAGCGGAATATCAGCCTGATAGGCGGTCAGCACTTTTTCCAGCCTCGGCCCATCAAGCGTTGTCCAGCTTAATGCCCGGGAAGCACTCTCCTCCTCAGGAGGCAGTAATGTCACCGCGCCAACGCTGTCTCTGCCAATCTCTGCCAGCAGATCAAAAGGTTGTTTAGAAGCAGCGTGATAACGCTTCACGATGCGATCGCGGACACGCGGGTTATCGGGGAGCAGATTATCAAAGTAGTTAAAGACGGCGTCTGAGGTGATGGCACCAAACTGTAGTGGTAATGATAACGAGAGAGGCCGTGCGCGTGCGCTTTGCAGCCAGCCCTCATCATATTTGAAGGTATGCGCGCCGTTACTTTGCTTCGTCAACTCGCCGACACGTTCGTTGTTCATCCATGTACTTAACTTGCGCATTACCAGTCCAGATCCTGTTGATGGAGGTTATCGACGCCTGCTTCCTTTTTCTCTTGCAAAATTAACGACATCTCAAGGGACTGGAGAATTTTAAACAGGGTCGTCAGCGTGGTTTTATCGGGGTTATTTTCGAAGTTCGAGATCGTGGCCTGCTTGATACCAATCCGTTGGGCCAGATCATTTTGCGTCCAGCCATTTTTCTGCCGAATAAGCTTCATGGCATTGGCAAGTTGTACCGGGCTGTAGATCGCTGGCGTGGTCATAGGCTTCTCGTTTTTCGCAGATTATCCGCAGTAAGGGATAAAAAGCCTTTTATACCCTGGAGGGGATATTGTCAACGTTGCCATTATCCCCACTAAGGGATATCCCTATCAATATCCCTTAGTGGGGATAAACGCTTTTTACCCCGCATGCTGCTGGCGTCGCAGCTGGCTGAGCTTGCGGTATTTCTGCGGCGGCATGCCGACATACTTCTGAAAGGTGCTGTAAAAACGGCTGCTGGAGCCGAACCCGGCGGTGAGCGCGATATCAAGAATGGTTTTATCGGTATCGCTCAGCAATGCTCGAACGTGGTTGATGCGCATGGCGGTGATGTATTGCTTCATGGTCAGCTGCATCACGCGCTGAAAAATGCCCATCGCATAGTTGGGATTGAGCTTCACATGCTCGGCGATGGCGTTAATCGTCAGCACCTGATCGTAATTGACCGCAATAAACTCCAGCATCTGACTGACGTAAAACTGCGCATGGCGCGAGACGCTATTTTTATGGGTGCGCGAGGTTTTATTAACGAGGATCGGCTGCCAGCCGGAGAGGCTAAAGCGCTTAAGCATCAGGGCGATCTCCTCAATCGCCAGCTGGCGCAACTGCTCGTTGTCGCTGTTGAGTTCATGCTGCCAGCGCTGCACTTCAAACGCGCTTAGCTGCTGGGCGGCGAGGGATTTGATCACCATGCCGTGGGTGACGTGGTTGATCAGTTCACGATCCAGCGGCCAGGAGAGAAACAGGTGCATCGGCAGGTTGAAAATCGCCATCTGCGTACAGTCGCCGGGGCGCGTTAGCTGGTGCGGGGTACAGGCCCAGAACAGGGTGATATACCCCTGCTTAATGCGCACCACTTCGTTATTGATCAGGTACTCGACGTCGCCATCAAACGGCACATTTACTTCCACCTGGCCATGCCAGTGGCTGGCGGGCATCGCCAGCGGCGCGCGCAGCTCAATCTCCATGCGCTGGTATTCGGAGTAGAGCGACAGCGGGCCGCGCGTGGTTTTCTCATCCCCGCTGCACATATCTGCTCTGATAAGTTCTTTTGCCATCGATCCTTCCCGCATCATCACTTTCGCGCTTCACCGCGCCCTCACCTGCCCTAGTTTAGTGAAAGCCGTTGCCATTAACTCTGCTTAAGCGCCCATTTTCTCCCGGAAACTCAGATCGCGCGCGGCGCATTACGCGATCTGAGTTTTCGGGAATCTCCCGCCGGGAAGAAGGCAGATGGCGCAGGCCTGCCGTGCCACGCTCAGAACGTACAACCACATCTGGGAGAAAGGTTCATGTCTGCACCAAAAATCACTTTTATCGGCGCCGGTTCAACGGTGTTTGTCAAAAACATTCTCGGCGACGTGTTCCAGCGTCCGGCACTGAAAAACGCGCAGGTAGCGCTGATGGATATTGACGCCACGCGCCTTGAGGAGTCGCACATCGTGGTGCGCAAACTGATGGATTCGGTCGGCGCTTACGGGAACATCACTTGCCATACGGATCAAAAAACGGCGTTAAAAGAGGCCGATTTTGTGGTCGTCGCGTTCCAGATTGGCGGCTACGAACCCTGCACCGTCACCGATTTTGAAGTGTGTAAGCGCCACGGTCTTGAGCAGACCATCGCCGACACCCTCGGCCCCGGCGGCATCATGCGCGCCCTGCGCACCATCCCTCACCTGTGGCAGATTTGTGAGGATATGACCGACGTCTGCCCGAACGCTACGCTGTTGAACTACGTCAACCCGATGGCGATGAACACCTGGGCGATCTATGCCCGCTACCCGCATATCAAACAGGTTGGGCTGTGTCACTCGGTGCAGGGCACCGCGGAAGAGCTGGCGCGCGATCTCGATCTCGACCCGGCCTCGTTGCGCTACCGCTGCGCCGGGATCAACCATATGGCCTTTTACCTGTCGCTGGAGAAAAAGCAGCCGGACGGTAACTATGTCAGCATCTATCCCGAATTGTTGCAGGCCTATGCCGAGAAACGCGCGCCGAAGCCAAACATGCACGGCAACCCGCGCTGCCAGAACATTG
This sequence comes from Kosakonia cowanii JCM 10956 = DSM 18146, assembly GCF_001975225.1. Taxonomy (NCBI): domain Bacteria; kingdom Pseudomonadati; phylum Pseudomonadota; class Gammaproteobacteria; order Enterobacterales; family Enterobacteriaceae; genus Kosakonia; species Kosakonia cowanii. The sequence continues at coordinate 2,539,474 of NZ_CP019445.1, read as the reverse complement.
TGCGCTATGAGATGTTCAAAAAGCTCGGCTACTTCGTTACCGAATCCTCGGAACACTTTGCTGAATATACGCCGTGGTTTATCAAGCCGGGACGCGAGGATTTACTTGAACGCTACCAGGTGCCGCTCGATGAGTACCCGAAACGCTGCGTGGAACAGCTGGAAACCTGGCAGAAGGAGCTGGCGGAGTACAAAACCGCCGATCGCATTGAGGTGAAAGCCTCGCGGGAGTATGCCAGCACCATTATGAACGCCATCTGGACCGGCGAGCCGAGCGTAATCTATGGCAACGTGCGTAACGATGGCCTGATCGACAACCTGCCGGACGGGTGCTGTGTCGAAGTGCCGTGCCTGGTCGATGCCAACGGCATTCAGCCAACCAAAGCTGGCAAGCTGCCCGCCCATCTTGCAGCGATGATGCAGACCAACATCAATGTGCAGACGCTGCTCACCGAAGCGGTGCTGACCGAGAACCGGGATTATGTCTATTACGCCGCGCTGATGGATCCGCACACCGCGGCGGTGCTTGGTATCGATGAAATCTATGCGCTGGTGGATGACCTGATCGCAAGCCACGGCGAGTGGCTGCCCGCGTGGCTGCATCGCTAACGCATTCGCCGGGCCGCGCGCCCGGCGGTTTTGCAACCCTTCCGACACTGAAAGAGGCAATCGGTACCCTATGAGTATTTCAATCACAACAAAGCTCAGCTACGGATTTGGTGCATTTGGTAAGGATTTTGCGATCGGCATCGTCTACATGTACTTGATGTATTACTACACCGATATTGTCGGCCTGTCGGTCGGCATGGTCGGTACGCTCTTTCTGGTGGCGCGTATTCTCGACGCGCTGGCCGACCCGATCATGGGCTGGATAGTCGACTGCACCCGCACGCGCTGGGGCAAGTTCAAGCCGTGGATTTTAGTCGGCACGCTGACCAACTCGCTGGTGCTCTATATGCTCTTCAGCGCCCACCACTTTACCGGCACCACGCAGCTGGTGTGGGTGTGGGCGACCTATCTGCTGTGGGGTTTCACCTACACAATTATGGATGTGCCGTTCTGGTCGCTGGTGCCGACCATCACTCTGGATAAACGCGAGCGCGAACAACTGGTGCCCTACCCGCGTTTTTTCGCCAGCCTCGCCGGGTTTGTCACCGCAGGGATCGCGCTGCCGTTTGTGAACGCCGTTGGCGGAGCGGATCGCGGGTTTGGCTTCCAGATGCTGACGCTGGTGCTGATCGCCTTTTTTATCCTCTCGACCATCGTCACTCTTCGCAACGTGCATGAGGTCTACTCCTCTGATAAACAGGGCGGCGAACAGAGCGCGCCAATGAACCTGAAAGCGATGCTGCAACTGATTATTAAGAACGATCAGCTCGCCTGCCTGCTGGTGATGGCGCTGGCCTACAACACCGCCGCTAACGTCATTGAAGGCTTTGCGATCTACTACTTCACCTATGTGATTGGCGATGTCGACCTCTTCCCCTACTACATGTCCTATGCGGGCGTCGCGAACCTGCTGATCCTGATGCTCTTCCCGAAGCTGGTAAAACTCTTCTCGCGCCGCGTACTCTGGGCGGGGGCGTCGGTGCTGCCAATTATCAGCGGCGGCGTGCTGCTGTGGATGGCGCTGCTGGGCCAGACTCACGCATGGGTGATTTTGCTGGCGGGCGTGCTGTTCAGCATCGGCAAAGCCTTCTTCTGGGTGTTACAGGTGATTATGGTTGCCGACACCGTCGATTACGGCGAATACAAACTCAATGTGCGCTGTGAAAGCATCGCCTACTCGGTGCAGACGCTGGTGGTGAAAGCGGGCGCCGCCTTTGCGGCTTACTTTATCGCCGTGGTGCTCGGGGTAATTGGTTATGTGCCGAACGTGGCGCAGTCCGCCAGCACCTTAATGGGCATGCAGCTGATTATGCTGGCGCTCCCCGCCTGCTTCTTCGTCATCTCGCTGCTGGTCTACTTTCGCTTCTACAAACTCAATGGCGATATGCTGCGCCGCATTCAAATCCATCTGCTGGATAAGTATCGGCATGTTGGCAATGCCAATGCACCGCAGACGCCGCCGGTGGTGGGCGACCGGGTGCAGGCGTAAGTGCGCGTTATTGCCGGATGGCGGCTAACGCCTTATCCGGCCTACGCACTATTCGACATACGCCTCCCGTAGGCCCGATAAGCGCAGCGCCATCGGGCAATGCACCGTGCCTTATCAGGTCATCATTTCCCTGCGGGTTGTCACTTTTACGCAACAGATTGTCAGCTGCACGGGCGCGCGCAACCGCTGCGGTGTGGAAACTAAAACCACACCCTGTGGAGAGCCGAAAATGTTAACTAACCCTGCTGATAAATATCACCCCCATGCCCCTTTGCCGCTGCGCGATCGCCGCTGGCCGGATAACACGCTGACTCACGCGCCGCGCTGGCTGTCGACGGATTTACGCGACGGCAACCAGGCCCTCGCCGAGCCGATGGACGCGGCGCGCAAACTGAAATTCTGGGATTTACTGCTGGAGTGCGGTTTTAAAGAGATTGAGGTCGCCTTCCCTTCCGCCTCGCAAACGGACTTTAACTTTGTGCGCCAGCTGATCGAGGAGCAGCGCATCCCTGAAGATGTCACTATTCAGGTGTTAACCCAGGCGCGTGACGATCTGATTCGCCGCACCTTCGAATCCTTACAGGGCGCGCGCCGCGCGACGGTGCACCTCTACAACGCCACCGCGCCGGTGTTCCGCGAGCAGGTTTTTCGCCAGAGCAAAGAGGAGATTGTCGCGCTGGCGGTCAATGCGGCGCGACAAATCCGCACGCAGTGCGAAGCCGCACCCGAAACGCAGTGGGTGTTCCAGTATTCACCGGAAACCTTCTGCTTTACCGAAGCGGAGTTCGCGCTGGCGATTTGCGAAGCGGTGGCCGATGTCTGGCAGCCAGATTCCACGCGGCCGATGATCATCAACCTGCCGGCCACCGTGGAAGTGAGCATGCCCAATGTCTATGCCGACCAGATTGAGCACTTCTGCCGCCACTTCTCGCGCCGTGAGCAGGTGTGCATCAGCGTGCATACCCATAACGATCGCGGCACCGGTATTGCCAGCGCCGAGCTGGCGCTGCTGGCAGGCGCAGAGCGGGTTGAAGGCTGCCTGTTTGGCAACGGCGAGCGCACAGGTAATGCCGATCTGGTGACGCTGGCGCTCAATCTCTACACCCAGGGTATTGCGCCGGGCCTTGAGTTTAGCCAGATGAAAAAGGTGGTGGAGGTGGTCGAGGAGTGTAACCAGTTGCCGGTTGCGCCGCGCCACCCGTACGCCGGTGAGCTGGTCTTTACCGCCTTTTCCGGCTCGCATCAGGACGCGATTAAGAAAGGGTTTGCCGCGCGGCAAACCAGCCCGGCGGACGTCTGGCAAGTGCCCTATCTGTCGCTCGATCCGGCGGATATCGGCTGTAGCTACGAAGCGGTTATCCGCGTTAACAGCCAGTCGGGCAAGAGCGGTGCGGCCTGGCTGCTGGAGCAGAACCACGGCCTGACACTGCCGCGCAAGCTTCAGCAGGAGTTTAGCGGGCATGTGCAGCGGGCGGCGGACAGCGCGGGCAAAGAGATGTCGCAAATGGCGATCTGGAATCTGTTTCGCCAGACCTATGGCCTGGTGGATCAGCCGCCGCTGGCGTTGATTGAGTATGTCTGCACCAACCAGCCGGGGCAGCGCACCACTCTGCACGCGGAGATCCGCTGGCATAACGAGACGCTGAAGCTGGATGCGACGGGCAACGGTTTTCTCTCGGCGGCGTTAACCGCGCTCTGTCGCAGCCTGCGCGTTGAGATCAATATTGAGAGCTACCACGAACACACCCTCGGCAAGCACAGCGACAGCCGCTCGGTGGCCTATGTCTGCTGTACCAACGCGCGGGGCGAGCGCGCATGGGGCGTCAGTATCGACAGCGATATCACCCGCGCCTCACTACAGGCGGTGCTTAACGCCGCGCAGCCCTTTATCACTGGGTAAAGTAGTCGCCGGGCGGCACGCCCATCACCCGGCGAAACATGGCGCTAAAGGCGCTGGGGGTGGCATAGCCGCACTCCAGCGCCACCTGCGTCACCGACTCGCCGTGCGCCAGCCGCGTCAGGGCGATCAGCAACCGCGCGCGGCGCACCCACTCGCTAAACTGCAACCCGGTCTGCTGGTAGAAGTGGCGCGCGAGCGTGCGCCCGCTCATATTCACCTGGCGCGCGGCGTGCTCCAGCGTCCACGCCTGCGTCGGCGTTTGCCGTATCGCGTCACACAGCGGTTTTAAGCGCGCCGAAGTCGGTTCCGGCAGGCAAAACGGCAGCGTATTCATCAGCCGGATCTCATCCAGAATCAGCTCATAGATACGCTCGGCGCGGCTGCCGGGCTGGTAACTCTCCTCCAGCCGCAGCGCCTCGACCATCAGGGCGCGCAGCAGATCGTTGACGCGCACCACCTGGCACACCACCGGTAAATCGGCCCTCGCCAGCGGCTCGACAAACACCCCGCGCGCCTGCACATCGCCCTCAATAAAGAGCGTGTGCACCACCTGCGCCGGGATCCACACCCCGCGTCCGGGCGGCACGATCCAGATCCCCTGCTCCGTCTCCACGCGGATGACACCGCTCAGGGTGTGGATCAGCTGGTCGCAGGGGTGCGAATGCCACGGCTCATGCTCACCGTGTCGGTAGTCATGGGCGTAGGGAATCAACGCGCGGTAGGAGAAATCGAGTGCAAATGTCTGTTTCACGGCGTGACCGTTGGCGATTGATCAGGAAGCTTTACCATAATCACCGCTGCCCGCCCTGTCACCTACTTAACCCGGCAGAGCGGGCAGTTGAGGCAATACTCCACCGGCTGTGAGGCTTTGTAGTAGAAGCAGCAGGTGCGGCGAAAACGCACCGCCTCGCCAGCGCCATTGCGCTGCGCCGGGCGGCGAAAACGCTTAAGCGGGTTCCAGCCAAGGCCAAACAGCGCCGGGTCGGCCTCAGCAATCAGCCAGGCGAAATCCGCCTGCTGACGCGCGGCCTGCGCCTCACTCAGCCCCTCCATGCGCCCTTCGTAGAGCGAGTAGACGCGCACCGCGCAGTTCTCCCAGAGGATTTGCGCAGGCAGGCCGCTCACCGCTGAAAGGCGCTGCCAGATCGGGGCGATAAAATCACGAAACAGCCCGCCGACCACCTTTTCGCGCCACGCTTCACGCGCGCCGGGCGCATAGCCGGTAACGGTAAGCGCTGCGGGGAGTGACGAGGTCCACAAACCGTTGTCATGGGCATACTCCAGACGGCTGGCGTCTAGAGAGAGATGCAGCCCTTTATCAAACACACTCATCCCATAGAGCACATTCCCGGTCAGCAGAAATGAGAGCCGCTTGGTCAGCAGCGACGCGGCGATGGCGCGATCCGGTGCGCCAATAAGCGGCATGATCGTATCAAGCACGTCAGCACAAATGTCGGCATTAAGCATCTCGCCGCTCACCACGCTGCGTGCATCGGCCTCCTCCAGCGCGCGCAGGCGAAACGCCTTACGCAGGTAGGCGAGTTCGTCAGGGTTCAGCATGGTGTTCACCCGGAAAAGGAATGCACATCGGCGTATGGAAAAAGGGATCGTCAATGATGCGACAGCGCAGGTTAAAGACGTGGCTCACTAACGCTTCGGTCATGATCTGCTGCGGCGCACCCTCGGCAACAACCCGCCCTTCGCGGATAGCGACCAGGTGATCGGCGTAGCGGCAGGCGAGATTGAGATCGTGCAGCACCATAATGATAGTTTTGCCCTGCCGTCGGTTGAGATCGCGCAGCAGTTCGAGGATCTCTACCTGGTGCGCCAGATCGAGCCAGGTGGTTGGCTCATCGAGCAGCAGCGTATCGGTAGCCTGCGCTAATGTCATTGCAATCCACACCCGCTGGCGCTGACCGCCGGAGAGCGCTTCAACCGGGCGGTGCTGCAACGCCGTGGTCGCGGTTAAGCGCAGCGCTTCATCAACATGATGATCGTCCTCAACGGACCACTGACGCAGCCAGTTTTGATAGGGAAAACGCCCAAGGCTCACCAGCTGGCGCACGGTGATGCCTTCCGGTGCCACCGGCGTTTGCGGCAAAATCGCCAGCTTGCGCGCCACTTTTGCGCTGGCGCTGGCGTGAATATCCATTCCGTCGAGAGTGACCGCACCGGATTGCGGCGTGATTAGGCGCGCCATCGCTTTTAACAGCGTGCTTTTGCCGCAGCCGTTGCTGCCAATCAGCACCGAAACCTTGCCCGTCGGCAGGGTTAAATCGAGCCCGTCGATCACCTGCCGCTGCGCGTAGCTGACGCGCAGTTTTTCCGTTATCAGAGACACAATTTCCCCATTGCTTACGAACGCTGCCTTATCAGCAGCCAAAGAAAGAGCGGCGCGCCGGCCAGCGCGACAAAGATCCCGGCGGGCAGATCGGCGGGGCGAAACAGCGTGCGCGCCAACAGATCGGCGGCCACCACCATACTGCCGCCGCTGCACGTCGCGACATATGCCTGGCTGAAGATCCCCTGCGCCACCACCAGGCGAGCAAGATGCGGTGCCACCAGCCCGACAAAGGCCATCGCCCCGACCTGCGCCACCGCGCTGCCGGAGAGCGCGACGCAGGCCAGCAACAGCAGGAGGCGAATAGCATTCACCCGCACCCCCAGCCCGGTTGCCAGCGCATCCTCAAGCTGCAGCGCCTTCAGGTAACGCAGCAGAACGACCAGCAGCGGGATCGCCCACAGGTAGAAGAGAAGCAAGTGCAGCACCTTCGGCCAGCTGGCGGCATAGACGCTGCCGCTCAGCCACACCCACGCGGAAAAGGTGGTGGTCAGCGGGCTGAATACGAGGATCAGCGTCACCACCGCGCCCGCCAGCGCCGAGACGCCAACCCCGGTCAAAATCATGCGCAGCGGCGTTAACCCGCGCCGCGCGCTTAACAGAAAGATCAGCCCGACGGCGCAGGCCGCACCAGCCATTGCGGCATAAGGCATGCCCGCGCTGCCATAACGCAGACTAAAAAAGGTGAGCCACAGCAGCGCACCGGCACTGGCGCCTGCCGTGACGCCAAGGGTGTCCGGCGAGGCGAGCGGGTTGCGCACAAGGGTTTGCAAAATCAACCCGGCAAGCCCCAGCCCGCCGCCCGCCAGCAGCGCCAGCGCCACGCGCGGCAGACGCAGCTCATGCAGAATAAAATGCTCTGCGCTGTTATCAGTCAGCACCAGTAAGCGAAGGGTGTGCAGCAGCGGGATCGGCACATCGCCGACGCTCAGCGCAATAAGTACAATCAGCGCGGCGATCAGCGTGCAGCTCGCCAGCATCAGCAACTGGCGGCGCGAGTAGAGCCGGGCATACGCGCCGCAGCGAAAGAGTTGGCTATCCGGCATGCTGCCCCCGGCGCTGCGCCAGCAGGATAAAAAAGGGTGCGCCTAGCAGTGCGGTCATCACCCCGACCGGCACTTCCTGCGGCAGGATCACCACCCGCGCGGCGATATCCGCCGCCAGCAGCAGCAACGCCCCCAGCAGCGCACAGGCAGGGAGCAAGGTACGCACATCACTGCCGAAAAGTTGCCGGGCGATGTGCGGCACAATCAGCCCGACAAAGCCGATATTGCCCGCCAGCGCCACCGCGCAGCCCGCCAGCCCGACCACCAGCACGCTGGCCAGCAGGCGCACTCGGGCGATGTTCTGCCCCAGCCCGCGGGCAATCTCTTCACCTGCGTTGAGCACTCCCATCTGCCCGCCGCAGAGCATGGCGACAATCAGCAGCAGCCCGCCCGGCAGCAGCATCGGGTAGAGATGTGCAAGATCGTTGCCCGCAAGGCTCCCTGCCAGCCAGAAGAGCATGGTGTCGAGGCTCTCCTGATCCATCACCAGGATCGCCTGGGTAAAAGCGTTGCACAGGGCGGTGATCGCCACGCCCGCCAGCACCAGCCGCAGCGGGTTAAGCTGACCGCTGCTTCTCTGGCTGGCAAACCACACCAGCGACCCGGTGATGCACGCGCCGGTAAATGCCAGCAGCAGCGTGACCCACGCCTCGCCAATGCTGAACAGCGCACCCGCCAGCACAATCAGCAGCGCCGCACCGGCATTGACGCCAAACAGCCCAGGCGATGCGAGCGGATTACGTGTTAGTGCCTGCATCAGCGCCCCCGCCACCGCAAGGAAAGCGCCGACGGCCGCTGCCAACAGCGTGCGCGGTAAGCGCGAGGTATGAATAATCACATCACGCGCGAGAGTGGCATCCGGCTGCCACAGCGCGCGCGCAATCTCGCCCGGCGTATAAATTTGTGTTCCGACCATTACGCTGAGTGCCGCCATCACCAGCAGCAGCGCAAAGCAGAGCAGAAAGCGCCCCTTCATGCCCCCTCCCCGCGCAGCGCGGCGTCGACATCATCAAGCATGTGATTGGCGCCAAGAATGCCGCCGGACAAACTCCACGGCACGCTGTCCACCGTCCACAGCCGCTGCGCCTTCACCGCCCGCAGCTGTTGCCAGAGCGGGTGCGCGGTCAGCGCCTGATAGTGGCGCATAATCGCCGCGCTCTCTGTGCGCAGCAAAATGAAGAAGAGATCGGCATTAAGCAGCGGGATATTCTCGAAGCTTGAAAAGCGCAGCGAGGTGCTGCGCGCCTGCTGCGCGGCGCTGTTCCAGCCAAAACCCAGTTCGCTCATCACCGAGCCGGGAAAGCTGGCGGCGACATAGCTGCGAATATGATCGGGGCGCACTTCGATAACCGACACCGTCGGCGGTGCGGCAAAGTGCTGCGCAATGCGCCCGCGCAGCGTCACCACCCGGCGCTGCCACTGGTGCAGCAGCGCGTTGGCACTGTCGGCAAGACCGAGCCTGTCGCCAACCACGCTGAGCGTTTTTTTAAACTCAAACACATCATCGAGCAGCGCCACCGGGGCGATTTTCGCCATCAGCGGCGCGACATCCTGGTGGCGAAAACGCGAGGCGAAGATGATATCGGGCTTCAGCAGCACCATCTTTTCCAGCTGCGGCTGCGTCTCCAGCCCGAGTTGCGGCACGTTTGAGAAGCGCGGGCGCAGGTAGCGGTAGACCGGCTTTTCCGCCCATGACTCCACCATGCCGCAGGGCGTCACGCCGAGCGCTGCCAGGCTGTCCGTCGCCCCCTGAAAGAGTGAGATGGCGCGCGGCAAGGCTGGCGGTGCGGCAAACAGGCCAGGGGCGATGCCATAGAGCAGCATCGCTTGCAGGCCGCGCCGCCGGGAGAGTGAGATATTCAGGCTATTCATCCGTTACTTTGCTGCTCCCGCGAGGGGAGCGGCGACCATCAGAAGTTGAGGCTGTAACCGAGTGTGGCCGTGCGGCCCCGCCCGGCGAAGTAGCGATCCGGATCGACCGAGGCGCTTTGCGAGTAATAGGTGACGTACTGCTTGTTGAGCAGGTTAGAGATGCCAAGGCTCAGCTGACCATAAGGCAGCTTGTAGCCCACCGCCGCATCGACAATCCCATAGCCGGAGAAATCCTTCTCTTCGTCGTCGAACTTCTTACTCAGCGCCCAGTTAGCCTGCAAGAAGGTGCTCAGTTCAGTGTTCCAGTTCGCCGACCAGCTGGCGATGATGCGATCCGGGGCGATATTAAGACCGTCGAGTTTGGCATCAAGGCTGCCGTTATCATCGCTGTCGTAGCGGCCGCGCATATGCGACCACGCCAGCGTCAGCTTGTGGTCAGCGTTCGGCGCGTAGCCCGCGCTCACTTCAACGCCATCGATCTCGGTCTTTTCACGCCGCGCAACAAAGGCGTCGTTTTGCAACTCGACGCGGCTGCCCAGTTTAGAGGTCGATTTGTAGTAGCTGGCCTCAAAATCGAACGGCGCCTGCTGGACGCGGAAGCCGACTTCACTGTTTTTGGTAATGATCGGTTGCAGGCTGTTGTAATCACTCAGCTTCACCCCCGGCGTGTCGATGCCGCGCAGCACGCGGCCAACATCCGGCACGGTAAAGCCTTCGCTGTAGCTGGCAAACAGGCTCAGCGGCGTGACCGGCGTCCAGACAATTCCGGCGTTGTAGAGGGTTTCATCGAACGACGGCGTGCCCCCTTCGACCGTAACGCGATCGTTGGCCCACACCGTCTGGTAGCTGTCGATCTTCAGGCGCGCATACTCGTAGCGAATGCCGCCGCTCAGTTTGACCGACTCCACCGGCGCGTACTCAAGTTGCAGGAAAGGCGAGAGATCGGTGTAGTTGATCTCCGGCACATAGGTGCGCCCGGTGCTCCACAGATCCTGTTTCGAGTTATCAAACAGCGTGTCGAAGCCCACCGTCGCCTTAATGCGATCGTCCCAGATATCATCTTTTGTCAGGGCGATTTTGCTGCCGTACTTATCGGTATACGCGCGGCTCTGATCGTAGAGCGTACCAATTGGCGCAATCTGCGGGTCCTGGAAGGAGGAGGAGTTGGTGGCACCGAACAGCGCTTCGTAGCGCTGATAGTAGGCCAGCGCAGTCAGCTTCATCCCGGCGAGATTGTAGTTGTCGTAGGTGGTGCCCACGGTCCAGACATCGTTATGCGGCGCGGTGCCTTCCGGCGTGCCTTTGCGTGAGGTGGTCAACCTGCCCGCGTCGCGATCGCCGGTGACGCTGATATAATTATCTTTATTTTTCAGTCGGTAGCGGTTAAGGCTTAACTGCACACGCTGGTCGTTATCGAGCCAGTAACCTACTTTCGCCAGCAGATCCCACGCACGGGAGTCCATCAAATCACCCTGGGTGTTATCCACGCCAATGGCGTGATTATTCGCATCTTTGAACAACCCCTGATCTTCATAGCTGAGGGCGAAGAGGTAGTCGAGATACTCCTCGCTGCCATTGATGCTGTAGTTGGTTTTGTAGGCCAGGGTATCGTGATTAAGTTCAGAGGTCGGCGTGGTGGTTTCGATGCTGAAATGCTGGTTGGCGGTGCCCGGCTTCGCCCGTTTAGTGATGATGTTGATCACCCCACCCGTCGCGCCCACGCCGTTACTGGTGTTAGCCCCTTTGATCACCTCAATGCGCTCAATCATGGAGGCATCGACGGTGTGCATTTCACGCCCGGTCGGGCGCAGGGGGTTGGATTGCGGAATACCGTCAATCATCACCAGCGGCGTACGCCCGCGCAGGGTCTCACCGCTGCCGGACATCTTCTGCCGCGACGGCGAAAACGACGGCAGCAGGTTACTTAAGATCTGCGAGGTATCGGAGGTGAGCTGGCGCTGTTGGGCAATCTCCTTTTCAGTGATCACTTTGATCACCTGCGGGGAGTCATTGCGCGAGCCGTCGGTACGCGTAGCCGTTACAACCACGTCTTCTTCACTGCTTGTCGCATCCTGCGCATAAAGCGGCGACGCGATGACCAGAGTAAGCGCGCCATAGAAAGGGGAAAATCGCATGCAAACAACCCTCAATGTAATATCTCGCCGCACGGGCGAAGATCATCCGTAACAACATCAAATAAGAACAATAAGAAACAATTTGAGACCGATTATCATTATCAATAACTCAATGTAAAGTGAATATTCCCGTCTCGAAACTTATAACTATGCAGAATGCGTTATGGCGCACAACGCTGCTAACAAACCGCCGTTTCACATTATTTTGTCTACCCTTTATCAGGCACGTTCTGTGGCTTGAGTCGTGGTCACTTCCCGATCCCCTGTTTACTAAGGAAGACCAATGCAAACTACCTCCGGACCATCGCGGGTCGCCATTGCGCTCTATGAACTGTTAAACCCCCTGCCGCTCGGCTTTTTCACCGCCGCGTGGATCTTCGATATTCTCTACCTCAAATCTTTTCAAATTATGTGGACCGACGCGGCAAGCTGGCTTATCGCCATCGGGCTGGTGCTGGCGATTGTGCCGCGGCTAATAAACCTGGTGCAGGTGTGGTTCACCCAACGCCCGCTGGCGACGGCGGCGGTAAAAATCCACTTCTGGCTCTGGCTGCTGGCCATTGTGCTGGCGATTTTTAACGCCTTTGTCCACAGCCGCGACGCCTACGCCGTGGTGCCGCTGGGGGTGATCCTCTCCACCGCCGTGGTGGCGCTGCTGCTGATTGCTAACGTCCAGCTTGCCCTTCGTACCCGCAAAGGAGTGATCGCATGAGAATCCACCGCAAAACACTCCTCGCCTTTACGCTCACCGCGCTGCTGGCCGGCTGCGATCAGGGCGCCAGCCTCGATCCGGCTAAACAAGTGGGGCCAAACCCTGAACTGCCAAAAGCGCAAAACTTCCTGATGCCGCCGATGCAGGTGCCCGAAGGGGTGGCGTGGAAAGAGGGCGAGATGCCAAAAGTGGCGCAGGGGCTGAAGATTGAGAAAGTTGCCGATGGCCTGCAACACCCGCGTCAGGTCTATGTGCTGCCAAATAACGATGTGCTGGTGGCGGAAGCCAACGGCCCGGCGAAGCCAACCACGCGCCCGAAACAGCTGATTATGGGCATCGTGCAGAAAGCCTCCGGCAAAGGCGGCCCCGGCGGCAATCGCATTACCCTGCTGCGCAATGTCGACGGCAAATGGCAGAAGCACACCTTTATTGAAAACCTGCACTCGCCGTTCGGTATCCAGCTGATTGGCAACACCCTGTGGGTGGCGAATGCCGACAGCCTGGTGAAATTCCCCTATCAGGAGGGGCAAACCTCCATCACCGCGCCGGGTGAAGTAGTAACGGAACTGCCGGGCGGGCCGATTAACCATCACTGGACCAAATCCCTGCTCGCCAGCCCTGATGGCAGCAAGCTCTATGTCGGTGTTGGCTCCAACAGCAACATCACTGAGAACGGTATCGGCGCGGAATACCGCCGTGCGGCGGTGCTGGAGGTGGATGCCGCAACCGGAGCGAGCCGCATTTTCGCCAGCGGCCTGCGTAACCCGACTGGGTTGCAGTGGGAACCGGAAAGCGGTGCGCTGTGGGCGATCGTCAATGAACGTGACGAGATTGGCTCCGATCTGGTGCCAGATTACATGACTTCGGTACAGGATAAGGGCTTCTACGGCTGGCCCTATAGCTACTTCGGTCAGCATGTGGATGAGCGCGTCCAGCCGCCGCGCCCGGATCTAGTGAAGCAGGCGATTAAGCCCGATTACGCGCTCAGCTCTCACGTCGCCCCGCTCGGCCTGCTCTTCTACACCGGAGAGAATATGCCGCAATACCGCGGCGGCGCGTTTGTCAGCGAGCACGGCAGCTGGAACCGCAAGCCGCTTAACGGCTATCAGGTGGTGTGGGTGAAGTTTGAAAACGGCAAACCGGTCGGGCAACCGCAGCCGGTGGTGAGCGGTTTTCTTACCGATGATGAGAAGCAGGTGCGCGGTCTGCCGGTCGGACTGGCGATGGATAAGCAGGGCGGCGTCCTGATTGCCGACGATGCGGGCAACACCATCTGGCGGGTCAGCGCGCGCTAACCTTGTGGCTGCCTGCCGCCTCGCTTATAACATAGCCTCAACATTTTTAAGGAGAGGCGAATGGAGAGCAGGTTGCAGGCAGCGATTGCGCTGCGAAAAGCGGGCGAGCATGAGCAGAGCCGCGAGGCGTTAAAGGTACTTGCCGATGAACCGGCGCTGCGCGCGCAGGCGCTGCTCAATATCGCCTGGTCGTTTGATAACCAGGGCCGCGAGCGGGATGCCGAAGGGTATTACCTGGCGGCGATTGAGGCTGGCCTTAGCGATGAAGATGAGTTTGAAGCGCGCTTTGGCCTTGCCTCAACCTGGCGCTGCCTGGGGAAATACCCGCAGGCGAAAGCGCAGTTTGAGGAGATTATCGCCCGCTGGCCGCAGGCAACCGAAGTGCCGCCCTTCTATGCGCTCTGCCTGCACAACCTTGGCGAGCACGACGTCGCGCTTGCCGTGCTGCTGGGATCCATTGTGCAAAACCCCGATGTCCGCACGGCACCCTACGCTGAGGTGCTGCGCCACTACGCGCAGAACCCGCATCAGCGCTGGTGATCGCGCTGCGGCGGCTTACGCTCAGCTTAAACCGTCAATAATCACCTGTTTCATGCCCTGCGAGCAGGGCTCCACCCGCCCGCGCACGCCGTACACCTCTGCCAGCGTGTGCGGGGTGATCACTTCTCCCGGATCGCCGTCGGCCACCAGTTGGCCCTTTTTCAGGATCAGCACATGGTCGCCGTGGCGCAACGCGATATTGATATCGTGCACCACCACCACGGTGACGATGTTACGGCGCTGAGTTTCGCGCTTCACCAGATCCATCACGTGAAATTGATAATTAAGATCCAGCGCGCTGAGCGGCTCGTCCAGCAGCAACAAAGTGGGCTGGCGGATCAGCGACTGCGCCAGACCGACCAGCTGTTTCTGCCCGCCGGAGAGCTGATCAAGATAGTGCAGCGCCAGGTGCTCAATCCCCAACTGGCGCAACAGCGTCATCACCTGCGCCTGCTGCTCAGCGCTGTGCAGGCCGCCGGACGCGCGCTGCGCCACGATAATCGACTCCAGCACATGCAGATGCACGCCTGCCGGCAGCGACTGCGGCAGGTAAACCACCTGCTCGGCGCGTCTGGCGAAGGGTTGCGTCAGCAGATCATCGCCATCGAGGAGCAGTTCGCCCTGGGCTTTGTTCAGCCCGGCCATGGCGCGCAGCAGCGTCGATTTGCCGCTGCCGTTCGGCCCGAGCAGGATCGTCACTTTGCCGCGCGGCAGATGGTCAATCGCCAGATCCTGAATAATCGGCTGTTTGTGGTAACCCGCGCTGAAGCCGCGCAGGGATAAACCGGACTGCGGGCTCATACACTCCCCCGGTGGCGCACAATAATGGTGATAAAGAACGGCACGCCGACCAGCGAGGTGACGATGCCGACCGGGATAATGACGCCATCAATCAGGTTTTTGGAGACAATCGACGCCAGTGACAGCACCAGCGCGCCAATCAGCGCACTGCCCGGAAGGTAGAAGCGGTGATCCTCGCCAAACAGCATGCGGGCAATGTGCGGGGCTACGAGGCCGATAAAGCCAATCGGCCCGACGAATGCCACCGACAGCGCCGACAAAATACTGATGCGCAGCAGCGTTGTCAGCCGCAGGCGGCGCACGTTGATACCAAAGCTGATGGCGCGATCTTCGCCTAAACGCAGGGAAGTGAGCTTCCAGGAGCTGAGCATCGACAGCGGCATAATCACCGCCAGCGCCAGCAGCAGAATGCCGAGCTTCTCCCACGAGGCGCGGGCAATGCTGCCCATCGTCCAGAAGACCAGCCCCTGCAGGGTGTCCTCATTGGCGATAAATTGCAGCATCGACACCAGCGCGTTGAAGGTGAAGACCAGCGCAATACCAAACAGCACCACGCCGGAGGTCGCCACCTGCGTCCAGCGGGTGATGCCATCGAGCAACAGCGCCGCCAGCAGCGCGAAGATAAAGGCGTTAGCCGAGATAAACCACTGGGCGGGGATGCCGGGAATGCCGATGCCAAGCACGATCGCCAGCGCCGCGCCAAAGGCCGCCGCCGACGAAACGCCGAGGGTAAACGGGCTGGCGAGCGGGTTATTGAGGATGGTCTGCATCTCAGCCCCCGCCAGCCCCAGCGTTAAGCCGACGACAATCGCCATCAGCGCATAGGGCATGCGGATATCCCAGACAATCACCCGTGTTCCGGCATCCACGCTCTGCGGATGCAGCAGCGTTTGCCCCAGCACATCCAGCGACAGGCCAGAGGGGCCGAGGGTAAAATCGAGCAGCATCGAGGCGATAATCAACCCCACCAGCAGCGCCAGCAGGCCGACGCGACGACGAATTATCGCGCGGTAGTTATCCATCAACGCGCCCGCGTCAAGAGTGGTACTCATTCTGATTATTTGCCCTGCTGCCAGCTGTAAACAAAGCCGTCATCCGGCAATTTGGTGAAGTTTTTGATGATGTGATGATAAGTCGCATCCGGGTCGAGGTCGGCAAACGCCTGCGGGTAGATATCCTTCGCCAGATACTCCATGCCCACGATGTTATACGGGTGGTTATAGAAGTGGTGATAAACACCATAAACGTGCTTCTGCGCTACTGCCGGGATCTGGCTGATGCCGGTGCGGCTCAGCAGCAACTGCGCCTGCTTGTTCACCTCGTCCGGCGAGGCATTCAGGCCGAGCGGCAGCACCTGGCCGTTGCCGCGTTTGGAGCCGGTCATGATGTAGACATCCGGGTTGACGCTGATGAGCTTCTCAAGGGAGATAAAACCGGTGGCGCCCGGCAGCAGCTCGGAGCCGAGGTTGGTTGCGCCGACCGCTTCCACCAGCCCACCCCAGCCGCTGTGGCCGTGGGTAAAGCAGCAGCTGTCGGCTCTGCCCGCCAGCGCTTCGACAAACACTTTCGGCTTCGGCATAATGGCGGCGGTTTTCTGCGTGATCGCCTGCTGATGCTGGCGGTAGTAGGTGGTGTAAGCTTCAGCGTTGCTTTCGCGGTTAAGCACTTTGCCCAGCAGATCGACGCTTGGCGCGGTATCTTTCGCCGGGTTCACATTGTAATCGACAAACACCACCGGGATTTTCAACGCCGTCAGCTTGTCGAGCACGCCGCTGTCGGTGAGCGACGGTTTCGCGCGCAGCTGGGCAATCATCAGATCCGGCTGCTTTGCCAGCACGCTTTCGAGTTCAACATTCCCTTTATCGCTAAAGCCCATATCGAGAATGTTGGCCGCTTCCGGCCAGCGGGTTTTCAGCATCTTCCAGCTTTCGATATCCTGCTTTTTCGCCAGGTTGTTCCATGCCACCAGCCGCTTAAACGGGTTATCACGATCGAGCAGCGCGAGGGTCATGATGTCGCGACCATCCTGCAAAATCACGCGCTGCGGCTCGTGATCCAGCGTCACTTTGCGACCGCTAAAATCGGTCACCGTAAGGGGATATTGCGTGGCCTGCGCGAGAACGGGCAGCGTGAGCAGCGCGCCGAGAAGCAGCGTAGTGCGGATTTTTCCATGCATAGAAAAAGGTGTCCTGATGGTAATGAGAATTTTATACTTTTGATAATTATTATCATGTTTAGCTCAACAAAACCTATACGGTTTCAACAAATACACCCCTTTCTTAACATCCTGATTCTCTTTCTCTTTTTCTGACATATTTTCTTACGGGTTTATACGCGGCAATGCTTTACCCTCATGCTTTGCTTTTGCCGGACCCGCTGCCATGAAATACACCCTCTTCCTGCTGTTGATGTTTATTGCCACCGCCCGCGCCGACGATGCGGTAAGGCTGAACTGCCCGACGCGCGGCGCGCTGACCGTCTCCTTTTTTGATTACAGCCTGACGACCATGAAGTGGGGCGACCATTTTCAAATCGCAGCGGGCAAAGAGAGGGCGCATACCAAAGCGGGCGTGCCCTTCTGGAGCACCACCTTTCGCAACGGCGACAGCCTGGCCTTCTTCCCGGATTCGAATCAGTATTATCTCTTTTATGCGGGTGATGAAGATCCGGAGCAGTGCAGCGAAGTGGGCAGCTTTGTTTACCCGGCGATCACCCCGCCGCGGTATGAAAAAGGGCAGGATGACGCCGCCACGCAGGCGCAGGCCAACAGAAGAGAGAGTGAAGTGGTTTTGCAGCACCCGTTCGCGTGATGCAGCGGTTTGATATTGCCGGATGGCGCTGGCGCTTATCCGGCCTACGGGTGCGGAGCCGCTGAAACATCATTGCCGGATGGCGGCTGCGCCTTATCCGGCCTACGGATGCGGGGCTGCTGAAACCCCATTGCCGGATGGCGCTGGCGCTTATCCGGCCTACGGGTGCGGGGCCGCTGAAACCCCATTGCCGGATGGCGGCTGCGCCTTATCCGGCCTACGGGTGAGGATGCACTGAAACGGCGTAGGCCGGATAAGCGTTTACGCGCCATCCGGCAACGTTTTATGCACTACACAAAAAGATCCGCGGCCTTCGTTACCACACCGCTGTCGAGCACCCAACCGCTGATAAGCGCGGCGGGGGTAACATCAAACGCCGGGTTGTACACCTGCGCATCTTCCGGCGCCCACTGCACCGCGCCAAAACTCCCCGCCACGCCGGTCACTTCCGTGGCGGCGCGCTGCTCAATCGGGATCGCCTCGCCGTTCGGGCAATGGGGATCGAGGGTGGTTTGCGGCGCGGCGACATAAAACGGCACATTGTGGAACTTCGCCAGCACCGCCAGCGAATAGGTGCCAATTTTGTTCGCCACATCGCCATTGGCGGCAATCCTGTCCGCGCCGACCCACACCGCATCCACCTGCCCTTTTGCCATCAGGCTGGCGGCCATCGAATCGGTAATCAGTTGATACGGCACGCCCAGCTCGCCCAGCTCCCAGGCGGTAAGCCGTCCGCCCTGCAATAGCGGGCGCGTCTCATCCACCCACACATTGCTGATATTGCCCTGCTGATGCGCCAGCGCAATCACGCCGAGCGCCGTGCCGACGCCCGCCGTCGCCAGCCCGCCGGTGTTGCAGTGGGTCAAAATGCGGCTGCCGGGTGTAATCAGCGCGGCACCCGCCTGGGCGATGTTGTCGCAGAGCTGTTTATCCTCTTCCACCAGCCGCAGCGCTTCCGTCATCAGCGCATCGGCACAGTTCTCCTGCGCCAGCGCCTGCTTCATGCGGTCGAGATTGTTCATCAGATTCACCGCCGTCGGGCGCGCCGCGCGCAAGGTTTCCAGCGCCTGTGCCAGCTGTTCACGGCTCTCACCGCGGGCGGCCAGCAGCGCCAGCAGCAGGCTGGCAGAGAGGCCAATCAGCGGGGCACCGCGCACGCGCAGCGCGTGAATATGGCCGACAAGGTCATCTACCGAATCGGCGGCAAGCCAGCGTTTCTCCTGCGGTAACGCCTGTTGGTCGAGAATAAATAAACGATTTTCGGCGATGCGCAGGCTGGTGGTCTGTAATGACGGCATATCGTTAAATCCCTGTTGCGTTAATGTGGCGTATTGTGTCAGGATGCAAAGCGGATGTATAGACGTCTAAATGGCTTAAATCGCAAAAAGAGGATCGAGGCAATGTCGCAATACCATACCTTTTCCGCCCGTGATGCCGTGGCATATGCACAACAATTTGGCGGCTTTCGCGATCCCTCCGAACTGGTTGACGCGCAGGAAGTGGGCGACGGTAACCTCAATCTGGTATTCAAAATTTTCGACCGCAACGGCACAAGCCGCGTCATCGTTAAACAGGCGCTGCCCTATGTGCGCTGCGTCGGTGAGTCCTGGCCGCTGACGCTCGATCGTGCGCGTCTCGAAGCGCAAACACTGGTCGAACACTACAAGCACTGCCCGCAGCACACGGTCAATATTCTTCATTTCGACCCGGAGCTGGCGGTGATGGTGATGGAAGATCTCTCCGATCACCATATCTGGCGCGGCGAACTGATTCGCAATGTCTATTATCCGCAGGCAGCGACGCAGTTAGGTGAATACCTGGCGCAGACGCTGTTTCACACCAGCGATTTTTACCTCCACCCGCATGTGAAAAAAGCGCAGGTGGCGAAATTTATTAATCCGGCGATGTGCGAGATCACCGAAGATCTCTTCTTCAACGATCCCTACCAGATCCACGAGCGCAATAACTACCCGGCCGAGCTGGAAGCAGACGCCGCCGCCCTGCGCGATGACGCACAGCTGAAAGTGGCAGTCGCGTCGCTCAAGCACTGCTTCTTCTCTCATGCTGAAGCCTTGCTGCACGGCGATATTCACAGCGGCTCAATTTTTGTTGCCGACGGTAGCCTGAAGGCGATTGACGCCGAGTTCGGCTATTTCGGCCCGATTGGCTTTGATATCGGTACCGCTATCGGCAACCTGCTGCTCAACTACTGCGGCCTGCCGGGCCACCTCGGTATTCGCGATGCGGCGGCGGCACGCGAGCAGCGGCTGATCGATATTCAGACCCTGTGGGCGACCTTTGCCGAGCGCTTCCAGGCGTTAGCAACCGAGAAGACGCAGGACGCGGCGCTGGCGCAGCCGGGCTACGCCTCGGCATTTCTGAAAAAAGTGTGGGCCGATGCGATTGGTTTTTGCGGCACTGAGCTTATCCGCCGCAGCGTTGGACTGTCGCACGTGGCAGATATCGACACCATCAAAGATGAGGAGATGCGCCACGCCTGCCTCCGTCATGCCCTCTCCCTTGGCAAAGCGCTGATTGTGATTGCCGATCGCATTGATAGCGTCGATGAGTTAATTGCCCGCGTGCGCCAATACTCGTAAGCCGATAACGAAGCGCCCTCCGGCGCTTCGCTCACCCCAGATACTCAATAATCGACAACCCGCCGTTGTAGTCGGTGCTGTAGATGATCCCCTGCGCGTCAACAAACACATCGCAGGACTGGATCACGCGCGGGCGACCGGGGCGGGTATCCATCATTTTTTCCGGTGCCGCTGGCACCAGCGCGCCGGTCTCAACCGGGCGATAGGGGTTGGAGATATCGTAGGCGCGCACACCGGCATTCTGGTAGGTGGCGAAAATCAGCGTTGAGCTGATAAAGCTGCCGGGGCGGTTCTCATGCAGGTTGTGCGGGCCGAAGTGGGCCCCTTTCGCCACATAATCGATCTCATCCGGCTGCGGGAAGGTGGCGATGCTGACCGGGTTAGCGGGCTCGCGAATATCGAACAGCCAGATCAGCTTCTCGCCATCCTCCTGATTGTCGAGCACCGCTTCATCCAGCACCACCAGCAGATCGCGATCCGGCAACGGCAGCGCGGTGTGGGTGCCGCCGCCAAACGGCGGGCTCCAGTTGCGGTGGCTGATAAGCGTCGGCTGAGTGCGATCTTTCACATCCAGCAGCGTCAGGCCGCCGTCGCGCCAGCTACCGTAGGCGGTATCACCGGCAATAATCGCGTGGTGCAGCGCGTAGCGTTTGCCCTCTTCCCAGCCCGGCGTTTCGCCTGCGGCCTGGTTCATGCCCGGCAGCCACCAGCGTCCAGCCACCTCAGGTTTGCGCGGGTCTTTGAGATCGATGGTCAGGAAGATGTAGTCGGTAAAGCCGTCGATCAGCGCAGAAACATAGGCCCAGCGCCCTCCCACATACCAGATGCGGTGAATGCCGATACCCTCAAGCGACAGAAAGCTGATTTCGCGCGGCTTGTCCGGCGTGGAGATATCGAAAATACGCAGCCCGGCGCTCCAGCCCTTATCCTGCACATCGCTTACGGTTTCGCCGACCGAGCGGGTGTAGTATACCTTTTCATCAGCAAAGCGGGCGTCGGCAAAGAGATCGCGGGCGTTGATCACCAGCAGCAGATCGTCGTGGGCTTGCAGATGCACATTCCAGGTGCCGGGCGGCGCGGCGATATAGCCTGCGGGTTTCGGGTTCTTTGGGTCGCGGACATCCACAATTGAGACGCCCTGCGACACCATATGGCCGATATAGGCAAAGCCGCGGTGCACCATCAGCTGGACACCGTCCGGGCGACCGCCCTGGTCGCTGTGGCCAATCAAGCGCATATTGCGGCTGTAGTCCGGGCGTGGAAGTTCAGTTGCCATGATTTATCCTTGTTAAAGGCCGGTGCGATTGCTTATTGCGATACGCCCTTGTAGGCCGGATAAGCGTTAGCGCCATCCGGCAAACGGGTTCACCGCGATTGCTTATTGCGATACGCCCTTGTAGGCCGGATAAGCGAAGCGCCATCCGGCAAACGGATTCACCGCAATTGCTTGTTGCGATACGCCGTTCCAGGCCGGATAAGCGTTAGCGCCATCCGGCAATCAATGCCGCACCGGCCTACAAAACTGGCTCGTGTTGCAAACTATTTATTCTTCGCTTCGAGCGTTGCAAACCACGGCGCAATAAAATCCTGCGTCTGGCCCCAGCCGGGAATGATTTTGCCGAGCGACGCCACATTCACCGCGCCAGGCTGGCTGGCGAGCAGCGCCTGCGGAATGGCGGCGGCTTTAAAATCGTAAGTCGCAGGCGTCGGTTCACCGGCAATCTTATTGGCGATCAGGCGCACGTTGGTGGCACCAATCAGCTTCGGATCCACCGCCACGCTCACCTTCCACGGGCTGCCCGCTTCGCGCATCAGTTGCAGATCCTGGTTCGAGACATCAATGCTGTAGAGCTTGATCTCGGTGCGGCCATTCTCTTTCAGCGCTTTATAGGCCCCCTGGCTGAAGGCATCCCAGGTGCCCCAGATGGCATCAATCTGCCCTTTCGGGTATTTCGCCAGCACCGCGCCCACCTTATTAGCCGTGTCGCCCTGCACATCGGAAGAGACGGCACCAATCGACTCCAGCTCTTTAATCCCCGGGTTCGCTTTCAGCAGTTCCGCATAGGCCGCCTGACGGCGCTCCATCGGCGGGAAACCGGCGACCCACAGTTTGATAATGTTGGCTTTGCCGTTGAAATCTTTCACCAGCTCGCCGAAGGAGAGTTTGGTCAGCGAGGCGTCATCCTGCTGCGTCACGGTAACGCCCGGAATTTCGCCCTTAACGGCGGTATCAAACACCGCCACTTTGATCCCGGCGGCGACCGCTTTTTTGATCAGATCCGTCGAGTAGGGATCGCGCCCCTGCGAAAGAATAATGCCGTCATACTTCTGGCTGATCGCCTGGTTAACGAAGTCCTGGAATTTGGCGTCATCGCCGTTGCTTAAAAAGGTGCTGATCTTAAAGCCAAGTTTTTTACCCTGCTGCAAAGCACCGGCGACAAACTGGGTGGTGTTGTCATCAGAGCCGAGGTTACGGATCAGCGCAATGCGCACCGGGCCGTTATGGTTGGCGATGGCCTCCGGAACCGGCGCAGGTGTTGCGGCGTGGCCCGGCAGCGCATTCAGTAATCCTAGCGCCAGCAGTGAAAGTGCAATTTTTTTCATCTCTGTTTCCCCTGAAAGTTAACGACGCTGGAAGTAAGTCAACGCAAGAGCACCGGCCAGCACCAGCCCCTTAATAATGTCCATCGCGTAATAGGGCACCGACAGCATCACCAGCCCGTTCGAGAGCACGCCGAGGATCACCGCCCCGACCAGCGTGCCGAGCGCATTGGGTTTCCCCGAGCCCGCCAGCGAGAAGCCGATCCACGCTGCAGCGACCGCATCCATCAAATACCCGCCGCCCGCATTCACCTGCGAGGAGCCAATGCGCGAGGCGAGCAAAATCCCGCCAAGCCCGGCCAGCAGCGAGGCAATCACATACGCCGCCACTTTGTAGCGCGTGGTGCGAATGCCGGAGAGGCGCGCCGCTTCCGGGTTGCCGCCAATGGCGTACATCCGGCGGCCGTGGGTGGTCAGCGACAGGCCAAGCTGCGCCACCACCGTGACCACCAGCATGATAATGACGATGGTCGGCACCTGGCCGAGCAGCGAAAACGCCGCCGGGATGGTCCCTTCCGCCATATCGCCGCTCGGCAGCACCATGTTTTCGGTAATCGACCCGCCGTAGCTGTAGGTCATCGCTACACCCTGAATAACAAACAGGCTGCCGAGCGTCGCCAGCATGTCGGGAATGCGCAGCACGACGATGAGAAAAGCGTTAAACAGGCCGACCAGCGTACAGAGCGCCAGCGTCACGAGGATCGCCTCCGTCGTATCGAAGCCGTGCCAGACAAAGAGCGAGATCACCAGCGCGTTGGCCAATGACGCGGTGGAACCGACGGAGAGATCAAACCCACCAATGGTCAGCGAGATCGAGACGCCAACGGCAATCACCGTGACGATAGCGATCGAGCGCAGGATATTGATGATGTTATTGGGATCGAGAAAGTTGTCCGAGGCGATGCCAAAAATAGCTACCAGCGCCACCACGGTGAGCAACATGCCCCACTTATAAAGAAAATCGAAAAATTGCTGCCGCGGGGATGCCGCCGCACTGACTGAAAGGGCCTTACTCACGGGCCGTTCCTCCGGTGGAATAGTAAAGGAGTGTCTCTTCGCGGGCATCCTCGCCCTGCACTTCTGCCACAATGCGCCCATCCCACAGCACACAAATCCGGTCGCACAAACCCACCAGCTCGGCGAATTCACCCGACGCGTAAATCACGCCTTTGCCCTCGCGTGCCAGCCCGTCGATCAGCTGGAAGAGGTCGGTTTTTGCCTTCACATCGACGCCTTTGGTCGGCTCGTCAAAAATCACCACGTTCGCCTGGCCGCGCAGCCACTTGCCTATCGCCACCTTCTGCTGATTGCCGCCGGAGAGGCGGCGCAGTATCTGGCCTGGGCCACTGGCGCGCACGCCAACGCGGGCAATCACCTCTTGCGCCCAGCGCCACGCCTGGTGATGGGCAAAGATCCCCCAGCGCGAAAAGGTGCGATCGGCGCTGACGGCGAGGTTCATGCTGACCGGCTCATCGATAAAGATCCCCTCTTTACGCCGCTCTTCCGGCACCAGCGCCATGCCGCGCGATACCGAATCGGCCGGATCGCGCGGACGCCACGGCTGATGGTTCAGTTCGCCGCGCGTAACACGGCTTTTGCTCGCACCAAACAGGGCTTTGCACAGCTCGGTTTTGCCTGCGCCCGCCAGGCCAGCGATGCCAAGAATTTCGCCTTTACGCAGCCGCAGCGAGATATCTTTCAGCAGCCCTTCGTCGTGCAGGCCATCAATGCTGAGCAGCAGTTCATCGCTATGCGGCGGCCGCGCGGGCGGGTAGATATCGCTTAGTTCATGACCGAGCATCTTCTCAACAATCTCTTCGCCGCTTAGCGCCGTCATCGGCCCGGACTCCACCAGCCTGCCGTCGCGCAGCACCGTCAGGGTGTCGCAAATCGCCTTCACCTCATGAATGCGATGGGAGATAAACACCACGCCGATCCCCTGCTGTTGCAGGCGTCTGACCACCGTAAACAAGCGCTCGCTCTCGTGCTGATCGAGCGGCGCGGTTGGCTCGTCGAGGATCAAAAAGCGGCAGTGATGGGAGAGCGCCCGCGCCAGTAAGATGTGCTGTTTTTCCGCCAGCGTGCAGCTGTCGATAGCGCGGGTGACATCAAACTCAACATCGAGCTGTGCCAGCGCGTCGCGCGCCTGGCGGCGTATCTCACCCCAGCGAAAGCGGTGCCCGCCCTCTGCCAGCTTATCCAGCATGATGTTCTCGGCGATGCTCAGCCCCGGTACCAGCGCAACGTCCACCTCCTGCTGCACGAGGTGAATGCCGAGCTGTTTCGCATCGCGCGGGGAGCGGATCGACACCACCTGATGGTTAATGGCGATCTCCCCTTCGTAATGATCATAAGTGCCGCACAGCACCGCCATCAGGGTCGATTTGCCTGCGCCATTTGCGCCGGTTAAGGCATGGACTGAACCGCCCCGTAAAGTGAGGTCGACATTCGACAGTGCGTTGAAGCCGCCAAAGGCGAGGCGCATGCCACGCATTTCGAGGAGGTTGCTTCCCATAGCGCGTGAATACCTGCGATTAATAGATTGATTTAGCGAATTTTTCACAGCCTCGCTTGACTGGCAACGACAGAAAAGGCATAAGTTAAAGCGAAATAATATTAGCCATCCGGATGTCCAGACATAACATCGGGTTAGCGATCACCTTTAAGGACACCTCATATGAGCAACACCGATATCCGCGTTGTACCCGGCCCCGCCAACTACTACTCCCACGCAGGCAGCCTTGCGCGGCTGGAGGATTTTTACTCCGCTGAGCAGCTTTCCCGCGCGGTGTGGATCTACGGCGAGCGCGCCTTTGCCGCCGCAAAACCGTTTCTGCCACAAGCGTTTAACGCGCCTGGCGCCACGCATCTGCTGTTTAAAGGCCACTGCAGCGAGCACGATGTGACGGAGCTGGTTCAGCAGGCGGGCGCGGATCGCAGCGTGGTGATCGGCGTTGGCGGCGGCGCTCTGCTGGATACGGCAAAAGCGGTCGCGCGCCGGCTCGGCTTGCCGGTGGTGGCGATCCCGACCATTGCCGCCACCTGCGCGGCGTGGACGCCGCTCTCGGTCTGGTATAACGACGCCGGTCAGGCGCTCCATTTTGAGATCTTTGATGACGCTAACTTCCTTGTGCTGGTCGAGCCGCAGATTATCCTTGATGCCCCGGTGGAGTACCTGCTGGCGGGTATCGGCGATACGCTGGCGAAGTGGTATGAAGCGGTCGTGCTGGCGCCGCAGCCGGAAAACTTACCGCTGACGGTGCGGCTGGGGATTAATAATGCGCTGGCGATCCGCGATGTGCTGCTGGAGAGCAGTGAAGCGGCGCTGGCCGATCAGCAGCGTGGAGAAGTAACGCAGGCGCTTCGCGATGTGGTGGATGCGATTATCGCCGGTGGCGGCATGGTCGGCGGGCTTGGCGAGCGCTATACCCGCGTGGCGGCGGCACATGCGGTGCATAACGGGCTGACGGTGCTGCCGCAAACGGAGAAGTTCCTGCACGGCACGAAAGTCGCCTACGGCATTCTGGTGCAGAGCGCCCTGCTCGCCCAGGACGACGTGCTGGCGCAGCTTGTGGCGGCCTATCAGCGTTTCAACCTGCCGACTACGCTTGCAGAGCTGGAGGTGGATATTCACAACCGTGCCGAGCTGGATAAGGTGATCGCCCATACCCTGCGCCCGGTGGAGTCGATCCATGCTCTGCCGGTGGCTGTCAGCGCCGACAAACTCTATGCGGCGTTTGAGAAGGTGGAGACCTTCGCGCGGTAAATTGCAAACGCGCCAATCCCGTAGGCCGGATAAGCGTTTACGCGCCATCCGGCATTATCACCGCGGCACCGATTGCCTGATGGCGGCTACGCCTTATCCGGCCTACAACAGCGTGCTTTCAGCAACACCGATATTGCCTTTACCTCCGGTCTCGCAGCGAGGGGTTGTGTCCCCGCTGAAATCGGCGAACCGAAGCGTGAATGACAAGGTCTGGACGCCATGGATGGCGGACAGAGGCGAACCGAGCCAGGACGGCGAGTCGAGCCGACCGCCGTCAGGCACGCGGGAGGTGAGCGCAGTGCGCAGCACCGATTTCCTCGCGGGACCGCGGGGATTGACAAGGGGAGCGCGGCCGCTTCCCTTGCCCCGTTCACCGCATAAGGAGTTAATGAAACTCCCCAGCGCCTGGTGAACGGAACCCTTCCACAAAATGCCACATACCAGGCCCATCGCCGGATGGCGGCTACGCCTTATCCGGCCTACGGGGTCGGAGCGATTGGTAGGCCGGATAAGCGGCACGCGCCATCCGGCAGGAGAACAGCGTGGGAGAGCTGACTCGCGGCAATTAGTTATTTAACTCCTGCAATAGCCGTGTATTGAGGTAGAGTTTTTCGCGCCCCACGCTCATCTCCTCCAGCACGCCTATGTCTGCTAACTGCTTAAGGTAGAGCGATGCAGTCTGGCGCTTAGCCACTTGCCCTTTTACAAGGTTATCTATCCGACAGTAGGGCTGTGCAAAAAGTATTTGCATCAACTCATGGGTATAGATTTTTGGCAGTCGCTCACGCACAAATTGTGTCGTATCCACCATCAGTTCACGAATGATGGCGATTTTTTTCTTGGTCCAGCGCGCCGTGTTTTCTATCGCTTCCAGCATAAATAAGATCCACGCCTCCCAGCGACCTTCGGCGGTCACGTCACGCAGGAGCGTGTAATAGCGATCGCGCCTTTCCAGGATAAACCGAGAGAGGTAAAGGATAGGCAGCGAGAGCAATTCACTCTGAATCAGGTACAAAATATTCAGGATTCGGCCTGTTCTGCCATTTCCGTCCGGAAAGGGGTGAATACACTCAAATTGGTAGTGTGAAATCGCCATTTTTATCAGCGGATCCAGGTCATCATCGGCATGGATGAAACGTTCCCAGTTCGCCAGCAGATCGCGAATAGCCGCTTCACCTACCGGAGGGGTATAAACCACGTCACTGTTCTGATCGCGTAATACCGTTCCCGGGGTTTTACGAATATCCGTTTGTACGCCGCGTAGCGTGGTGCAGATAGCGATCGCAGTGTTAGTACACAACGGGTAACTGCTCAGGTAAGTAAAGCCATCGTGCAATGCAGTCCGGTAACGTAACGCCTCTTTTGTTGCGGGATCGGCGTTCTCGGCCTGATCAGCGTACTGGAAGAGCTGGTCGCTGGTGGTCACGATATTTTCGATGCGCGAGGAGTCCTTTGCTTCAAGTAGAGGAAGGAGGTTAATCAATAATCCCTGATCGGGAATTAACTCCCCTGCCGTGTTCAACTCTGCCAGTGCAGCACGCGCCTTTATGCAGGCCTTAAGTACCTTGCGGGTCTCAATCTCCTCCACGTTGGGCGGCAGCATCGGTAAAGCGTTATAGGGTATGGTCGGATCCCAGCGCATATGTTTACAAAATCCATTTTTATCGACATATGCTGATAATATGTCGATGCAATCGACCTGTCACGATGACATGTTTAATAAATGTGATTTTATCGGCGTATTTAACATTTTTGGCGGCATACGTGCTTTCGCACAATCCGGAAATGGAGACGGGATCACATGCCGGATGGCGGCTTCGCCATATCCGGCCTACAAAAACGCAGCTCCAGCGATACCGTTTTTGCTTTTATCTGCGGTCTCGCAGCGAGGGGTTGTGTCCCCGCTGAAATCGGCGAACCGAAGCGGGAATGACAAGGTCTGGACGCCATGGATGGCGGACAGAGGCGAACCGAGGCATGGAGCGAGTCCGTAGGGGCGAGCAAGCCGAGTCGAGCCGGCCGCAGTCAGGCACGCGGGAGGTGAGCGCAGTGCGCAGCACCGATTTCCTTGCGGGGCCGCGGGGATTGACAAGGGGAGCGCGGCCGCTTCCCTTGTCCCGTTCACCGCACCGGTGATAAAAACATTCCGCCCAACACCTGGTGAACGGAACCCTTCCACAATATGCCACATACCAGACCCATTGCCGGATGGCGGCTGCGCCTTATCCGGCCTACAGAACCTCGTCCACCGTGGCAACATGCTGCACCCATCGCCGGATGGCGCTCACGCTTATCCGGCCTACAAACCACCGGTATTTATTCCGTTGGCCATAGCCCCATCGCCATGCGGGCGATACCGAGCAGCGTTTCGCGGCTGGCGCCGTCGCGCGCCTGGATCGACATCCCCTGCTGGATGCTGGTGTAAAGCCGGGTCAGGGCATCAATATCGGTATCGGCGGGCAGTTCGCCCTGCGCTTGTGCCTGCGCCAGACGCGCTTTCAGTAATGCCATCCCGCCGTTGCGCATAGCCTGCACACGTTGACCAAGGCGATCGTTACCTTCGCTGGCGACAGCGGAGAGCGTCACCATGCAGCCGTGCGGCAGATCGCAGCGCGTCAGCATGTCGGCTGAGCGTTCAAGCCAGCTTGCGACAGCGCGTTTTGGCGAGGGCTCCTGCTCCATATCGCCCCAAATCAGCGGCGCAACACACTGCTCGTAGTGCTGCAACACCTCATCGTAGAGGTTCTCTTTACTGCCGAACGCCGCATAGAGGCTCGGCGACTTAATGCCCATCGCCTCATAGAGATCGCTCATCGAGGTGGCGGTATACCCCTTGCGCCAGAAGAGCAACATCGCCTTGTTCAGCGCTTCTGTTCGATCAAACTCGCGCGGTCTTCCCCGGCTCATCATCGGCTCCTCACATTTTGTGCTGATCGGTATATTAATAATATTGACGAATAGATGGAAGCCTGATTATTTTAATTATGTATCAATCGACACATAATCCAGGAGTCATCATGTCATATTCACTGTCAGGTAAACGCGGGCTGGTCACTGGCGCCAGCCGGGGTATCGGCAAAGCCATCGCTTTAACGCTGGCGCGCGCCGGGGCGGATGTCGCCATCACCTATGAAAAATCGGCAGAGAAAGCCGAAGCGGTTGCTGAAGCGATCCGCGCGCTTGGGCGCAACGGCGTCGCCATCCAGGCCGACAGCGCCAACCCGCAGGCGGCGCAGGACTCCGTTGCACAGGCGGTGGTGCAGCTGGGCGGGCTGGATATTCTGGTCAATAACGCCGGGATTGCGCGCGGCGGGTCGCTGGAGTCAATGTCGCAAGAGGATATCGATGCACTGATCAACGTCAATATTCGCGGCGTGGTCTATACCACCCAGGCGGCGCTGGCACACCTGCCGGATGGCGCGCGCATTATTAACATCGGCAGTAACCTCTCCGACCAGGTGCCGTTTAAAGGCGTCACGATTTATTCCATGACCAAATCGGCGCTTAACTCCCTGACGCGCGGGCTGGCGCGGGATCTGGGCGCGCGCGGCATCACGGTCAATATGGTAAAACCCGGCTCGACGGACAGCGATATGAACCCGGCGGATGGCGCGCAGGCAGATGCGCAGCGCAGTTTCACGGCGTTAGGCCACTACGGCGAGCCACAGGATATTGCCGAAGCGGTGGCGTTTCTTGCCAGCCCGGCGGCGAAGCATATTACCGGCGCGGATATTGTGGTGGATGGCGGAACCAATGCCTGATGAGCGGCAAAAAAAGGCGGCACAGTGTGCCGCCTTTTTTCGTTAACAGCAGCGTGCGCCGCCTTTGCCACCGTAGCGCGCATCCTGGCGCTCACGGAAAAACTCCTCATAGGTCATCGGTATCTGGTCCGGATGAGTGACGCGCATATGCTCAACGTAGTTGTCATAATCCGGCACGCCAATCATCATCTTTGCCGCCTGGCCTAAGTATTTGCCCGCTTTTGAGAGCGTATCGAACATATCTGCTCCTTCGCTTAATGCGCGTTTTTGGCGCGCGCCACAACCTGATCAACGTTGTCCGGCATCGCTTCGTAAGGCGTCTCTTGCGCCGTCGGGTGATCCGCTTTCAGCGCCGCCAGCGCGGTCTTCAGCGAGTAGAAGGCGAGTACCACCACCACGACCATAAAGAAGAGCGTTAACCCGGCATCGAGGCGGTTGTTAAACACCAGTTGCGCCAGTTGAGACTGGGTATACTGCGCCGGAATAGTGCCGCTGTCGATCATCGCCTGGAACTTATTGGCAATCGCCAGGAAGCCCACTTTGTTGTCCGGGCTGAAGGTTTTCTGCCAGCCGGCGGTAAGCGTACAGACCAGCAGCCAGGCCGTTGGCACTAACGCCACCCATGCGTAGCGCTGGCGCTTCATCTTAAACAGCACCACCGCGCAGAGCATCAGCGCCATGCCAGCCAGCATCTGGTTGGCGATACCAAACAGCGGCCACAGCGTATTGATACCGCCCAGCGGATCGACCACCCCCTGATGCAGGAAGTAGCCCCACGCCAGCACGCAGAGCGCGGTGGCAAGCAGGTTAGCGGGCAGCGATTCGGTGCGTTTCAGCGTCGGGGAGATGACCCCCAGCAGATCCTGCAACATAAAGCGCGCCGCGCGGGTTCCGGCATCCACCGCCGTCAGAATAAACAGCGCCTCAAACAGAATCGCAAAGTGATACCAGAAGGAGACATCCATCAGGCCGCCGAGCGCGCCGTGCAGAATATAGGCCATGCCGACCGCCAGCGTCGGTGCCCCGCCCGCCCGCGAGATGATCGACTGCTCGCCCACTTCATCGGCAATCTGCCGCAGCGCATCCGGCGTAATGGTAAAGCCCCAGTTGCTCACCACCTGCGCCGCAGACGCCACCACATCGGTGGTGCCCGCCGGTGCCAGCACCGCCATAGGGCTGTTCATCGCAAAGTAGACGCCCGGATCGATAATGCACGCCGAGACCAGCGCCATGATCGCCACAAACGACTCCATCAACATGCCGCCGTAGCCGATAAAGCAGGCCTGCCCTTCGCTGGCGAGCATCTTCGGTGTAGTGCCGGAGGAAATCAGCGCGTGGAAGCCGGAGACCGCGCCGCAGGCGATGGTGATAAAGAGGAACGGGAAGAGATTACCGGTCCACACCGGGCCGGTGCCATCGACAAACTTGGTCAGCGCGGGCATTGTCAGCGTCGGGCGCATAATCAGAATGCCAATCGCCAGGCCAATAATGGTGCCGATTTTCAGGAAGGTGGAGAGGTAGTCGCGCGGGGCCAGCAGCAGCCACACCGGCAGCACCGAGGCGACAAAACCGTAACCGACCAGCATCCAGGTGAGCTGCACGCCGGTGAAATCAAACCACGGTGCCCAGGTCGGGCTTTCGGCGACCCAACCGCCGGAGATAATGGCGAACACCAGCAGCACCAGGCCAATCACCGACACTTCGCCAATACGCCCCGGGCGCAGGTAGCGAATATAGATGCCCATAAATACCGCCAGCGGAATGGTGAACGCCACGGTATAGGTGCCCCACGGGCTGTGGGTCAGCGCTTTGACGACAATCATCGCCAGCACGGCGAGAATAATCACCATGATCATAAAGGTCGCCACAAGCGCTATCACGCCGACGGTCGGCCCCATCTCTGCCTTCACCATCTCGCCAAGGGAGCGCCCGTCGCGGCGGGTGGAGATAAAGAGCACCATAAAATCCTGCACCGCACCGGCTAACACCACGCCTGCGAGGATCCAGATCATGCCGGGCAGATAACCCATCTGCGCCGCCAGCACCGGGCCAACCAGCGGGCCTGCGCCTGCAATCGCTGCAAAATGGTGACCGAACAGCACTTTTTTGTCTGTCGGTACATAGTCGAGGCCATCGTTGTAGCGCACCGCCGGGGTCATGCGCGTCGGGTCAACCTGCAGCACATTTTTGGCGATATAGAGACCATAAAAACGGTAAGCAATGAGGTAAATACAGACGGCTGCGACCACGATCCAGAGTGCGTTGATCGGTTCGCCGCGATTCAGAGCGATATAGCCGAGGGCAAACGCGCCAACAAGCGAGAGCGCGCCCCAAACAAGGTATTTCCCTGGGTTGTTCATAGCGGTTATCCGTTTGAGAGACAGAGAGATGTTACATTTTGTTTCTATATCAACTCAAAGAACTTAACAACTTTGAAACACAGGAAAGGCGGCCTGCCGCACGGCATTTGGTTGATTGTGTTAACGGGATCGCAAGAATGCCCTCCTGAGCCGGAGGGCGAAGGGTTAGCCGAGCACCGCGGTGCTGAGGCGACAGGTTGCGCAGCGCCGCCCCTGTTCATCAAACACCACGATCTCCCAGCTCTGATTCTGGCGGCCAAGATGCAGCGGCTGGCAAACGCCGCGCACTGTGCCATGCGCCACCGCGCGGTGATGGGTGGCGTTAAGCTCGGTGCCGACCACGCACTGCCCGTCACGGGTCATCATATAACCGGCCATTGAACCCAGCGTTTCCGCCAGCGCCGCCGACGCGCCGCCGTGCAACAGGCCAAACGGCTGGTGCGTGCGGCTATCGACCGGCATCTCCGCTTCGAGAAAATCATCCCCGATGCGGGTATAGGTAATCGCCAGATGCCCGATCAGGGTGTTATCGCTGGTGGCATTCAGCGCCTCCAGCGTTAAGTGACGTTTCCAGATCATCATGCCCCCAGCGTCGAGCCACCATCCA
Source organism: Kosakonia cowanii JCM 10956 = DSM 18146 (assembly GCF_001975225.1). Taxonomy (NCBI): domain Bacteria; kingdom Pseudomonadati; phylum Pseudomonadota; class Gammaproteobacteria; order Enterobacterales; family Enterobacteriaceae; genus Kosakonia; species Kosakonia cowanii. The sequence continues at coordinate 2,506,230 of NZ_CP019445.1, read as the reverse complement.
CCACGATATCCTGTAGCGTAATGTGGCTGGCGAGATCGGAGGCGAGGAACAAAATGGTGTTCGCCACCTCCTGCGGACGGGCGATTTTCCCCAACGGAATGCCGAGCTTGAACTGCTCGCCGAAGCCGCGAATGCGCTGCTGCTCCGCATCGTCGCTCACCCATAGCGTGCGCTGCATATCGGTGTCGGTCGAACCCGGCGAAACGATATTACAGCGTACGTGGCTGGCAGCCAGCTCAAGACCGACGGTCAGGGCAAGGCTTTTCAGCGCCGCTTTCGACGCGCCATAAGCACTCATGCCGATGCGCGGCGTGTGCGCGGCGTCAGAGCAGACGGTGACAATCGCCCCGCGCTGCTGGCGACGAAAGTGCGCCATCGTCTGGCGAAAGAGGTTAAAGGCACCGCCGACGTTAACAGTGAACGTCTGCTGCCACTCTTTGTCAGAGAGCGCATCCGTTGCGCCCATATGCAAAATGCCCGCGGCATTGACCAGCACATCCAACGGCGCGTTGTTTGCCAGCAGGCGCTCGCTGACGGCGGCGACCTGCGCGGCGTCGGCGATATCCAGCGTTTCACAGGCAAACGGATAGTGCTCGCCGTTAAAGGCGAGATCGAAGCCGGTCACCTGTGCGCCCGCCTCAACGAAGGCGAGCGCGGTGGCATAGCCGATCCCCTTCCCTGCCCCGCTCACCCAGACGCTGCGTCCGCTGAAATCGAGGCTCGCCATCACTGCACCCCGCGCGCGAGCAGCGCCCACCAGGCATCGATGGTTGGTTTTTTCGCCAGCATGACAAAATCGATATCGCCATGCACTTTGCGCCAGCGGGCGGCGAGCGCCATCATGCGCACCGAATCGAGGCCGTAATCAATCAGGTTTTCGTCATCCAGCGGCTCGTCAGACTCATCCAGCAACGGCAGGATGATTTCGCGCAGTGCCGCTTTACTTGCCGGTAGCGGCAGCAGCTCTTGCGTCAGCACCACGCGGCCGGAACGCCCGGCGACATAGTTGAGCGACATTAAGTGCTCTTCGCGGCTGAAATCCGCAAGCGCATCGGCCACCATAAACGGCTTGATATCGCGCATAAAGGCGTCGGTGGCGGTGGTCATACAGCCGATATGCGAATAGACGCCGGTGATCAGCAGCTGGTTGCGGCCGGTCTCTTTCAGCATCTGCTCCAGCGGCGAGCGGTGAAACGCGCTGTAGCGCCACTTCACCAGCACGGTGTCGGCCTCGTCCGGTGCCAGTTCGCTGACGATCTGCTGCTGCTCCGGCGAGCGGGTCAGGCCCGGCCCCCACATGTCGTTCAGCAACGCGCGATCTTCATCGCTCTGCTCTTTCGGCTGCGCGGTGTAGTAGACCGGAATATTGTGCTGTTTGCAGAAGTGACGCAGCGCGGCGATGTTCGCCACCACTTGCTGCATCATCGGACAGTTATCGCCCCAGAAATTAACAAAATAGTCCTGCATATCATGGATCAACAGCGCCGCACGGGCGGGCTCAAACGACCAGTTCACTTTATTGTCCGGGATATCAGCCGCTGCGGGCAGCGCGTAGCCCTGTAGTTTTGGGATTGCCATCTTCTCTCCTTTACGCCGGGGTGCGTTGTGCTACCCACTGGCGTAACTGTTTCTTGTCAACTTTTCCTACCGGCGTCAGCGGCAGCGCTTCAAGGCACTCGACGCGATCCGGCAGCTTAAACTCCGCCACGCCCTGCTCGCGCAAGAAGCGGCGGATCGCCACCGCGCGCAGCGGGGTTTTCACCACCAGATACGCACAGCTCTTCTCGCCAAGCAGGCTGTCCTCCATGCTCACAAGCGCGGCGTGGATCACCGCTTCATGGCGCAGCAGCAGGTTTTCAATCTCCTCGGCGGCAATCTTCTCGCCGCCGCGGTTGATCTGATCTTTTTCCCGTCCCTGCACGGTGATGTAGCCCTGCTCATCAATGGCGATGAGATCGCCCGAGCAGTAGAAGCCCTCAGCATCAAAGGCGCTGGCGTTGTGCTGCGGGCTGTTGAAGTAGCCGCGGAAGGTATAGGGGCCGCGCGTCATCAGGCGTCCGGTCTCCCCTGCGGGCAGCGGGTTGCCGTTCTCATCGGCGACCCACACTTCATCATCCGGCGACATCGGCCGCCCCTGGGTGTTGATGATGCGCTCCAGCGGATCGTCGAGGCGGGTGTAGTTCACCAGCCCTTCTGCCATGCCGAACACCTGCTGGAGCTGACAGCCAATCTCCGCCGGAATACGCGCCGCCAGCGTTGCGGAGAGCCGCGCGCCGCCCACTTGCAGCAGTTTCAGCGAGGCAAGCTGAGCATTGCTGCCCCACTCGGCTATCGCCTGTAACCAGAGGCTGACCGCCGGGGGCACCAGCGCGGTGACGTTAACCCGGTGTTTTTCAATCAGCGGGAAACAGAGCGTGGCGCTCGGGTCGCTCGCCAGCACCACAGAGCCACCGGCGAGGAAGACGCCGAGCGCGCCGGGCGAACTTAACGGGTAGTTGTGCGCCGCCGGTAAGGCGCAGAGGTAGCGGGTTTGCGCCGTGAAATGGCAAATCTCATTACTGCGCACAATGCTGTAGAGATAGTCATTGTGCGTGCGCGGGATCAGCTTCGGCGTACCAGTGCTGCCGCCGGAGAGCTGGAAGAAAGCCACCTCATCCGCCGGAGTTGGCGTAGCGGTAACATTATCCGCCGGGCGGGCAATCGCCTGCTCCAGCGACTCGCCGCGCAGCATAATGGCGCGCAGCGACGGGTGATCGTTTTCCAGCGCGCGGAGGAAAGCGTCATCGGCAAACAGCCCGTGGGCGCGATCGGCAATCAGCAGCGCAGGTTTGATTTGCGCCGCGTAAGCGTTGAGCTCGCTGCGCTGATGGCTGAAGAGCGCGTTCACCGGCGCGACGCCGATTTTCAGCAGGGCGAAAAAGGTGATGTAAAACTCGGCGACATTGCCCAGTTGCACCAGCGCGGTATCACCGCGCGCAATGCCCATCGACTGTAATGCGCAGGCGAGGTTGTCCGAGGCGGCATGCAGCTGGCTGTAGCTTAACGCGCGATCGCCGTCGATTACCGCAACGGCTTCGCTGGCAGCGTGGCGGGTCAAAATATCGCTCAGCGGCAGATCCTGCCAGTAGCCCTTTTCACGGTAACGACGGGCAAACTCTTGCGGCCAGCGGCTAAAAGGAATGGTCACTGTGGCTCCTTAATGCAAACCGAAGGCATTCAACATGGTGGTCAATTTGACGCCGGTTTCGCGCCATTCAGCGAGCGGCGACGAGGCGGGGACAATCCCGGCTCCGGCAAACAGGCGGACGTTGTTGTCGCGGATGCGCGCGCAGCGGATGGTAACCACCCACTCGCCGTTTCCTTCCGCATCGCACCAGCCGACAATGCCGCCGAAGAGTTCGCGGTTAAACGGCTCAAGCTCGGCGATTATTTTCTTCGCAACCTGGTGCGGGAAGCCGCTCAGCGCGGGTGTTGGATGGAGCAGGCAGGCGAGCGTCAGGGCGTTTTCACCCTCTTTTGCCGTGCCCTCAATCGGCGTTGCCAGGTGCCACAGCGTCGGCGTATTCACCAGCTGCGGCGACGACGGCAGCGTCAGCATGCGGCTGCGCGGTTGCAGCACTTTTTTCATCGCCTGAGTCACCAGCTCGTGTTCATGGCGATCTTTTTCTGAGGCCAGCAGTTTGTTGCCCGCTTCGCGATCGAGCATGTCATCAGGCTGACGGCGCGCCGAACCGGCCAGCGGCAGAGAGCTGAAGTGATCGCCCTCTTTACGCAGCAGCAGCTCGGGGCTGGCGCCCAGCAGCGCGCCGCCATCGGGCAGCGGAACGTGGAAGTTGAAACTGGCGGGGTTCTGCGCAATTAAGCGCTCAAGCAGCACGCCGCTGTCGACCGGGCGGTCAGTTGCGATCTCAATCAGGCGTGAGAGCACCACTTTGTCCACTTCCGGCGTTGCGGTGCGCGCGGAGGCATTCGCCACCATCTCCATAAACAGATCCTGCTCGGGCACCGCTGTTTGCGCCTTCACATTCGGCATCGCGCCGCTGTTGAAGTAGCGTGCAGCGCGCTGTTTTTCCGGGCGGGAGAAGCTCTGCCAGCGTTGAGGGATAAAGAGCGCCGAAGGCTGCGTGGTATCAAACGGGATAGCGCCGACCATAATCGGCCGCGCGATGCCCTGCGCTCTGGCATCGGCAAACGCCTGCGCCAGTTTTCGCTGGAAGGCGCTGTCTGGCGCATCACCTCCCACTGCCGGCTCTGAGAAACGCGCAACACACCCCGACGTGGTGAAACTGCGGTACGGCGACATAAAGAAAAATTGATCGGCGGCCAGTGTCGTTGCAGACAGCTGGATCTCTTCAGCCAATGACGTATCCATATCATCCTCCGGCAATGATAAATGTATTAAGAATGATTATCATTTTTGTTTGGTGCAGTAAGATAAAAAGTTATTGCCGGTGATGTCAACAGCAGAATCTCCTCTCGCACTGCCACAACTTGCATCCATGACGCTCAACGATGAAAATGAGAAGCATTAACTTCAACAGAAACAGGACTCACGTTGTGAATTTTCTTAGCTGGTGTCGTAAACACGCTCTGTTAGTGGGCGTTTTCGTTTTAGGACTTAACTCAGCCTGCGCCGCCGACTGGCCGCGCCAGGTGACCGACAGCCGCGGCGTGCATCAGCTTGCCAGCGCGCCGCAGCGCATTGTTTCCACGAGCGTTACCCTCACCGGCTCGCTGCTGGCGATTGATGCGCCAGTGGTCGCCAGCGGCGCAACGACGCCAAATAACCGTTTTGCCGACGGTCAGGGCTTTTTGCGCCAGTGGGGCGAGATTGCCAAACAGCGCAACGTTGCGCGTCTCTACATCGGCGAAGCGAATGCCGAAGCGGTTGCCGCGCAGATGCCGGATCTGATTTTGATCAGCGCCACCGGCGGCGACTCGGCGCTGGCGCTCTACGATCAGCTCTCGACGATCGCGCCGACGCTAATCATCAATTACGACGATAAGAGCTGGCAGGCGCTGCTTACCCAGCTTGGCGAAATCACCGGCCACGAGCAGCAGGCCGCCGCGCGTATCACTGAGTTCAACCAGCAGCTGGCGGCGGCAAAAACGCACATGAAACTGCCGCCGCAGCCGGTGAGCGCGCTGGTTTATACGCCCGCCGCGCACAGCGCGAATCTCTGGACTCGCGACTCCGCGCAGGGCCAGTTAATGCAACAGCTCGGTTTTACCCTCGCGCCGCTGCCGGCGGGACTGCAGGCGAGCCAGAGCCAGGGTAAACGCCATGACATCGTGCAACTCGGCGGTGAAAACCTCGCCGCCGGGCTGAATGGCGAAGCGCTGTTCCTGTTCGCCGGCGATCAAAAAGAGGCCGACGCCCTGAGCGCTAATCCGCTGCTGGCGCATCTTCCCGCAGTACGCAATAAGCGGGTTTATGCGCTGGGTGCCGAGACCTTCCGGCTTGATTACTACAGCGCAACCCGCGTGTTGCAGCGCTTGTCTACGCTGTTTGGCTGAGGGTTTGCCGCAAGCCTTATTGCCGGATGGCGCTGGCGCTTATCCGGCCTACAAAAACCTCGGTATTGCCGGATAAGGGTCGTGACTTATCCGGCCTGTGAAGGCATCCCGTTTGCAGTCAAGGGGGGTGATCAGATCGCCGTAACGCTGAAGCTCCGGTGACGCTAACGCCACCGGAGAATTTTATGCGCCGGACTGAACCTGTCGGAAACGGCGTAGTTCGCCGAGGATGAGAACCAGCACTAATCCCACTATCGCTAACGCCAGCCCGCTGAAGCTCGCCGAGGCGGCGGGCGTCAGCATCGATCCCATTGCGCCCAGCAGCGCCGCACCGATGGCGTCGCCGGTGACGTTTTGCGCCGTCCATAAGCCGTTAATGCGCCCGAGCATCGCTTCCGGGGTCTGGGTTTGCAACAGGGTGTATTGCAGCAGTGAACTCACCGCCGTCAGCCAGCCGCAGAGCGCGAGAAAGAGCACGCCGAGCGGCCAGACGGGCATCAGGCTAAAGAGCGCAATGGCGATAAACGCGCCGACGCTGGTCAGCAACATGATGATGCCGGGCCGCTCGCTGTGCGCCAGCCTGCCGCTGGTCAAGGCGCCGATGGCTGCGCCGAGCGGCAGTGCAGCATAAAGCACGCCAATCTCCGCCGCCGACATCTGCCAGCTCATCGCCAGTGCCGGGTAGAGCACGCGCACGGCGCTGGCCATCGTCAGCAGGCCGCCGAGCAGCGCAATGCCGCCAACTAACGGGTTACGCAGCAGAAAGTGCAGCGCAGCGGCAAGAGATTTAAGCGGGTGTTCGCGCGGTTGCGGCGGCGGTGGGAGCGCAGGCAGCGTCAGCAGTGGCAGCAGGGTGATAAAGGTGCCCGCCGCCGCCAGACCGTAGTTCCACGCCACGCCGCCAGAGGCCAGCAGCAGGCCGCCAACCATCGGCGAAATCACCGAACCGATGCGCACGGTGAGCATGGTGATCGCCCCCGCCTGCATCAGGTTTTCCCGCCCGACCAGCGCAGGCGTTGCCGCCAGCAGCGCCGTCACGCCAAGCGCGCCGAAAAAGCCATCCCACACGCCAAGCAGATAGATCGCCGACAGCAACGGCGCGGGTAACAGTGCATTGAGAAAGAGGCCAATAAAGCCGATACCGCAGGTGGATCGCGCCAGCAGAATCAGCTTTTTACGTTCAAAGCGATCCGCCAGTACGCCGCCGAGCATCAGGCCGACAAACATTGCGCCGCCGGTCAGCGTCACGGCAAGCCCGACCTGCCAGCTGGAGTGGGTCATCGCCTGGATCTGCACCGGTACTGCCACGCCCAGTAAGCCCAGCGATAAAATTGAGATAAAACGCGCGAGGAAAACGACGCGATAAGCCGGATGTGTCCGCAGCAGGCTGAGATTCAGCAGCCAGGAGTGTTGCTTCATTACAAGACCTTGTATTCCATACTTTCTGTGTCCAATCTCAGGCTGCGCATGGTAACATAACAAAACAGGATCGATAACGATAATTACTATCATTATCAAAATTGGGATTTTTATGTCGTTTTCTGCTTCCCCGGCGCGCGTATTGGTTCTCGTCGGGCTATTGATACTGCTTATATTTGCTGCGGCACTGAGCCTGTTTATTGGCGCAAAACCGATGCCTGCCGCGGTCATCTCCGACGCCCTTTTTGGCGCTTGCCACAGCGCAGATTGCACCATCATTCGCGATGCGCGCCTGCCGCGCACGCTGGCAGGCTTACTCGCCGGCGGCGCGCTTGGCCTTGCCGGTGCGCTGATGCAAACCCTGACGCGCAACCCGCTGGCTGACCCGGGCCTTTTAGGCGTCAATGCGGGCGCCAGTTTCGCCATTGTGCTCGGCGCCGCGCTGCTGGGCGCGACCACGCCAACGGAGCAGCTGCTGTTCGCCTTTTGCGGCGCATTCGCCGCCTCGCTGCTGGTGGCGTTTACCGGCAGCCAGGGCGGTGGGCAGCTTAGCCCGGTGCGCTTAACACTCGCGGGCGTGGCGCTCACCGCCGTGCTCGACGGACTCTCCAGCGGCATTTCGCTGCTCAATGCTGATGTCTACGATCAGCTGCGTTTCTGGCAGGCCGGTTCCCTTGATATTCGTACGCTGGCAACCCTGCGCGTGGTGCTGATCCCGGTGCTGCTGGCGGCGGGCGTCGCCTTGATGTTGAGCCGCGCACTTAACAGCCTGAGCCTCGGCAGCGATACGGCGACGGCGCTCGGCAGCAAAGTGGCGCGCACCCAGTTGCTGGGTTTACTGGCGATAACCGTGCTCTGCGGCAGCGCCACGGCGGTCGTCGGCCCAATCGCCTTTATCGGTCTGATGATGCCCCACCTGGCGCGCGGGCTGGTTGGGGCCGATCACCGCTGGTCGCTTCCTGTCACGTTAATTGCCACCCCTGCTCTGCTGCTGTTTGCCGATATCATTGGCCGTGTGATCGTGCCGGGCGAGCTGCGCGTTTCGGTCGTGAGCGCCTTTATCGGCGCGCCGATGCTGATCCTGCTGGTGCGCCGCGCGCGCGGAGGCGGCTTATGATCGCTCCCTCCCGCCGTTTAGTGGCCAGTTGCCTGCTGATGGTTATCGCCGCCCTGCTGCTCGCAGCCTGGGGGTTGCGCAGCGGTACGGTGATGCTCACCTTCACGCAGGTTTTCGACGCGCTAAGCGGTGCTGCGCCGCGCGCAATGCAGCTGGTGGTGATGGAGTGGCGCTTGCCGCGAGTGTTAATGGCGCTGGTGGTTGGCGCGGCGCTTGGCGTCAGCGGCGCGATTTTCCAGTCGCTGATGCGTAACCCGCTCGGCAGCCCGGATGTCATGGGCTTTAACACCGGTGCCTGGAGCGGTGTGCTGGTGGCGATGGTGCTGTTTGGCCAGCATCTGACGGCGATTGCGCTGGCAGCGATGGCGGGCGGCATCCTTACCTCGCTGCTGGTGTGGCTGCTGGCCTGGCGCAACGGCATTGAAACCTTCCGCCTGATTATTGTCGGCATTGGCATACGCGCGATGCTGGTGGCCTTCAACACCTGGCTGCTGCTGAAAGCGTCGCTTGAAACGGCGCTCTCCGCCGGGCTGTGGAACGCCGGATCGCTCAATGGCCTGACGTGGGCGAAAACGCTGCCGTCGGTGCCGATTATGCTGGCGATGTTTTTTTTCGCCGCCCTGCTGGCACGGCGCATGCGGCTGCTGGAGATGGGCGACGACAGCGCCTGCGCGCTGGGCGTCAACGTTGAGCGCTCGCGTTTGCTGCTGATGCTGGTAGCGGTGGCGCTGACCGCAGCCGCCACGGCGCTTGCTGGCCCCATCTCCTTTATCGCACTGGTGGCACCGCATATTGCCCGCCGCCTGAGCGGCACGGCGCGCTGGGGGTTAACCCAGTCGACGCTCTGCGGCGCGCTGCTGCTGCTGCTGGCGGATATGATCGCCCAGCGCGGCTTTACGCCTTACCAGCTACCGGTTGGCGTGGTCACCGTCAGCCTCGGCGGTATTTACCTTATCGCCTTGTTAATTCAGGAGTCCCGAAACAAATGAGCGCCTTATCTCCCCGTCTGCGCGGCGAAGCGTTAACCCTGGGCTACGGCAAAAAAGTGATTGCCGAGAAGCTGAGCGTCGCCATTCCGGATGGCCATTTCACCGCCATCATCGGCCCGAATGGCTGCGGGAAGTCGACCCTTTTACGCACCCTCAGCCGCCTGATGACGCCGAGCGAAGGGCACGTTTACCTTGATGGCGAGCAGATCCAGCGCTTTGCCAGCAAAGAGGTGGCGCGGCGCATTGGTCTGCTGGCGCAGAACGCTACCACGCCTGGCGATATTACGGTGCAGGAGCTGGTGGCGCGCGGGCGTTACCCGCATCAGCCGCTCTTTACCCGCTGGCGCAAAGAGGATGACGAAGCGGTGAAGCGGGCGATGAAAGCCACGGGCGTGGAGAGCCTGGCGCAGCAGAGCGTCGATACGCTCTCCGGCGGGCAGCGCCAGCGGGCGTGGATCGCCATGGTGCTGGCACAGGAGACGGCGATTATGCTGCTTGATGAGCCGACTACCTGGCTTGATATCAGCTATCAAATCGATCTGCTGGAGCTGCTCAGCGAACTGAATCGCGAGCAGGGGTATACGCTGGCGGCGGTGCTGCATGATTTGAATCAGGCATGCCGTTACGCCACCCATTTGATTGCGCTGCGCGACGGGAAGATTGTGGCGCAGGGCGCACCGAAAGAGATTGTCACCGCCGGGTTGATCGAGGAGGTGTACGGGCTGCGCTGCATGATCATTGATGATCCGGTAGCGCATACCCCATTGGTGGTGCCGCTGGGGCGCAGCGGTTGAACGTTGTTGGCAAATCCCATTGCCGAATAAACGTTTACGCGCCATACGACATGATCCCCCCAGAAAACAGAGCCACTGAAACCGCGTAGGCCGGATAAGGCAAAGCCGCCATCCGGCATGCTCTCCGCATCCATTGCCGGATGGCGCGTTACACGCTTATCCGGCCTACGCGGTTCCAGCAACAGCTATTTTTCATTCAGCCCCCATCTTGCAGCGACGGTGTTTACCCCCGCTGAAATCGGCGAACCGAAGCGTGAATGACAAGGTCTGGACGCCATGGATGGCGGACAGAGGCGAACCGAGACAGGGAGCGAGTCCCGGAACGGGCGAGCAGGTCGAGTCGAGCCGGCCGCCGTCAGGCACGCGGGAGGTGAGCGCAGTGCGAAGCACCGATTTCCTCGCGGGGCCGCGGGGATTGACAAGGGGGGAGCGGTCCCCCCCTTGTCCCGTTCACCGCATAAGAGGTCAATGAAACCCCACCACGTATGGTGAACGGAACCCTTCCACCGAGGCAATGCCACCCCCATTGCCGGATGGCGCGTAAACGCTTATCCGGCCTACATGGTTTTTTACCTCTCCAATAACTCCCTCAACACTGGCCCGATCTGCCCGAACGCCTGCGGGGAGATGATATCGACATGGGCGCAATCCTGACGATACACCGCCAGCTCGCGCACCCAGGGTGCCCAGGCGCGTTGCGGGTCGGTGCCGGGCGGCAGGGTGCGCTCGGCGACAAACAGCGTGGCTTTACCATCAAACGGCACGCTGTGCGCAGTGGTCAACAGCCGCACCGCATCGGCGTAATTCCCCTCAATCTGCGAGAAGAGTTCTGTGGAGGCCTGCCCCTGCTGCGCGGCGAGAAACGCCTGGCGCTCGTGCTCAATCTCCGCCAGCACGGCGGGATCAAGGCCGTTGGCCTCCTTCTCTGCCCAGTTTTGTGTCTCCGGCGGCCAGGTATCGAGCAGCCCGAGGAAGGCCACCTCTTCGCCGCGCTGTCGCAGCCGCGCCGCAATGCTGTGCGCCAGCGTCCCGCCAAGGGAGTAGCCAAACAGGTAGTAAGGCCCGTGCGGCTGCTGCGCCAGCAGCGTCGCCAGCTGTTGATCGCAGGCTTCATCCAGCGTTGCCGCCTGCTGTAGCGGCCCATCCGGGCGCGGAGACTGAATGCCGGTAATCGACCAGCGCGGCGCAAGATAGCGCGCCAGCACGCTGAACTGCCAGGCGAAACCGGAGGCCGGATGGAAGCAGAAGAGCGTCGGCCCCGCGCTTTCGCGCAGCGGCAGCACCGCTTCCAGCCCTAGCCGCCCGGCCTGCTCATTTGAGAGCGGCTGTTCCAGCAGTGCGGCCAGCTTCTCCACCGTCGGCGCGACCATGATCTGCCCCGGCGTCACTTGGCGGTCGCACTGGCGACTAAGCTGTGCGGCAAGCCGCATCGCCAGCAGCGAGTGGCCGCCAAGGGCGAAGAAATCCGCCTGCGCATCATTCACTTCACAGCCCAGCAGTGCGGCAAAAGCCTGTGCCACCTGCGTTTCCATTCCGGCATTGAGCGGGCGACCGCCCTGCTCTGCTTGTAAGGCGGGCAGCGGCAGCGCTTTGCGATCGAGCTTACCGTTCGCGCTAAGCGGCAGCGCGCTCACCTGCATTAACAGCACCGGCACCATATGCGCCGGTAACTGCGCGCGCAGTTGCTCCAGCAGTGCAGCCGTATCCAGTTGCTGAGCAGATGAAGAGACCAGGTAGCCAACCAGCTGGCGGGCATCGCCGCCGCTCGCCGCCGCCTGGTTAAAGACGCAAGCATGGGCCACCGCCTGAGCGATATCCGGCAGTGCCAGCATTGCCCGGTCAATCTCGCCCAGTTCAATGCGCTGACCGCGAATTTTCAGCTGATCGTCGCTGCGTCCGAGGTACTCCACCGCGCCACTCTCCAGCCAGCGGGCGACATCGCCGGTGCGGTACATGCGCTCGCCCGGCGCAAAGGGGTCGGCAATAAAGCGGCTGGCGGTCAGATCCGGGCGACCAAGATAGCCCTGCGCCAGCTGAATGCCGGTGAGATAGAGATCGCCCGCCACGCCGAACGGCACCGGGCGCATCATCGCATCCAGAATGCGCAGCCCCGTGTTCCACACCGGGTAACCAATCGGCACGCTGTTGCCGCGCACCTGCGCCAGCGTCTCGCCATACGCCGGATAGAAGCTGACATCCACTGCCGCCTCCGTCGGGCCATAAAGATTATGCAGCGCCACGCCGGTTAAGGCTTCCCACTCGCGGCAGAGATCGGCGGGCAGCGCTTCGCCGCTACAGAAAACCTGCTTCAGCGTGCGGCAGCTCTGCTGCGCGCTTTCCGGCGTCAGCGAGGCGACAAAGGCCGCCAGCATCGAGGGTACAAAGTGGGTGGTCGTCACACCCGCTTCAGCAAAGAAGGCTTGTAACGCCTGCGGATCGCGGTGCGCCTCCGGCTCGGCCATCACCAGGCTGGCACCGGCGATAAACGGCCACCAGAACTCCCACACCGAAACATCAAAACTGCACGGCGTTTTTTGCGCCACCACATCGTTAGCGCTAAGCGGGTAGGCTGCCTGCATCCACAGCAGGCGGTTGACGATGGCGGTATGCCCGACCATCACCCCTTTTGGTCGCCCGGTGGAGCCGGAGGTGAAGATGATATAAGCCGTCTGCTCCGGGCGAGCAAGATTGAGCGTCTCAGCTCCATTGCTCTCCAGCGGCGCGTCGTAGCAGAAGTGCGCCAGCCCAGGAATATCGGCAAAGCGCGCATACTGATCGTCGGTGGTGATTAAAAGACGCGGGCGAGCATCCTCCAGCATCATGCGCAGGCGATCGTCGGGGTAGCCGGTGTCGAGCGGCAGCCAGGCGGCGCCCGCTTCAACAATGCCATGCAGCGCGAGCGTCAGGAAAACCGAGCGCGGCAGCGCAACCGCCACGCTGTCGCCAGGCTGCACGCCCAGCGCGCGTAGCTGGTTCGCCAGCGCCACCACTTGCTCGCGCATCTCCCGGTAGCTGAAGCGCCAGCGGGCATCGGATAACGCCGGGGCATCGGGCGTTTTCGCTGCCTGCTGTGCCACCAGCTCGCTCAGAGTTGTGGCGGGCAGCGACACGGCGGTAGCGTTGATCTGCGAGAGTTGTTCCGCCTCTTTCGCGGTTAAGAGTTCCGCATCGCCACAGCGCAGGGCCGGGTTGTCGGCAAACTGCTGCAACAGCTGGGCAAGGCGCGCAACGTGAGTATTAAGTGTCGCTTCGTCATAGCGGCTGCGGTTCGCCAGCACCTCCAGCGACAGCCCGCCCGCCTCATCCGGGAAGATCGCGATCTCCAGATCGTTGACCGGCCCGGTGGCTAAGGTGTGGGTAATGCCCTGGATGCCGTCGAGCCTGAGCTGGTAATCAAACAGTTTGACGTTCAGCACCGGGCCGAACAGCGGCTCACTCCCCGCCGCGCGCCCGGCGTCGCGCACGATCTGCTCCGCGTCGTAACGCTGGTGGCGGCGCATTGTTTTAAGCGTTCGGGCAAGGTCGCTGGCCAGCTCCGGCAGCGTTTGCGTGCCATCCAGATGAATCCCCATCGGCAGGACATTGAGCACCGGGCCAGTTGCGGTGAGCGCTGCCGACCCCATGCGGCGCATAAAGATAAACCCGGCGGCATAATCGGTGCGTCCGCACAGCCGGCCCAGCCAGAGCGCCACTAAGGCCAGCGCCAGATCGGCGGGCGTCGTGTTTGCCATCGCCTGGCTCAGGCGGCGAAAGGCTGCGCTCTCCAGGGCGACATTGAGGCGAAGAATATCGGTAGTTGCCGCGCGCCCCGGTAGCGGTTCGCTGGAGAGCGACACCGGCGGCGGAAGCGCGCGCCGCTGCTCTGCCCAGAAAGCGGCATCACGCGTAAAGGCATCGCTGCTCTGATAGCGTTGATACTCTTCGACGACCTCAGCAAAAGGGGTAAATGGCGAGGCGGGCGTCGGCTCACCACGTTGCCATGCCGTATAAATAGCGGCAATCTGGCGGGTTATGGCGGGGAAACTGAAGCCATCGACCAGCAAATGGTGATAACGCTGATACCAGTACCAGCGCCGCTCGCCGACGCGCATCAGCTGGTGGTGCACCAGCGGTTTGCCGCTCTCCACGCGCAGGTTTTGCGCCAGATCGGCCTGCATTAGCGCCAGCGCGGCGCTGTGTGAGTCCCCCTGCTGGCGCAGGTCGGCAATCGCGGGGGCGGCAAAGGTCAGCGTCTCATCGACCGACTGCCACACTTCGCCGTTATCTTCAGTAAAACGCATGCGCAGCGTGTCAGCCTGCATCAGGCCAGTGACAATCGCCTCGCTGAGCTGCACGGCATCGATATCGCCCTCAAGCTCAACATAGTGCGCCACGCTCCAGGCATTGGGCAGCGAGGAGAGTTTTTCTGCCATCCAGATCCCCGGCTGGGCCGCGACCAGCGGTAAACGTTCGCTCATCTTCCGCTCCTTATTGCGCGTGGGGGTGCGCATAGTGCGCCGGGGTTAAGCTCTGCCAGTGTGCGGCCAGCCAGTTGTTACAGTCCGCCTGCGATTGCGGCTCGCAGATGACGCGCCAGCCTGCGGGCAGTGCGCACTGCGCGGGCCACAAACTGCACTGCTGCGCGCTGTTTTGCAGAATATAAAACCGCCCTTGCGGATGATCGAAGGGGTTGGTGAACTCCATAGCAAACTCCTGTCGTGGAAAAGCGCCCTGGCGTTACAGCGGCTGCCAGAGGGTAATTAACCCCGCCGTCAGCCCGCCTCGCCAGCAAAGCGCATCATGTCCGCCGTCAACCTGACGCCAGAAAACCCGCTGCTGTGTCTGTTGTAAAAGGGATAAAAGGGTCTGGTTGGTGCGAAAAATCAGCGGCTCGCGCACCCCGGCTTCAAGCACGATGCGCAGCCCCTGCGGGCCTATTTCACCCTGTTTGAGTTGTTGGATAAGCAGCCCTTCACCCTCGCCGCCGCGATGTGGCCACCAGTAAGAGCCGGACTGGCTCAGCACGCAGCCAAAGCGCGTCGGCCAGTGCAGAGCGGCATAGAGCGCCGAAAGCCCGCCGAAACTCTGCCCCGCCACCACCGTGCGATCGGCGCGATCGCTGAAGGGCGCAATTTCGCGTACCTGCGGCAAGAGTTCCTCCTGCACCGCCAGCCAGAAATCGGCATTACAGGGCAGTTCCTGGCTGCGCTGAGCATTATCGATGGCGTCAATCAGCACATAGACCGCGGGCGGCAACTGGCGGGCATTGGTCAGCGCCGCCAGCGCAGGCCACACCGGCATGCTTTCGGCCCAGAACTGACCGTCGAGCAGGATCGCCAGCGGTCGTTCAGCACCCTGCGCCTCGCCGGTGGCATAGACCCAGACGCGGCGGCGGTTTTGCAGCCGCGGGCTCTGCCAGTGCAACAGATGAGGAGGGGTAAAAGCGGTATCGGTTGCCTGCCAGCCGGGCTGAGGCGGTGCGCCGGGCATCTCCAGCGCCGAGACCGGATGCCCGCGTCCGCCGCGCCAGCTTTGCGCATTGAGCGGGTCGGCAATCGCGCGCGGCAGCAGTTTGCGCCACCCTTCACGCAGCGCCGCGCGATCCGGCGGCATGCTGGCGAAAACGGTATCGGCGAAATCGTTATCCTGCTCAGAGGGGATCAGGCAGTAGCTGCCGCGCCAGCCCGCTTCGAGGGTGGTTTTCCAGCACCAGATATCGCTTCCGGCGATGCGTGCCAGTGATTGCGGCTGCGCTTGTTGATGGTGATCGGTAACACCAGTGATGTAAATCCAGACCCGGCGCAGGCGCGAAGTCTGCTCAGACCCCGCCGGATCGCGCCACCAGAAGGTCACTTCATAGCGCCCGTCGGCGGTTTTAACCCACTCCGGCCCCTGTTTTGACGCCCACCAGGCATCGCTTCCCGTCGTTGACGTCACGGTTTAACCCCAAATCGCTGCGGACTTATTTTTATCGATCAAAATTTATAGATAATATTATTGATAACTATTCTTATTTGCAATAGCGTATTGGCGCGCTGTGGGAAGCGCGTCTTTCACCTAACTCTGCCTGTCGCAGGCCTTTTTTCTCAGGGCTGAGAGAATTGCCGCGCGCGGGCTTCATCACTGCCGTCTCCTCTCCCCTGGGAATGGAGAGTTACGGGGATACGGCAAAGGAACGCAGGTAACATAATGAATAAGAAGATGAAATCCCTGACCTTGCTGGTCAACCTCGGGATCTACGGCGCGGCAATGCCCGTGATGGCGGCGGATGAGAAGAGCAGCGACGCCAGCAGCGCGGACACTATCGTCGTCACGGCGGCACAGCAAAACCTCCAGGCACCCGGCGTGTCGACCATCACCGCCGATCAAATTCGTAAGAACCCGCCAGCCCGTGATGTGTCGGAGATTATCCGCAAGATGCCGGGCGTTAACTTAACCGGCAACGCCACCAGCGGCCAGCGGGGCAACAACCGCCAGATCGACATTCGCGGTATGGGCCCGGAAAACACCCTGATCCTGGTGGATGGCAAACCGGTCACCAGCCGTAACTCGGTGCGCTTAGGCTGGCGCGGCGAGCGTGACAGCCGCGGCGACACCAGTTGGGTGCCGGCAGAGATGATTGAGCGTATCGAAGTGATCCGCGGCCCGGCGGCCGTGCGTTACGGTAACGGCGCGGCGGGCGGTGTGGTGAATATCATCACCAAAAAAGATAGCGCCCAGGAGTGGCATGGGTCATGGAACGCCTACGTCAACGCGCCGGAGCATAAAGCGGAAGGTGCCACCAAACGCACCGACTTTAGCCTCAGCGGCCCGCTGGGCGATGATGTCAGCTTCCGCCTCTATGGCAACCTGGCGAAAACCCAGGCCGATGCGTGGGATATCAACCGCGATCACCAGTCTGAACGCACCGGGATTTACGCCAATACCCTTGCCGCCGGGCGCGAAGGCTCAATCAATAAAGATATTAATGGTGTGGTGCGCTGGGATTTCGCGCCGATGCAGTCGCTGGAGTTCCAGGCGGGCTACAGCCGCCAGGGCAACCTCTACGCGGGTGATACGCAAAACACCAACAACGACAGCAGCAGCAATAACTACGTGCGCGAGAACTACGGTAAAGAGACCAACCGTCTCTATCGCCAGAACTACTCCGTCACCTGGAATGGCGGCTGGGATAACGGGATCACCACCAGCAACTGGATCCAGTATGAGCACACGCGCAACTCGCGTCTGGGCGAAGGACTGGCGGGCGGGCTGGAAGGGCTGTTCAACAGTAATAAATTCACCGATATCGACCTCTCCGATGTGATGCTGCACAACGAGGTGAACCTACCGCTGGATCTGCTGGTTAACCAGACCCTGACACTGGGTACCGAATGGAACCAGCAGCGGATGAAAGATCTCGCCTCTAATACCCAGGCCTTCCAGGGCGGGGCGATTAGCGGGCTGAGCAGCACCAACCGCAGCCCCTACTCCAGCGCCGACATCTACTCTATTTTTGCCGAAGACAATATGGAGCTGACCGACAGCACCATGCTGACCCCGGCGCTGCGTTTCGATCATCACACCATTGTTGGTGATAACTGGAGCCCGTCGCTGAACCTCTCGCAGGGATTAGGCGACGATTTTACCCTGAAAATGGGCATTGGCCGCGCGTATAAAGCGCCGAGCCTCTACCAGACCAACCCGAACTACATTCTCTACAGCAAGGGCCAGGGGTGCTACGCCAGCGGCAACGGCGTCGGTTGTTACATGATGGGTAATGACGATCTGAAAGCGGAGACCAGTATCAATAAAGAGATTGGTCTTGAGTTCAAACATGATGACTGGCTGGCCGGTGTGACCTGGTTCCGTAACGATTACCGCAATAAGATTGAAGCGGGCTACTCCCCGATGGCGCAAACGGCGGCGGGCGCGACCAAAACCGATATCTACCAGTGGGAAAATGTGCCGAAAGCGGTGGTTGAGGGGCTGGAGGGTACGCTGAACGTGCCGGTTTCTGAAACGGTGGCCTGGAGCAACAACTTCACCTATATGCTACAAAGCAAGAACAAAACCACCGGCGAGCGGCTCTCCATTATTCCGGCCTATACGCTTAACTCGACGCTGAGCTGGCAGGTGACGCAGGATGTTTCTCTGCAATCGACCTTTACCTGGTACGGAAAGCAGCAGCCGAAGAAGTATGACTACAAAGGCCAGCGCGTGACCGGGTCAGCGACGAACGAAGTGAGCCCTTACAGCATTGTGGGACTCAGCGGCACCTGGGACGTGAACAAAAACGTCAGCCTGACCGCCGGCGTCGATAACGTGTTTGATAAGCGCCACTGGCGCGCGGGCAATGCCCAGAGCACCGGCGGCACTACCGGCTATATGTATGGCGCGGGCGCAGAGACCTATAACGAATCGGGCCGCACCTGGTTTATGGGCATCAACACCCACTTCTGATGAGAGCCTGAGCGGCTACAAAGAGAAGGCCCCGTCATTGCTGGCGGGGCCTTTTATTACTGATTACCTGGATGTTGAATATCTGACACTGTTATACCCCGCCCGGCGCTTATCTCCGGCACTCACTCTGAGGTGGTGTTAGCTCTTTGCTGGGGTGAATTCACAATAAGCCATCGGAAAATTCCTAACAAGAGGAAAATAATACCTGTACGTGAATATATGATATCGATCATACTTTCTTGCTGCTGTTCATCTCCTGGTGTGATGAGCGTCACGACGTTTTTTCACTCAGTCGTCAACCTGTTTACCGGCGTAATAATGATGGCCCGGCTAAAGCCTCTCTCTCAGCACGATCGCCGCAAGTGTGCTTACTTTTTGCTTTAGTTGCCTGAAAATGCAGCAGCAGATATTATTTTGCACTGCGGAATTTGACTTAAATTCTGCAGAAGTTTACAAAAGATACCGCCTTTCCCCTATCCGACTTGCGTCTTTGCGGTTTTCGTCCAGGCTTGCCTTTCAGGCGCTGGAAAAATAGCAAAGGTTCGCCCGGTTCAGGTTTGCGCGCCACCGACGTTTCTATAATTTGCAGGCATCTGTGAGTGGAGTATCGAATGTTCTCTTTTGTCGCCCGCCAGGCGATTTTTGATGCAAATATGAACACAGTCGGCTACGAGTTGCTGTTCAGGGACAGTATGACCAACCGGTTTCCTGACGTCACACCGGAGTACGCCACTGCGCAAATTATTGTTGAACAGTTTCTTGGCGCACCGCTGGGGCGGTTAAAAGAGTACAGTGCGATTTTCGTCAACTTCCCCTATGAACTGCTGGTACAGGGAATGGCGGAAACGCTGCCGAAAGATCGGGTGATCGTTGAGATCCTCGAAACCGCCGAGCCCACGCCGCTGCTGCTTGAAAGCATCAAAAAACTCTCCGCGCAGGGTTTTCGCATTGCGCTGGATGATTTTGCGCTCGGTGATGTATGGAACGACTTCCTGCCCTTTATTCACATTATTAAATTCGACGTGCGCAATAATACGCCGGAAGAGATCGGCGGTTATATCAAGGGCAAAGCACATTTACTGCATGACACGCTGTTTCTCGCTGAAAAGGTGGAGACCCAGCAGGAGTATGAGTGCTACAAAAACCTCGGCTGCACCCTTTTTCAGGGCCACTTCTTCAGCCGCCCGGTGATCCATGCGGCGAATAAACTGATCCAGAACCAGGCAATCACCCTCAGGCTAATGAAAGAGGTGAATGCTGATAAGCCCGATTTTGCCCGCATTGAGGCGCTGTTAAAACAGGATCTCGCCCTCTCCTTCAAGCTGATGCGCTATGCGCAAAATATTGTCTTTAACGCGCGCGGAATTAAAAACGTCCGCAGCCAGTCGTTAAAAGATATTATTTTTTATCTCGGTGCCAATGAGCTGCGCCGCTTCGTGCTGGTCTCCTGCCTGACCTCGGTAAATAAAGAGGAGATTGGCGAGATCTATCAGCAGAGCCTGATCCGTGCCAAATTCTGCGAGCTTGCCTCGTCACACTCTATTACGCGCCACTCGGCGGATGATGCCTTTATCGTCGGTCTTTTTTCGCAACTCGACAGCATTTTTGAAATGCCGATGGCCGATCTGATTGGCCAGATTGATATTTCCGACAATGTGATGATGGCGCTGAAAGCGCAAAAAGGGCCGCTCTATCCCTATTTGCGCCTGATTGAGCTTTATGAAAACCATCAGTGGGAAGAGGTGAGCGCGCTGGGCCATCGCCTCGGTTTTCATCGCGGCACGGTGGCGGAGCTGGTCAAAACCGCAACCGAATGGACGCAGGCAATCCCCTCAACCCGCCGCTAATTTTAGTTTCTGCGTCAAAAGGCCGATGTAATTAGCAGAACGCATCCCTTTGGACGAACACGATGGAATCACTCTCGGTATATGGCTACCGCCTCGGCAACGATCATGAGGTGGAATATCTGCCGTTTAAAAAACGCCTGATTAACTACGCTTCGCCGGGTAAGGCTGACTATTTACGCACTACCATGGCAAACCTGCTTCACTTTCTGCTGACGCACGCCGTCGGTCGCGTGGTGGCAGACAGAACGCTGCAAACGCAGGTGTGGGAAAACAATGGCCTGAGCTGCTCCAGCCAGCGGCTGTGGCAGGTGATGAATAACCTGAAGCGTAAACTGGCGGCATTTCATCTGCCTGAGGATTTTATTCTGCGCGTCGAGGGTAAAGGCTACCTGATCCCCGAAGAGAAAGTGCTGCAACTCTACTGCCGCCAGACCTTTTTTGCCGCCGGTGAACACGCCACACATGCGGGCGTGACGCGTTAATGGCTGACGAAGCCCCCTATTTTTATCCGCCTTATCCGGCCAATTATGCTAACGTTGTGCCGCCGCAGGCGATGCGGCGCCCTCCACTCCCCCTGCTGGCAAAATTGAATGAGGCTTTATGAGAATTGGTATCGCGTTTCCCGTGCTGGTATTTATTGTCGCCGTGGCATTTCTGACCTGGTTTATTGTGGGCGGCTACGCTACACCGGGCGTTTAATATTAAGAGGTCTCCCGGCTGCGTTATTCAATACAGCGCATCATTTGCCGTTCAACCACTTTAATTTGTGATCCTGCTCGCCTTTTGGCGGGTGTAGAATGCCGGGCACGCAAGTTCACCGGAGCAGTTAATGAATATCATCGAAATCATCATGTCGGCGGGTCGGGTATCCGTAGATGTTGCCCTTTATACCCTGCTGCCGATCATGGTGGTGATGCTCATCATTATGAAGTACCTCGAGGAGAAGGGCGTACTGGACGCGATTGTCCGTCTCACCTCCCCGGCTCTCAAACCTTTTGGTATTAGCGGGATGGGCATTTTTGCCCTTATTCAGCTTAACTTTGTCAGCTTTGCTGCTCCGCTCGCCGCGCTGGCGATTATGGAGCGACGCGGAACCTCCGATCGTCATCTCGCCGCGACGCTGGCCATGGTTTTTGCCATGGGCCAGGCCAATGTCTTCTACCCTCTCACCCCCTTTGGTCTGCACTGGGGCGCAGCGATTGGCATTTCGCTGATTGGCGGGCTGGCGGCTTCGTCGTTTACCTACTACCTTGCCGGGCGCAGGCTCTCCAGCGCCACGCTGCGTGACGAAGAGGGCGAGCTTGCGCAGGAGAAGTCGCGTGCCGGGCTGATTGCGGTGATTAACGGTGCAGGGGCGGATGCGATTCGCTTATCGCTTGGCTCACTGCCGATGCTGCTGCTGTCGCTGACGGTGGTCGGCATATTAAAAGCAGCGGGCGTGGTGGAAGCGCTGACGTCGCTACTGACGCCGCTGATGTCTTTCTTTCACATCTCAACGGTCTACGTGTTGCTTACACTGACCAAATGTCTGGCCGGCGGTACTGCTTACTTTGGTGTTGCATCCGAAATGGCGCAGCACGGCCAACTGACAGCGGCGCAGATTAACGCCTCGGCAGGCTTTCTGGTACAAACCCTCGATCTGCCGGGGATCGGGATTTTTCTCGGTATCGCCAGCCGCTTTGTACGCCTCTTCCGCTTCGCGCTTGCGGGCGCGATTGTGGGTATTCTGCTGCGCACGCTGCTGCACGCGATGCTGTTTTAAACCTGTCCCGTAAACGCGAGCAGTTCAAAACGTCCTCTTTTGCCCCTTGCTGGCAGGCTGGCTACAAATGAAGCAGGTTGTGCTATTTTTGGGAGGGGCAAGAAGGGAGGACAGGGTATGAAGTTCAATGATGAGCACACGGGACTCATTGGATTAGCCATTGGTGCAGCGGTGATTGTCCTGGTTGCGGCGCGCGAGCCTCTCAATCGGGACAATATTGTGCGTGAAATTGAGCGGCAAGGGCGGGATCGGGGAATTGGCGTTGAGGAAGAGGTGTTTCTCAAAGCCGCGGAACTGATCAGTAAAGGCGTGTAGCCACGCCCATTAATCACAACAGGCGAGTTTGTCACAGCGGCAAACTCGCCTGTTTGTTTCTATTTCACCGTACCTTTCACACCGTGCGGCTCCGCGCGCTGATACTGCGGCGCAATATTAACGGCACCACCCAGTTTTGCGGCTGCGTGCCACGGCCAGCGCGGGTCATAAAGCATGCCGCGTGCCAGCGCCACCAGATCCGCCTCGCCTTGTTGCAGAACCGCTTCCGCCTGCTCTGCTTCGGTGATCAGCCCTACGGCAATAACCGGCATCTTTGTCCTCTCGCGCAGCGCTTTGGCAAACGGCACCTGGTAACCCGCTTTTACGCTGATCTGCTGTAACGGAGAGAGTCCGCCGCTGGAGACGTGCACATAGTCGCCGCCGACCGCTTCAATCTGCGCGGTGAGCGCTGCGGATTGCTCGATATCCCAGCCCCCCTCCACCCAGTCGGTAGCCGACAGGCGGAGCCCGACCACAACGGAAGACGGGACCGCTTCGCGCACCGCGCGGAACACTTCCACGGTGTAACGCAGGCGGTTTTCAAGGCTGCCGCCATATTCATCGTCGCGTTCATTAGAGAGCGGAGAGAGGAATTGATGCAGCAAATAGCCATGCGCCGCATGGATCTCGATCACCTCAATGCCAAGCTCCACCGCGCGCAGCGCGCTGTCGACGAAACGCTGCTTTACGCGCGCCAGATCCGCTTTGCTCATCGCGTGCGGTGGGCGTTCTGTTTCGTCATATGCCTGCGCAGACGCGGAGAGTGTCTGCCACCCGCCCTCGTCCAGCGAAAGCTGCTTACCGCCCAGCCACGGCGCGCTGGTAGAGGCTTTACGCCCGGCGTGACCGAGCTGGATACCGATTTTGATCGGTGAATAGCGGCGAATATCGTCCAGCACCACGCGCAGCGCCTCTTCGGTGGCATCGTCCCACAACCCGAGATCCTCAGGCGAAATGCGCCCTTCCGGCTCAACGGCGGTCGCTTCAATAATCAGCAGACCGGCTCCCGAGAGCGCCAGGTTGCCGAGATGAATGCGATGCCAGGCGGTCGCTTTACCTTCGTCAGCCGAATACTGACACATCGGTGCGATCACAATACGGTTATCGAGCGTCACACGCCCAAGCGTCACTTCTGAAAATAATTTGCTCATATCTCATCCTTTTCCGGCTTCGTTTACTGCACAACTGCAAGCATTTGCGCGCAGTAAAGAGAAGAAACTGTCAGCCAATTACCATAGCTTGTCTTTGGCGGGATGTGCCGTTAGCGGCAGGCTGAACGATATTCAGGCAATCAATGGTCTGGTTAACGTTATGAAAGCTAAGTTGAAAATAATTTTCCAATTTTGCGATAAAAGCACATATATCGCGATGCGCAGGAGGACGTTATCCTGCCGCAGAGAGGGTTATTATTGCCGCGAGTCATTTTTTAACCGCCAGCGCAAGGCAGAAGATCACCTGAAATTTTTTCAGCATCGGTGCAATCATATAGCGATCTTTATTGCAATGATGATTAAACGGCGGCGAGCAAATAACACCAGTCTGGCAGCGTGAAGTATTAGTGCTGTCTATTGCGCATTAACCTGAGCTGTTTCTCAGCGGAGAAAGATCTGAAAGTGGGATTTTGCCGCTAAGTGAGAATATTCTCAGTTACGGCGGATATAAGTGAAACTTTCTGTCGCTTATTGCGACGTCGTTGAACAAAGCGCACGCACAATGTTTAAGTAATCCTACAGTGCCGCTGAAATCGCTGTCCTTCTAACCTATAAGCTATTTTCTTAATACTGCTTAAGCTTCAACCAGGGCTTAAGTTAAAAATAACCCTTAAATGACCCTGCCTTTATCAGGCCGCGATCTTACTAAATTTCTTAGTGCAACAGAGCTACCTAACATCAAGGGTTGCAATTTCCTCACGCTATTTGATAAAACACATAATCCTAAGTTGATTTTTATCTCTTTATCACTAAAAATTAATTCCGATCGATTTTCATTTACCCGCACACGGAGTGACATCATGTCAGAAGCACTTAAATCGTTAAATAACATTCGCACCCTGCGAGTACAGGCGCGTGAAGTTACGCTCGAAACGCTGGAAGAAATGCTTGAAAAATTGTCCGTGGTTGTAGAAGAACGCCGCGAAGAAGAATCTTCTTTACGTAAAGAGCAGGAAGAGAAAGAAGCTAAACTGGCGGCATTTCGTCAGAAGTTGCTGGATGAAGGTATCGACCCAACCGAACTTTTATCCTCTTTGAAAGGTCAGGCGACTAAAACCAAATCTGTTCGCGCACCGCGTCCTGCTAAATATAAGTATATTGACGAAGACGGTACTGAAAAAAGCTGGACCGGCCAGGGCCGTACGCCGAAAGTCATCGCTAAGGCGCTGGAAGAAGGCAAAAAGCTGGAAGACTTCTCCATCTAAAAGGCAGGGCGATAATAATATCGCCCTCTTTTTTATCTGCTCTGCAACGTCCTCATCTCCTTTGCAAATACGGCTTCACACCAGCTTTTATCAGGGTTGTGATAAATACCGCCTGTGTAGATCTTCCGCTATCCCTGCCGTCAAAACGTTATATCGATAATGCAGAGCTTCGCTCACCGCTACGCGAGCGCGGTTTTTCGCTGGCACCTAATGAGCGCCAGGCTTCGCTATTGGTGATGATGATGGGGGTTACCGTGTCATAACCCTCAGCGGCAATAGCCAGCAGGTCGAATGTCATTAATAGTTGTCCCTGTTTTACCACCTCTCCCGTTTGTACCTCGACGCAAAAATATTTCCCCGCCAGCTGTACGGTATTAATCCCGACGTGAATCAGGATCTCTGCCCCGGCGTCCGAGCAGATGCGTATTGCATGCCTGCTGGCATATGTGCTGGCGATATAACCATCCACCGGTGAATAAACGCGTCCTTCATCGGGAATAATTGCGAAACCAGGCCCAACGCTGCCAGTAGAAAAGACCCCATCATTGACCTGGGCAAGTGAGATCACTTCACCTGAAACCGGGGCGATAATTTGCTCTGTAATATCAGAAACCGGTTTCGCGGCAGGTGGAGGACGCCTGACTGCTATATTTTCCCGGTCCGGGGATTCGCCCCAGTTCACCGGTAGCGAACTCTCCTCAATCCCTGTCAGCAGGATTAATCCCAGGCTGCCTACAAATGCGAGACTGCACGCAAGAATATACGTGATAAAGCCTTCGCCATAAAAAACCGGGATTGTCAGCAGCCCAGGCATTGCCATGGCGATAGCGGAATTTTTGCCGTAGCCAACCATTGCGCCGCCAAAAGCCGCCACCACCAGCACGCATAAAAACATTTTCTTACGTTTTAACGTTACGCCATAAATAGCCGGTTCGCTGAGACCGAAAAGCGAAGGAATAATTGCGCTGCGGGTCAACGCTTTCAATTTACTGTTACGGCTACGCAGATTGACCGCCAGCAACATAGCAGAGCAGGCAAATATTGCCGGGCCGCACGCCGCCAGCAAAAAACTCTGCCCCATCACCGAAATATCATTAATAAAAAGCACAATAAATGCCTGGTGCAGACCTAACATCAGCAGCAGCGGCCAGGCGGCCGCCATTAGCGCGCAGGTAAAAATGGGGCTGAAGTTATAAAGCGCGCTAAATAGCGCGCTAATTGCCTGGCTTATGCTCACTCCCACAGGAAAGAGAAGCAGTACGATTAAGGGCACAATAATCAGCAACAGGAAACAGGGCGTCACTATCGCGCGTTTTGCCGCGTCAACATAGCGCTCGATGACCTGCTCAATGCGCGATATTAACCAGACGCCGACTATAACCGGGATCACCGCACCGCTACTATTCATCAACCTGAACGGTAGCCCTGAAAAAGCCTCTTGCTGCCCGCCTGCCGAAATCCCCATGCCCAGCGGCGAAAGAGAAGCGCCCGCCATCGCGACGGCAATAAAGAGATTGGCTTTAAATTTACGCGCGCAGAGGATAGCGAGAAATAGCGGCAGAAAGTTAAAAGGGCTTTCGGCAATGGCAAACAGGGTCGCGGCGCGTTGTCTGCCAGGGTTCAACCATCCGGCATCGACACACATAATAAGAATGCCTTTTAGGATCCCTGCGGCCATCATGACACCCAGAAGCGGCATCGTTATATCGGCCAGACCATCGCTCCATCTCATCAGTTGCGCGCAACCCGCCCTTTCATGCTGCCCGCGCTTTTTTTCAGTGCTGATTAAACCGCAACGCACGCTCAGGGCGTGGAACACTTTTGCTACGCGATTGCCAATCACGACCTGTAATCGATCGCCCTCACACACGACGGTGAGCACGCCATCCAGCGCCCTCAGCTCCGCCAGTTTTACTTTGCGATTATCGATAACGGTGAATCGTAAGCGCGTCGCGCAATGGATTACCGTTACGACGTTACTTTCGCCCCCCACCATCCGCAGAATATTGTCTGCCAGAACCGTGCTATTCATTCTTCTTCTTCCGTTTTATCAAACAACCTGAAACGTCGTTTGTCGCCGCTGTCCGTTGACGAGTGAGCAAAAGGGCCATCGCATGCAGCGATGACCGTTTGTAGCGTAATAAGGGTTATGGATTAAATCGGCTCACTCAGCGTGGCGCCGTTGCTGTGGATCACATCGCGATACCAGTAAAAGCTCTTCTTGCGCTGACGCCTCAGGCTGCCGTTACCGCCATCATCGCGATCGACGTAGATAAAGCCGTAGCGTTTTGACATCTGCCCCGTTCCGGCGCTGACCAGATCTATCGGCCCCCAACAGGTGTAACCAAGCAGTTCAACGCCATCTTCAATCGCCTCGCGAACCTCCAGCAGGTGGGCGTGAAGATAGTGAATGCGATAGTCATCCTCAATTGAGCCATTCAGCTCCGGCACATCTTTCGCCCCAATGCCGTTCTCCACGATAAAGAGCGGCTTGCGGTAGCGATCGTAAAGTTCGTTGAGCAGAAAACGCAGACCCTTAGGGTCGATCTGCCACCCCCACTCCGACGCAGAGAGAAAGGGGTTGGGGATCATTTTGAGGAGCGTGCCGTGACCGCGTTGATAGAGATCGGGCCTGGCCGCGGCGCAGCTGCTCATGTAATAGCTGAAGGAGATAAAATCGACGGTCTCTTTGAGATCTTCCCTGTCCTGCGGTGTCACACGCAGCGTAATGCCATTTTCACGAAAATAGCGCGCAATCCACGCCGGGTACTCACCCCGCGCCTGAACATCGCCGAAGAAAAGCCACTCGCGGTTCTCCTGCTGCGCTTGCAACAGATCCTCCGGTTTACAGCTGATCGGGTAGCGCACCGCCCCCAACAGCATGCAGCCAATCTTCGCCTCCTCGATAATGTCATGACACGCTTTGACGGCCCGCGCACTGGCGACCAGCTGATGATGAAGCGCCTGATAAATCTCCTGTTTGCTGCGCTCTCCCATCAAACCTGCGCCGGTAAAAGGGGCGTGCAGCGCCATATTGATCTCGTTAAAGGTGAGCCAATATTTCACTTTATGACGATAACGGGTAAACACCGTGCGGGCGTAACGTTCAAAAAGATCGATAACCTGCCGGCTGCTCCAGCCGTCATATTTTTTCACCAGACCAAAGGGCATTTCATAATGTGAAAGGGTGATGAGCGGCTGAATACCATACTGCGCCATCTCATCGAAAAGCCGA